>CADBWP010000010.1 GCA_902798365.1 uncultured Ruminococcus sp.
CCGGTGGGCACTTTCTCCGCCTTTTGAAAACGTTGTTATTGTTTTAACGTTTGATTAACGGCGGGTCAAGGCTTTGTATTTATTCGGTGCAGAAACTTTTTGCTGCCTTTTGAAAATACCTTTTGAAAATACCGAAAAAAACTGTTGACATAAACCTTTTCAGGTGTTATTATAGTGTAAATCATTACAGGCTGTGACAGGGACATGATCCGCGGTCATCCTCTTTCAGAGAGTGGCGCATTTGGTGTGAGCGCCGTATCGGGATCCGCGTTTTACCACCCTTAAGCCCCGCGCAGGAAATGGCGCGGCGTATTCCGCGTTAAGGAACCAACAAGGGCGCACATGCGCCGAATTTGGGTGGAACCACGAGTAAATTCGTCCCAATGCTTTTTACCGGCATTGGGACTTTTGTTTTATAAGGAGACTGATATTATGATTAATGTTGAATTAAAAGGCGGCGTCGTAAAGGAATTTGAAAACGGCACAACACCCGCCGAGGTAGCTAAATCTATTGGCGCCGGTCTTTACAAGGCTGTATGCTGCGCAAAAATAGATAACGTGACGGTCGATTTGAGAACCCCTATGAACGCCGACTGCAAGCTTGAGCTTATCACCTTTGATGAGCCCGAGGGAAAGCACGCGTTCTGGCACACCGCCTCTCACATTTTGGCGCAGGCTGTAAAGCGCCTTTATCCCGACGCAAAGTGCGCCATAGGCCCTGCTATAGAATCGGGCTTCTACTATGATTTTGACGTTGAAAAGCCCTTCTCGGAAGAGGATCTGCAAAAGATAAAGGCTGAGATGAAGAAGATAGTAAAATCGGGACTTGAGATTTCGCGCTTTGAGCTTGACCCCGACGAGGCGATAAATACTCTCACCGAAATGAACGAGCCCTACAAGGTAGAGCTTGCCAAGGAGCACACCGACAAGGGCGAAAAAATATCCTTCTATAAGCAGGGCGAGTTCACAGACCTCTGCGCGGGCCCTCATCTTATGAGCGTGGCTGCCGTCAAGGCTGTCGAGCTCACAAACTGCACGGGCGCATACTGGCGCGGCGACGCGAACAACGCCCAGCTCTGCCGCGTATATGGCGTTGCGTTCCCCAAGGCTTCAATGCTTGAGGAGCACCTCAAAATGCTTGAGGAGGCAAAAAAGCGCGACCACAACAAAATCGGACGCGAGCTCGGCTTCTTCACCACAGTTGATTACATCGGTCAGGGACTTCCCATCCTGCTTCCCAAGGGCGCAAGGGTCATTCAGCTTTTGCAGCGCTTTGTAGAGGACGAGGAACAGCGCCGCGGCTGGCTGCTGACAAAAACTCCCTTTATGGCAAAAAGCGATCTCTATAAGATCAGCGGACACTGGGATCACTACAAGGACGGCATGTTCATCCTCGGCGACCCCGACAGCGACGACGATGTTTATGCTCTGCGACCCATGACCTGTCCTTTCCAGTATCAGGCATATCTCAACAAGCAGCGCTCCTACCGCGACCTGCCCCTCAGATACAACGAGACCTCAACGCTCTTCCGCAACGAGGCTTCGGGCGAAATGCACGGACTTATCCGCGTTCGCCAGTTCACTATCTCGGAGGGTCACCTTATGTGTACTCCCGAGCAGCTTGAGGACGAGTTCAAAAACTGCGTAGAGCTTGCAACATTCATGCTTAAAACAGTCGGTCTTTTTGACGACGTAACCTACCGCTTCTCGCAATGGGATCCCAACGACTGCGAAAAGTACATCGGCACCGCCGAGGACTGGGACGAGGTTCAGGGCATGATGGGCAGGATCCTCGATCATCTCGGACTCGATTACAAGATAGGCATAGGCGAAGCGGCGTTTTACGGCCCCAAGCTCGACATCCAGACAAAGAACGTGTATGGCAAAGAGGACACGCTCATCACCATTCAGATAGACCCGATGATCGCCGAAAAGTTCGGCATGGAATATGTTGACCGCGACGGCGTAAAGAAGAACCCCTACATCATCCACCGCACCTCTATCGGCTGCTACGAGAGAACCCTTGCAATGCTCATCGAAAAATACGCAGGCGCGTTCCCCATGTGGCTTGCTCCCACACAGGTAAAGCTTTTGGCTGTTGCCGACAGACACCTTGATTACGCTTATGACGTTAAAAAAGCGCTTGAGGCAGAGGGTCTGCGCGTCGAGGTTGACAGCAGAAGCGAAAAGATCGGCTACAAGATCCGCGAGGCGCAGCTTGAAAAGGTGCCCTACATGATCATCGTGGGCGACAAGGACATAGAGGCTAACACCGTTTCCGTCCGCCACAGAAAGGACGGCGACCTCGGCGCTATGAGCACAGAGGAGTTTGTAGCCATGGTCAGAGAAGAAATAGATTCAAAGGCTATTAAATAAAGCAGGTGAAATATGGGTCTTTCCCCATACGAAAAGAAAAGCTACAGAGAGTCTAAACTGCGCAGAAAGCAGGCGCTGCTTGCCAGCGAAACGGGCTACATCAAGCCCTACAGGCGCCGCAAAAAACCGCTTGCGGTCATTATTACGGTCATAGCCGTGCTTTGCGCAGCCGTGGGCTTATCTGCCGCCGTTTATTTGACGCGGCAAGCCGAGCCTGTGCAGCAGGCAGAGGAAAAACCCGAGGCTCCCGGCGACGAACTGCTTTTGCAGATCGTCAACAAGCAGCACAGCCTCGAGCCCGGTTATGTGCCCGAGCTTGCCGATTTCGGCGGCGTTCAGATAAGCTCGGTCATACTTGACCCGCTCACATCCTTTTCAAACGAGGCGGCGCGGCAGGGGATAGAGCTTCACGTCACCTCGGGCTATACCTCCTACAACCGTCAAAAGGAGCTTTTTGAAGAAAACCTGGCAAAATTCACCTCAGACCCTGCCTATACACCCGTAAGGGCTCAGGCGGCGGCTCAGAGGCTTGTGCCCGAGGCAGGCTGCAGCGAGGCGCAGACGGGACTGCTGATAGGCATTGACGTAAGCGATGTTCACACGCGCGCATTTGTAGAGCGCGAATGTATTCGCCACGGCTTTATTCTGCGATACCCCGACGGCAAGGACGACCTGACGCACATAGCTCCGTCCGGGTCGCTTTACCGATATGTGGGTGTTGAACACGCCGAAAAAATGCGCGCGTTTGATATGTGTCTTGAAGAATACAAGGAATATTTGGATAAGGGTAACAAATGAGTTCAAAAGGAAGAAAACCGGTAAAAAAAAACAGAATAAGCTGCTCAGATATTTGGGACGGCTCTTCCAAAGCATAGGCAGAGCCGTCGATAGGCTTTCTGCGCGTATGCGCCGCAAGCCAAAAAGGGTAAAGCGCAACCTTTTGACCGTGTTCACGGCGGTTTTGTCGCTCACCATAATCATTTCGGCAATCGCCTATCCCAAGGACGATATACCCATAAACTATGACGTTTCAACCGCCGACCAGGTCGTTGCCACCGTTGCTACCGAGCCGCCCGTGCCCGATTCTCACATAATAGAGGGCATCCCCGTAGTGGTTCAGGATTACTACAAGGCAGGCTGCGAGACCTATGCCTGCACAATGCTGCTTCAGGGTCTGGGCTACGACATAGACGAGCACGAGTTTGTGGATAAATACCTTATTCGCAGAGATATATACTACGGCGACGACGGAACCATGTACGCACCCGACATGAACTCAGCGTTTGTGGGCGACATTTTCACGGGCTGCGGCATAAATTCTCCGGCAATGGCAAAGTCAATGAACAACTTTCTTATCACTCAGCCCAAAAACAAGCTCGCGCGCGCCGTAAACGGTCACACCCTTAAGGAGCTTTGCGACCTTTACATCGACAACGACATCCCCGTAATGACCTGGGTTACCACCTATATGATGGAGTCCTACGAAAAAATGAGCTGGGCTGTCAACTTTGTGGATGAAAACGCGACCCACAAGGTGGGCGAAACAATGGCATGGCGGCAAAACGAGCATTGCATGGTGCTTATCGGCTATGACAAAGATAACTACATATTCTGCGATTCGGTCGCGGGCAAGGTGGTTTCGCACGAAAAAGAGCTTGCCGAGACCCGTTTTCAGGAGATCGGCTTGCAGGCTGTTGTTGTTAAATAGAATTTTTTTCAAAAAACACTTGCATTTTGTAAACAGATGTAGTATAATCAGTCTGTTAATTGCGTAAAGTAAGTAGGTGAGAAGAATGAAAGAGAATATCCATCCTAAGTATGAGCAGACAACAATTACTTGTGCTTGCGGTAATGTTATCGAAACAGGTTCAACCAGAAAAGATATCCGTGTTGAAATTTGTTCCAAGTGTCATCCTTTCTACACAGGAAAGCAGAAGCTTGTTGATACAGGCGGACGTGTTGACAGATTCAAAAAGCGTTTCAACATCACAAAATAATTTGAAAACATCCGGGGCAGCACGATGTGTGCTGCCTTGTTTTCTTAGGGGTGCCGAGTATGACAGGCGACTACAAGACAGTCAAAACCGAAGCAAAGGATGAATTTACCGAAAAACGCTCGCGCTTTATCGGCTATTGTAAGCCCGTTAAAAGCGAAGCGGAGGCGGTTGAGTTCATCGGCAAAATAAAAAGCCTTCATTGGGACGCAAGGCACAACGTCTATGCCTACTCTCTGCGCGAGGGCAACATCAAGCGCTACAGCGACGACGGCGAGCCTTCGGGAACAGCCGGAATGCCCGTGCTCGACGTTATCCTCAAAAACGGCGTGTTTGATGTGTGCGTTGTCGTTACACGTTATTTCGGCGGAGTTTTGCTTGGAACGGGCGGCTTGGTGCACGCCTATTCGCAGGGTGCTAAGCTCGCGCTTCAGGCAGGCGGAATAATCCTTATGCAGCGCTGTCTAAGCTGCACCGCGCGCTGCTCCTACAACCAATACGGCAAGGTTTCCTCGCTTATCGCCGAACACTCGGCAGGACTTGACGACACGGTATATGAGGCGGACGTTGTCCTGCGCTTTCACATCAAGCCCGGCGACCTTGATGCGCTCAACAAAAAACTTGCCGACGCGACCTCGGGCGAGGTTTGCGCCGCAGCTGATGGCGAGGATTACTTTGAAACGGAATGCGGCGAGGCGTCTTGTGTGACGAATTTATAATTTTTTTAAAATAATAAAGGGTTTATCGTTTTTTTATCGTAGAAAGATAGTGAACGGGAAAGGGGGAGTATCATGGCGTTTCCCGAAAGCTTTATTCAGGATTTGAAAATGCGCAACAGTATTACGGATGTTGTGTCGTCATATGTCAGTCTGAAGCGCAGGGGACGCAATATGATCGGCTTATGTCCTTTTCATGGCGAAAAAACTCCTTCCTTCAATATTTACACCGAGGATGAGCATTTTTACTGCTTCGGCTGCGGAGCCGGCGGCGATGTAATAACGTTCATAATGAAGATAGAGAACCTTGACTACACCGACGCGGTCAAGTTCCTCGCTCAGCGCGCCGGAATGGATATTCCCGAAAACTCCTACGACAACAGCATGAGCAGGCTGCGCACGCGCGTGTTGGAGGCAAACCGTGAGGCTGCGCGCTATTACTATAAAACGCTCATATCGCCGGCAGGCAGGGAGGGACTCGATTATTTCCATTCCCGTATGCTCTCCGACCGAACCATACGTCACTTCGGTCTCGGCTTTGCCGACGACGACTGGTCGTCGCTCACAAATCACCTCAAATCGCTCGGCTTTTCGGAAAACGAGCTTGTTTCAGCCAACCTTGCCGTTCGGCGGCGCAGCGGCAACGGGGTGTTTGACAGGTTTACAAACCGCGTCATGTTTCCCATAATCGATCTGCGCGGCAACGTTATCGCCTTCGGCGGCAGAATAATGACCGATCAAAAGCCAAAATACCTCAACACCTCTGATACACCGGTCTTTAAAAAGAGCGCAAATCTGTTTTCGCTCAATAACGCAAAAAACGCAGGCACGCGAACCCTGCTGCTGTGCGAGGGTTACATGGACGTTATCGCGGTTAACCAGGCGGGATTTGCCAACGCAGTCGCAACGCTCGGCACCGCACTCACCGCGGAGCAGGCAACTCTGATAAAGCGCTACGCCGACGAGGTCGTTATCTGCTATGACGCCGACGAGGCAGGGCAGAAGGCTACCGCCAGAGCCATACCCATCCTTCGGGGTGCCGGTCTGCTTGTAAGGGTGCTTTCCATACCGAACGGCAAGGATCCCGACGAATATATAAAAAGTCAGGGAGCCGACGGTCCCGAGGCGTTCAGGGCGATAATAGAAAAAAGCGGCAACGATGTCGATTACCGCCTGCAAAAGCTGCGTGCAGACTACAATTTGCAGACCTCTGACGGCAGAGTTGGCTATCTTGAGGCGGCGTCGAGGCTTGTCGCAGGCATAAGCAGCGCCATAGAGCAGGACGTATATGCCTCAAAGCTGTGCCGTGAGTTCGGGCTTGACAAAAGCGCCTTTATGGCTCAGGTGGAAAAGCACGGCAAAAAGCTCAGCCGCGAGCAGTACAAAAAGCAGCAGCGCAAGATACAAACCGATTTGTCGGGCAGGGGAGACAGGCTCGATCCCGACCGCGCAAAAAAACCGCGAAGCTCCTCGGCAGAGGAAGCGCTTTTGGCGCATCTGCTCAGCCACCCCGATTCGGCGGACTACATAAAAAGCAGGGTTCAGCCCGAACAGTTTCAAAACACGCTGATGCGCCGCTACTACTCATATTTTTTGCAGCGCACGGAGCAGGGGCTTGACCCGATGACCAACGTTTCGGCGGATTTTACCGACGACGAACGCAACAAGATATACAAAATAATAAGCAAATACTCGGGCGTCGCCTCAACAAAACGCGCGCTCGACGAATATATAAACGTCATTCACGAGGAAAGCGAAAGGCCGGATCGCGGCGACATAAGCAAAATGACGCCCGAACAGCTTAACGAACGCCTCGAAAGAATAAGGAAAGCCAAAAAGTGAAAGGAAAGGTACTATGCCGCAGGAAAAGAAATCGATATTAAAGGAACTTGTCGAGCTCGGAAAACAAAAGGGTCAGCTCACCAACCAGGACATTCTGGACGCTATCGGCGAGATAGACATAGACCCCGAAAAGCTTGAAAAGCTTTATGACGCCATTGAGTCGCAGGGTATCGAGATCGTCGAGGATCTTGAGGACATCAAAATCGAGGACATAGACCTCAGCACGTTTACCGAAAACAAGGAGGACGGCACAGGCACGCCGACCGACACGGGCATTACCATTGACGACCCGGTAAAGGTCTATCTTAAAGAGATAGGGCGGGTGCCTCTGCTCACCAGCGAGGAAGAGGTAGAGCTCGCCATACGCATATCCGACGGCGATGTTGCCGCCAAGCAAAGGCTTTCCGAGGCAAACCTGCGCCTTGTTGTAAGCATAGCAAAGCGCTATCTGGGCAGAGGAATGCAGTTCCTCGACCTTATTCAGGAGGGCAACCTCGGTCTGATAAAGGCGGTTGAAAAGTTTGACTACACCAAGGGCTTCAAGTTTTCTACATACGCCACATGGTGGATCCGCCAGGCTATCACCAGAGCCATAGCCGACCAGGCTCGAACCATCAGAATACCGGTTCATATGGTCGAGACCATCAACAAGGTAAAAAAGGTTCAAAGCCAGCTTCTTCACCAGAACGGTCACGAGCCATCTCCCGATGAAATTGCCGAGGAGATCGACATGCCAGTTGATAAGGTGCGCGAGATAATGCGCGTCGCCCAGGAGCCCGTTTCTCTCGAAACTCCCATAGGCGAGGAGGAGGACAGCCACCTCGGCGACTTTATCCCCGACAACGACGCTCCCGCTCCCGCCGACGCGGCTTCTCACACCATGCTGCGCGAGCAGCTCTCCGACGTGCTTTCCACACTCACCCCCAGAGAGGCAAAGGTGCTTCGCCTGCGCTTTGGGCTTGAGGACGGCAGAAGCAGAACTCTTGAAGAGGTTGGCAAGGAGTTCAACGTCACCCGTGAGCGTATCCGCCAGATCGAGGCAAAGGCGCTCAGAAAGCTCCGCCATCCGTCCCGCAGCAGAAAGCTTAAGGATTATCTCGACTATTAATATTCTTTCTTAGAAATATGATTGACTTTGAAACCTGCGCCCAAATGCTCGACGAAATAGCCGACGCAATGCCCTACGAGCTCTACCGCGAATTAAGCGGCGGAATATCCATCGTTCCGCAGTCAAAGCTGCATCCCGTAGCGGTCAATAACGACCTCTACATACTCGGCGAATACCGCCGCGAAATAATCGGCAACTCTATTATCTTTTACTACGGCTCAATTGCCCGTGTGTATGGAGCGCTGTCGCGCGACGAGCTTTATCGGCAGCTTGAACGCATACTTCATCACGAGGTAAGGCACCACAACGAGTATCTTGCGGGCTGTGACGACCTCGGCATATGGGACAGCCAACAGATTGACGAGTATTTGGAAAAACACGGAACAAAAAAATAGTATCGTAAATTTGACCCTGTCGGCAGGCATACTTTCGGCAGGGTTTGCTCTTTGTGTAAACTGCACAATAACGCAGGTTAAAATTCTACAAAATAAATAGGCAATATTCAAAAAATAATTCTAAATCAGAATTAATATTAATGATGTAATGTGATAAAATTATATAATAAAAATGTGCGACTGTACCCTTTTGATACGGTTGCCGAAAACGGGGGGCATTGCTTTGCGTTTTAAAAAAATATTGACAGGGGTGTTGGCTGTTATGATGATGAGCGGCATGTGCGCTGCGCCTGCGTCTGCGGACGAAACAAAGACCGATTATCAGGCTTATGCTAAGGAGCTTGACAAGCTTGCCTACAGCGGCAACGATCTGGGAGCGGTGTATTCCGAAAAATCCACCACCTTCAAGGTGTGGTCGCCAAAGGCAAAAAGCGTGAAAATAACACTTTTCGATAAGGGAAGCGACGCCGAGGGAGGCTCTGTTGTAAGAGAACACGAGCTTGCGCTCGACAAAAACACGGGCGTGTGGTCGGCTACCATACCGGGTAATCTTGCCGGAACCTACTACACCTACACCGTGACCCACGGCGATAAATCCTACGAGACCGCCGACATTTACGCGCGAGCCTGCGGCGTTAACGGCAAGCGCAGCATGGTTGTCGATCTTTCCAAGACAAATCCCGAAAACTGGGAAAACGACGCCCACGTGCTTGTGGATCACCAGACCGACGCCACGGTATGGGAAACCTCGGTTGCGGACTTTTCGTCCTCCGACACCAGCGGCGTAAGTAAGGCTAATCGCGGCAAGTATCTGGCTTTTACCGAAGACGGCACTACAGTTGACGGCATACAGGGCGGTACTGCCACCTGCGTGGATTACCTTAAAAGGCTGGGCGTAAAATATGTTCAGATAATGCCCATGTATGACTTCGGCTCAATTGACGAGAGCAAGGACATCATGTCGCAGTACAACTGGGGCTACGATCCCGTCAACTACAATGTTCCCGAGGGCTCCTTCTCATCCAACCCCTTTGACGGCAGCGTGCGCATCAAGGAATGTAAGCAGATGATACAGGCGCTCCACAACGCAGGCATCGGCGTTATAATGGACGTTGTGTATAACCACACCTATTCAACCGATTCGTGGTTCCAATACACCGTTCCCAACTACTATTACCGCATGAACTCCGACGGCACCTTTTCAAACGGCTCTGCCTGCTCAAACGACACCGCCTCCGAGCACCTGATGTTCAGAAAATACATGATAGATTCCGTCACCTACTGGGCAAAGGAATACCATATAGACGGCTTCCGCTTTGACCTGATGGGGCTTCACGACGTTACCACCATGAACGAGATTCGTTCCGCCCTCGACAAGCTTTACGAGGACGGCAGCGGCGAAAAGATACTGATGTACGGCGAGGCTTGGAGCCTCTCCACCAACGCCGACGCAGGCACGGTAATGGCAAACCAGCAGAACCTCAACCAGTTGAGCGACCGTATAGGCGCGTTTGACGACACCATCCGCGACGCGGTAAAGGGCAGCGTGTTCGGCAAGGAGGGCGGCTTTGTGCAAAAGGGCTCAAGCAGAGCCGGAATAAAAACAGGCTTCCTCGGTCAATGCGACATTGGCTGGGCAAAGGCTCCCACCCAATGCGTCAGCTATGCGTCCTGCCACGACAATCTCGCGCTGTACGACAAGCTTGTTGACTCGGTTCTCAACAACGGCGAATACCGCGTCCGCCACGAGGAGCTTGTGGCGATGAACAAGCTCTCCGCCGCAATAATAATCACCTCGCAGGGCATACCGTTCTTCCTCAGCGGCGAGGAATTTGCACGCAGCAAGGACGGCGACGAAAACTCCTACGCCTCAAGCCGCGAGGAAAACCGCATAGACTGGAAAAACCTGTTGACCTACAGCGACCTCACGGAATATTACAGAGGTCTGCTCAAGATCCGCAATACCTTTGAGGCGTTCTCGGACAGCACCGCCGACACAGCCAAAAAGATCACCTCGATCGAAAACCTTCCCGCGGGAGTTTCGGGCTACTATGTACCCAACCTTTCCTCGGGCAAGTGGGACAAGGCGTGCGTTGTGTTCAACGGCTCCGACGAGGAGAAAAACATCACTATCGACGGTGAGTGGATCCAAATTGCCGACGAAAAAACCGCAGGTCTGAGAAACCTCGGCACAGCGTCGGGCAGCGTTAACGTAAAGGCACATTCCGCAGCCATTCTCATAGACAAGGCAAGCTATGAGAGAGCGGGCATCGCCGACGACGAGGGTGCGGTCGTGATCAATTACTACGACGACGATTCCAAGGAAAAGCTCGGCGCTCAGGTGATAACGGGTGAACCCGGAACCGTGTTTGACGTTAATCAGGTCACCTCAAAGCTCAATTACGACATAAAGTCGGTGAACGGCGAGAAAAACGGCAGAATCGATGAAACCGTAAAGCTTGTTGAGTGCTACGTAAAGCCCTACGAGGGCAAGATGGCAAAGGCGGTCATCCGCTTTGTCGATGACATAAACGGCTCCGAGCTTGAGGATTCGTTTATTATAAACAACCGCGAGGGCTCATCATACTTCACCCCGGAGCTTCCCGAGATCGAGAACTACCGCCTTGTTATGGACGAGCTGCCCGACAACGGCGCGGGTATCCTGCCCGACCATGATGTTGAGGTGCTGTATAAATACACCAGAGTGACCGATGACGCCGACCCCAACGAGTGCATCGTCAACGCGGTGTATATGAACGACAAGGGCGAGATCATCGAAAAAACCACGGTCAAGGGCAACGAGGGAGAGGAATATCAGATTCCGCAGAACGAGTACGAGGATATGAACCTTATCGCCGTTCCCGAGCAGAGCTTCGGCGTGTTCCAAAAGGGCGAGATCAACGTGCTTTTCCGCTATTCAAGCCGCCCCGACCCGTTCAAGAGCGTGTTGGTTTATGTTATGATAGGCGCGGGAGTTATCCTTGCGCTGTGCGTTGCCTCGGTCATCATCTCGCGCACAAGGCGCAAACAAAGGCTGAGAGCCGCAATGGACATAAGCGACGAGCTGGAGCCCGACGGCAAATAATTCTTATTTAGAAATTACAGGTATTTATTTCCGCGCTTGCGGAATTGTATAAATGCAGTCAAACATTCAAAAAGATTTATAAGGAGGAACATCCAAATGAGAGCAACAAAGAAAATCCTTTCTTCTGTTCTTGCTGTGTGTGTTATGGCTTCTGCAAGCATCATACCCGGCATGGCGGCTGTCGCCGACGGCGAACCTGCTTCGGCTACAAACGCTTATGCCAAGGCTAATGAAGCGATTGACGCCGCATACACCTATGACGGGGACGATCTGGGTGCAGATTACACCCCCGAGAGAACAGTATTTAAGGTTTGGTCGCCCACGGCAACAGAGGTAACGCTCAACCGTTACGCAACAGGCTCCGACGGCGAGACCGGCGCAGCCAACCTCGGCAGCGTTCCCATGGAAAAGCTGATGAACGGCGAGGTCTGGACGGGCGTTTGGACAACAACCGTGACAGGAGATCTTGTCAACACCTACTACACCTACACTATCAACACCGCCTTCCCCAAGAGATCGGGCACACAGACAGCCGAGACCCAGGACGTTTATTCTATCGCCACAGGCGTTAACGGCAAGCGTTCCATGGTTTGCGACCTGTCAAACACCGACCCCGACGGCTGGGACTCCGACACCCATGTGCTTCAGGATAAATCAACCGATTCAAGCGTATGGGAGCTTCACATCAAGGACTTCTCCTGGGACGAGGCTTCGGGTGTGAGCGAAGGCAACCGCGGCAAATACCTTGCCTTTACCGAGGACAACACCACCCTTAACGGCGAAGGCACATACGCCACCTGTATCAACTATCTTAAGGAGCTGGGCGTTACCACAGTACAGCTCAACCCCTTCTATGACTTCCAGTCAATCAAAGAGGACGGCGACGCCGACCAGTTCAACTGGGGCTACGATCCTCAGAACTACAACGTTCCCGAGGGCTCTTATTCATCCGACCCCCGCGACGGTAACGTGAGGATCAGAGAGTGCAAGCAGATGATCCAGGCTCTGCACAACGCAGGCTTCTCTGTTGTTATGGACGTTGTTTATAACCACACCTACTCAAACCACAAGGACGAATCATGCTTCCAGGCTACCGTTCCCGACTACTACTACAGAATGGTAGGCAACGGCACGTTCTCCAACGGTTCGGGCTGCGGCAACGAGGTTGCCACCGAGCGCGCCATGGCGAGAAAATATGTTGTTGATTCCGTTCTTTACTGGGTAAACGAGTATCACATCGACGGCTTCCGTTTTGACCTTATGGGTCTTATGGACACCGAGACCATGAACATCATCCGCGATAAGCTCGACGAGATCGACCCGCGCATCACCACATGGGGCGAGGGCTGGACAGGCGGAACCTCCACCTTGCCTTCAAAGACCTGCACCGGCGCAAACCTTATCCCCTCAACTCAGGCTTATTCCGCTTATCTTAACACAAGAATGGCGTTCTTCAACGACACCATCCGCGACGGTATCAAGGGCAGCGTTTTTGACGTGACCGACAAGGGCTTCATCGCAGGTACGGCTTCATACGCAAAAAAAGTACGCTCCGGTGTTCGCGCCAATACCTACAGCCCTCAGAGCTGGACCGCACATGCTCCCGAGCAGACGGTGACCTATGCTGCCTGCCACGACAACCTGCCGCTTTACGACCAAATCGCCACCTCTTACACCAAGGCTGAATTCGGCGTAAGAAACGACGCTGCGCTCCGCCTCAACAAGCTGGCAGCGGGTATCCTCAACACCTCGCAGGGCGTTTACTTCACCCTTGCAGGCGAGGAAATGGGACGCACCAAGTTCGGCGATCACAACAGCTACAAGTCGTCTCCCGAGATCAACAAGATTCGCTGGAACAACGTTGTAGAGTTTGCCGACCTCATCTCCTACTATAAGGGTCTGATGAAGATCAGAAAGGCATTCAGTCCTCTTACCGCTTCCGATATGTCTTATGCCGACAAATTCTATTTCAACTCGCTTCGCAACAACACCGACGGCACTCCCGTGCTCACCGAGGATTCGGGTACCGTTGCCTATACCATTACAAATGATCAAGCGGGCGAGTGGAACAAGATGGTAGTTATCCACAATTCCACCGAGAGAACCCAAAAGGTTACAATGAAGGATCCCGACCTCACCACATCCTCAAAGTGGGTAGTTATCGCCAACGACAAGGAAGCAGGTCTCACCGCGCTTTCCGAGGTCAAGGGCAAGGCGTTCTCCGTTGCTCCTCAGTCAACGCTTATAGCTGTTGATAAGGAGGGCTTTGAGGCTGCCGGTCTTACCGACGACACAGGCAGAGTAGAGGTTAGCTATAAGTACGAGGGCGACGGCTCCGTGCTTGCAGATTCTGTTGTTCTCAGAGGCAAAACAGGAACTCCTTACTGCACCGTTCCCTCACAGTCTGTTTCCGAGGCATATGTGCTCAACGGCGTTGAAGGCGATGCCGAGGGTACTTACGACGGCACCGCAAAGGTTACCTATTGGTACGTAGATGCCGCAAGAGTGGTAGTTAACTATGAATACCGCGACGGCACACAGCTTGCAGAGCCTGCCGTGCTTTACGGCAACGTGGGCGACGGTTATCAGGCGAGCCCCTCTGCGGATGTTGCCGACACCTATGAGCTCAAAGAGGTAAGGGGCAATGAATCGGGTCAGTTTACCGACGAAGAGCAGACCGTTACCTATGTTTATATGGACTATGTTCCCGAGAGCCTCAAGGTAAACGCCGACGTTGACGAAGACGGCAGAGTTACCATCAACGACGTTACCGAGTTCCAGAGAATTATGGCTGAAATGGTAACCGTTTCCGACGAAAAGTACGCCACCCTCGACATCAACTACGACGGCAAGGTTACCATCGACGACATCACCATGATCCAGATGTATCTTGCAGAGATGAGACTATCCGAGGGCAGCGTGGTTGTAAACTACTACTACACCGACGCTCAGGGCAGCACCAAGACACTTGCCGATCCCTATGTTATCACAGGCAGAGTCGGCGACGAGTTTACCGCTCCCAAGTACTACAAGCTCGGTTATTCGCTTGATCCAAACAAGCTTCCGGGTATGCAGAAGGGCAAGATCCCGTTTGGCGAGCAGTATGTGATCGATTTCTATTACATCGACGGCACAGACCTCGACGTTACCCTGCACTTCAAGCACAGCGGCGCTCTCACATGGGCACCCAAGCTCTGGATCTGGGGCGCCAAGGTTGACGGCACCGACGATACCGATAACTACACGGGCGGCTCATGGCCGGGCGTATCGGCTGTAGAAAACACCGAAACAGGCTGGTTCGACTACAGTTTCAAATACAACCTTAAGGCAAACAACGGCTTCTACAACGTCATCGTTTCCACCGACGGCGCTCAGACAGCCGACTGCAAGAGCTTTGGCTGCACCGAGATGTGGGTAGTTATCGACGACAGCAATATCACCGATAAGGGCAACTTCCTCACCTTCTATGACGAGGATCCCACCCTCAATCCCAACGCTGCACCGCTTGCATATCACAACTGATAAATAACCGTAAATAACAAGTCGGGAGGAACGGCAAAGACTGTTCCTCCCGATAGTTTTATATGTATAAATAGGCAAAGCAGATGTCAGCGCAATTTTTGACCCGCCGTTTCAGAATCGTTATAATTAGTTGAAAGGTTTCCAAAGGCGGAGAAAGTGCCCACCGGCACCCAAAAATGCGTTTTCGAGGGTTATTTATGTATTTTTTGTGCGTTTTAGGGTGATTTGAGTTATAATCAAATCAACATAAAGAAGGGAGTGGTAACGATGTTCCGTCAGGCTGTACTTCAAAAAATAATAAACAGAACGGAGGATCGGCAATGTTGACATCTTTAATTATTTTGGGAGCTTTGGGAGCTTTTTCGGCATACTGTATTTTGCACGACGAAAATGCAAAGAAAAAACCCTCTTCGGGTTCCGCAGGCAAAATGCCGCAAGCCAAAAAACCGAACGTTGATGAGGGAAGAGGAAAAACCAAATATATTAACAGCGAGTTCAGGTGCGGCATAAGCTGCAAGAATGTCAGGGAGCTTCCGGCGGACTATGAGGTTGAGTATGAAGTTAACGGCAAAAAATATGTCGGCTATCAGACGCTTCAAAAAGAGGTGCTCGACGAGAGCGAACACACTTACGGCGCAAATTGTAGCAGAATAAAAATATATCGGGATGAATTCGGCAACAAGGCGGTGGCGCTGATAAAGGACATCCCGTGCTTCGATTTTTATGACCGCGAGTATGACCGCTACAACGAGCTGTTTCTGTTTCACGACGGCAGTCAGATACATGCGCTGCATTGCCGCGAGGGATATAAGATAGCCAATCTGACCCTGTGCGAGAATGTTTCCGTAGGGAATATAAGACTGCGATTGTTTTTGAAGGAAAACGGCTTTCCTGTGTAGCTTTTCGGGTTAGAATAAACAATAAACCAAACAACAAACCGCTTGTTCCTTGTATTCTACCGTTTGTTCCAATTGCCTTGACTTCGTCTTTTGTTCATTTTATATTGTTTTTGTAACATAATGCGGGGAGCTTTCGGTATGCGGTATAAAGTTATAGATTTGGAACACTTCATACGCGGGAATTGTCCTCTGTTTGTTTGTCGGAGCTGCCATACAAAATACGGATGGGAACACCAAGGATGGTGCAAAGTGTGTCGGCTGACAAATCCGTCCTGCAGAGATTGCTTGTATTTCGGCGAACAGCCGGGGATTTACCTGCATCCCGAAACGAAAAGAAAAAGAAGGGAGGATTTGCCGTATGAAAAAGATAAACGTTCGCTTTGAAAATGACAAAGCTCTTAACGGTATTGACATCATCATTCGTGCGGACAAGCGTGATGAGCAGATAAACGCCTTGATTGAAAAGCTGACACACCGTGAACCCGTCAGGCTTACCGTGCTCGACAACAACAATTGTCCGAGCGTTATCGAAGAAAAGGATATTGTTTTTCTTTCTGCCGACGGAAAGAATGTGCAGATAGTAACCCGTAACGGCAAATTCCACGCGAAGCAATCTTTGCAAAGTATCGAGGATATTTTAAGCGACCGCTTTTTGCGTGTGTCGCGGTTTGAGATCATCGATTTGAAAAAGGTTCGTAAATATGATTTTACGCTTAGCGGCGCCTTGCGCATCGAATTTGACAACGGAATGGAAACATGGGCTTCACGACGGTATATCCCGATTATCAAGGAAAGACTTACAAAAGAGGAGGGTTACCTGTGTTAGAAAAGATTTTAAAACGAGCAGGTATCGGTTTTCTGCTTGGAATCGTTGTCGGTGATTTGATCGCTGTACTGACCGGCGCCTCCGATACCGGCGGAGTTTCATTCGCTTCCCAAAAGCTGCTCGATATGGCAGGCGGCAACGGCGTCGCTGCTATTATCCTGCAAAGTGTTTTTTCGGGGTTATACGGTGCGCTTTGCTTTGCCGGAATGACCTTCTATGAAATCGAACTTTTGCCGCTGGCGTCTGCTACCGCTTTGCATTGCGCCTTGATTGTCCTCCCGTTCATCCCGGTTTCATATCTGCTCGGCTGGGTAGGCGGCATTGTCGAGACCTTGATAATAGCCTCAGCACAGATCGCAGCGTTTTTTGTTATCTGGCTGATTTTGTATTTCGTATATAAAAAACAAATCATAGAGCTGAACGATATGCAAACGAATTATTCAAAGAGAGATGAATGAGTTCAAAATGTATTAAATTAAAAAATCAAATATAACACTTCCGAAAGGAGAAAAACTAATGAAAAAGAAAATATTGGCAATTCTCTTGTCGCTGTGTCTGTGTATCACGATGATACCGCTCGGCGCGGTAACGGCGTCGTCGGCTGTGGTCGATGACGAACAGGCTGTCGGGTTTGACGCCAACAATTACAAGGGAAAAATCACCAAAATATCCGTAAAAGAGCCTTATACCAAGGATGGTATCACCTACCTGCCCATGGAGGTGAAATTCCATGTAAACGAGGATATCAGCGATTCCAACGCGGTTTACTTCATGGAGGGTTATAACAACGTCTACCTTGCCGACGGCAGAACAGCCGAGAGCCTGCCCGGCGTCGGATTGACCCTGATAGGTCCGATGAAGCCCGACGTGTCGCTGGAATGGAACAACCAGTTGATCTGGACATGGAACGGCGGGGAGAACGGCGGCGAAGGCACTGTGCGCTATGATGTGCCTATGGCGGCAGATAACGATCCGCAGGAGATCACGCAGAGTCCGGCGACCGGCATGTCCGAGGTCAGCGGCGTCAAGCCCAACGATCAGGTCGGCTTCAGGCTCGAGACCGTCATGAATACCGAGAATATCCCCGAAGCTGCTTTGCCGCCCGGCGGCGTGGTGGTATCGGACGAAGCGAAGATCACCATTGAGGACAAGAGCAAATATCCCAAGGAGATCAACATCGTCGCGGATGACAAGACCATCGCGCCGCCCGAAGAGGTCGTGCTGCCCTATACCGGTCAGCCGCAGGAGTGTCCCTATAAGGCGACAGCGGGCTATACGGTTACATTAAACGATCACCAGACCAACGCGGGTATCTATACCGCTGTTCTGATCCTTGATTCCGGCTGGAAATGGACGGACGGAACCACCGAGGCAAAGCCGGCGGTATGGGCGATCAACAAGGCGACCATCACCTCGGTCACGCTGTCAACAAGCCAACTGACCTACAACGGAAATAATCAAACGCCCCGGATCGCTTCCGTCAAGGCGGGCGACCTGAACGTTCCGGAAGACGGCTACACCGCGACCTTCCCCGAGCCATCAAAGTACAGCGGCAGCTACACCGTGACCGTTAAAGGCAAGGGCAACTTCACCGGCTCCGCGAGCGCGGATTATACGATCGTCGCGGTCGCCATGGAAACCTGCGACCACAGCCTATACCTCAAAGAAT
This sequence comes from uncultured Ruminococcus sp., assembly GCA_902798365.1. Lineage (GTDB taxonomy): Bacteria > Bacillota > Clostridia > Oscillospirales > Acutalibacteraceae > Ruminococcoides. The sequence continues at coordinate 18,433 of CADBWP010000010.1, forward strand.
ATGTGGACAACAAGGACAACGCGACGCACACGTCCCATTGCACGCATTGCGGCGCCACGCTCAACAACGCCGAAAAGCATGATCTCAAAAACGAACCCCAAAATGATCCCGAGACCGGAAAGCCTGCCGGAAAGTATCGCACCGTCTGCACCAAGTGCAGTTATGCGGTCGAAGGCGATTGCGACCACAGCGTGCCGCGTGAATATGTAGATAAGGGCAATGGCACCCACGACGAACGCTGCAGCCGCTGCCATGTCGTTTTTGCAACAGGCGAGGCGCACGACCTCAAGGTCACGCCGGTTCTGTCTGTTGTCGGCGGCTATGAGATATATAACGGCGAGGTCTCCATCGACTGCACCAAATGCAGCCATCACGAGGATCAGCTCTGTTCCCATGTTGGCACCGGCAGGATCGACTATACGCCCAAAGGCTCTTATCCCAACTATACCCACAGAAGCCGCTGCGAAAGATGCAATATGATGCTGTTTGATCAAGAGGAAGCCTGCACCCCCGGCGAATGGGAGCCGAGAAGTTTGACGGAACATGAAACGCATTGCACAAAATGCGGACAGTTGATGACAGGAACGTGCGATTTCAAGGGAACACGAAAGATAACCAAGTTTGAAGCGACTCCCTACAAGGGCGGCTTGTTCAATATGTTCACCCGCTACAACTACCGCTGTTGGTATACCGAGACTTGTAAGATCTGCCATGGCGTGCGTAAGGGTTGGTTCGATTATCCGATTATTGATGTCGAGCGTTGGGCTGACTACAGAGCTGCCTTTGAATCTATCGTAAAAATGAACCCCGAGGATCTGCAGAGCTTCAGCGATCAGGATTATCTGGAGGGTTACAAGTACTACCTGATGATCCCATCGTGGTATCTCAGCCCTCTCTATGAGGCTACCGGAACGAACGAGATGAATTTTGCTAATCTGCAGTCCGGTTGGCTGACCAAGCTGACGAACACCGATGAAGCCGGAAGCTGTAAAATGTTTGACAAAAACGGCAAGGAGATCAAGAGCTATAAGCCTGATGGCGGTAAGAAATCATCCTCTCCCGTAGGCGCTGACGACGACGAAAACGAGGACGAGGGCATTTCCGAGGACGAGCTCGATATGTGGAGCGTTACCCAAGAAGACGGCGCTGCGCTCGGCTTAAGCACCGACTATCTGATGTCGCTTCCTGACGGAGAATACACCTATACCGCCTGCTTCTCCAATGAGAACGGTCAAACAGCCGCTGTTTCGGTGGTGTTCACCATAGTACATGATGAGATCGGCACGAAGGTGACGAACGTCCATCCGCTCGGCACGATGGTCAACGCCGACGGCGATGTGGTTGAGATGAACCTGTCCGAGGACACCCTGTACTATACAGGCGAAACGCTGACTCCGCCTGTAGTGACCCTTACAAGCGAAATGGGCGTTGAATTCGCCGAGGGCGAGGACTACACCCTGACTTACTACCAGGTAGTCGAAGATGAAAACGGCGAGCCGGTCGAGGTCGAGATTGCACCTGAAAACATCAAGGACATCGGAACCTATAACGTTGTCGCCAAGCCCACCCGCAACGGTGTGCTCTCCGGTGAGGCGTGGGCAACGTTCAGGGTTACTGCCGGAGTCGGCGACGTTGACGGCGATGGCAGAATCACTATATGTGATGTGACCGCCATCCAACGCTACCTTGCCGAATACGAGGAATTAACAGATGACCAGCTCGCTGCCGCCGACACAAACGGCGACGGAAATGTAACAATTGAAGACGTGACATATCTGCAAATGTATCTTGCGGAATATGATCTGCAATTGGGATGACTCTGTTTTCACTAATCGCAATTTGCGACGTATAAGCAAAGAATAGGATTTTAAAAGCAGAGAATCGACTCTTTATTTCAGGCTGAAAGCGCCGTAAAAAACAATCAAAATCAAATAAAAAACAAGTTAAACGTTTTTTAATAATCAAAGAGCCATGATATTCTTAAACAACAAGGCGAGAGGCGCACAAGCGCGTCCCGCCCTGTTTTTTGTAGTATAAAATTTACCGCGATTACATTACATCGGCAGCACGGCGGTAAAGGTCGTTCCGTTCTCCTCGTCGCTTGTTACCGACAGCTTTCCGTTCATGCCCTCAACTATCCTTTGGGCTATCGACAGCCCAAGCCCGTAGCCCTTTGTGGTGCGCGACTTTTCCGCACGGTAAAAGCGGTCAAAAATGTGCTGTATGTCTTCCTTAGAAATAACGTTTCCGCGGTTATTGACCGAAAACTCCGCGTTATCGCCCTTTTTCTTAAGCTCAATGGTAACCGTTGTCTGCCTGTCGGCGTATTTTACGGCGTTGTCTGTCAAAATATGTACAAGCTGGTTAAGCTCTGTCGGGTTGCCCTTTACGATTATGCCGGGCGATATTTCCGCGGAAATATCAATTTCCTTTTCAAATGCCACGGGCTCAAAGTTCAGCGCCGTTCCCTCGGTTATTTCGCTCAGATCAACATCAATTTGCTGCATCTGCGAGGCACCCGCGTCCGATTTTGCCAAAAACAGCATTTGATCAATCAGCTTTTTCATATGCGTGGCTTCCTCCTGAGTGCTTTCAAGCCATTGCCTTTCCTCGCTAACGGTCGAATCGGGGTGCGAGCTCATAATATTGTTGTTCGCTAAAATCACCGTGAGCGGTGTCTTAAGCTCATGTGAAGCGTCTGCCACAAACTGCTTTTGCTGCTCCCACGCTTTTTTAACGGGCTTAACGGCAAACCCGGACAGCACAAGGCTTATCAAAAACAGCACGACCATGCTTCCCGCAAACAGCGCAAGGCTTATCAGCGCCGTGCCGCGAAGCGATGAATATATGCTGCTGTTGTCGGCAAATATTATAGTTGTGCCATTCATGTCCGTCCGTTTAACAAACAGCAGACCGTATTCGCTCAGCTCACCCTCAAAGCCCCTGTCAGCAGTCGCTTCCGGAATGCATTTTTCAAGGGTCTCGTCGTCCATCGTGGCGTTGCTTTCGGTTTTTGAGGTAACGCTGCCGCTTTCGTTGACCGTAACAAGCACATAAGAGCTTATCTCAACTGGCTTGTCGCCCTTAAAGCCGCGCTTGCCCAGCATGGGCTTGTCGCCGTCGGGGGGGACGTGCGCAGAGTCGTCGGTCGCACCGCCGTTTAGCTCTTTGTTAAAACCATCATTCATGCGGTCGTCGCGGTTGACAAGCTCGTTCATGCCGTGAAACAGGTCGTTTCTTGCGGTGTTGTAGCTGTTGAAGCAAATAACCGTAAAAATCAGCAGGATAACGGCGCCCACCAGCGCCATGTTTACGGTGATGATATTTCGCCTCAGACGTTTTATCATGTGCTTTTCTCCAATCTGTAGCCCATTTTTTTAACTGCCTTTATCTCTGCGGAGGATTGTATAAACTTCAGCTTGCGGCGCAAAAACGAAACATACGCCTCAACATTATTGGAGCCTGCGTCCGAATCATAGCCCCAAACCTTTGTAATAAGCTCTTCCTTCGAGATTATCTTGTCGTGATTTGCAATAAGCAGCTTGAGCACCTCTGCCTCCTTAAAGTTGAGGTGAACGCTCTTGGCGCCCTTGCTCAGCTCCGAGGCGGAGGCGTTAAACTTAAAATCTGCAAAATCTGTTTCGTCAAGCATAACCTCGCCGCGCCTGCGCGTCAGCGCTCTCACTCTTGCCAAAAGCTCCTCGGGCGCAAAGGGCTTTGTCATATAGTCATCGGCGCCGCTGTTAAGTCCGCTCACCTTGTCGGGAACGGTGTCCTTGGCAGTCAGCATAAGAATAGGCGTTTCAATTTTGTTTTTGCGCAGTTCACTTGCAACCTGAAAGCCGTCCTTATACGGCAGCATGATGTCGAGAATAATCAGGTCATAAATGCCGCTCACGGCGTAGTCGAACCCGTCGTTTCCGTCAAAAACCGTATCTGCCATGTATTTTTGCTCGGTAAGTATCTGTTTTAAAGCCTGTGCCAGACGTTTTTCGTCTTCAACTATCAAAATATTCATACGCTCACCCTTTTTCCTTTTGGTATTATTATAACAGTTATTATTATAGATAACAAGACTTAAAAAAAGCTTAAACACAGGCATTTTGTTGACAAACCCCGATGCTTGTGGTATATTCACAGAGAAGGAGTTGATACAATGTCCAATCAAGTAAGCAAGCTGAATGGCAAGGTGTTCGGCGGAATCCGCATGACCTGGCCAAAGGTGATAATCTTTGCCGTTATAGCCGGCGCTTTTACCGCCCTGATGATGATAATTCCGGGGCTTATAAAAACCTCGTTTCAGGACATAGGCATAAGCTTTGAGTGCTGGATACTGTTTGCGGTCATTATTATGCTCGGATGCAAAAGCCCTTTGGATTCGGCGGTAAAGACCTTTGCGTTCTTCCTTATCAGCCAGCCGCTTGTTTATCTTATACAGGTGCCGTTTTATTACGATGGCTTCGGAATCTTTATGTACTACGGTTATTGGTTCCACTGGACGCTGTTGACGTTCCCGATGGCGTTTTTCGGCTGGTTTTTGGGCAAAAAGAAGTGGTACAGCCTGCTTATTCTGTCGCCTGCGCTTTGCTTTCTTGCTATGATAGGCGTAAGCTATGCCATTAGTGCGATACACAGCTTTCCGAACCACCTGCTTTCGGCGATTTTCTGCTTTGCCTCGGCGCTTTGGATGTTGTTCGGCATATTTGGCAAGGCGGTGTTCAGGCTTATCGGCTTGGGTGTTATCATCGTGACAGCGGCGGTTTGTGCTTTGATGAGTACCGTATTTTTGACGGTCGATATACAGACAAATCTTTCCGATACTCCGGCGATCTCGGAAAACGCGTATGTTGAGGTAGAGGACGAAAGCATTGCAAAGGTAACGCTTGAGGATACCGAAAACAAAAGGGTACGGCTGAGCTTTTTAAGGCACGGCAGCACGACCATGACGCTTACCGACGGCGACATGCAGTATAAATACCAGCTTGTTATGGAGAGCACCCAAACAAGCCGCACCGACTGCAAGGTATGGCGTCTGACCGACGAGCCTGTGGTAAAAACCGCAACGCTTCCGCAGGCTGCAACGGGTGATATAAGGCTTACAGACGAGCGTATTTGCGACGCAGAGCTCAACGGCGACACAATAACCTTTACCTTCCATGCCTACAGCTACACTCACGTTATTGTTGAGGATGAAAACGGCGAAACCGAATACTCCGCCGGGCTTTATTACGACGAGGATAAAAACGAAGTAAAATTTGACTTTTACAAATATGAGGATGACTGATATGATACCAAACGACCCTATGATACTGCTCAGTTACATAAACACCAAGCTAAGGGACGAATACCCAAGCCTTGACCTTCTCTGCGACGATTTGCAGCTTGACAGGGAACAGCTTGAGCAAAAGCTTTCCGCGATAGATTACACCTACGATCCAAAGCTGAACAAGTTCATTTAAAGCAAAGCCGACGCCCGAAAGAGCGCCGGCTTGACTTATCGGAAAACATACCCGACTATGAATCTGTCGTTTCTTATGCAGCTTGTGTCAAAGTCCAAAAGACCGTTTGAATAGTGTTGATTTGCCGACATCAGCCTTCCGTTTTCTTTCAAAACCGCGTAAAAATGGATCCCGTTTGTTATTTTGCTGTTCCATGTGCATACTATGGCTGCGGAGCAGTCGTTCAGCGCAGCCTTAAAGGCGTCAGCCTTGCGAATCCTTCCGAAAGCAACGCCGTGCAGCCTGAAATACCTGCCGAGCTTACGCGGTTTTGTGCCCAGGGCGCCGAACAGCCACGGCAGTCCAAGCCGTTCACAGTCGCGCACAACGTCGGCATATGGCTGAGGCTTGCCGAGCCTCAGCATAACGTTATATACGGCAACGACGGCACAGCCCACACGGCTTGTGGGGTTGCCGAGCCGCCCGTAGGCAGCCTTGGCTATTCTTTCGTCGGTTTGACGTGTAATGTAGCCCTCAACGGGCTTTGTTAATTCTTTATTAGCAATATAATTCTTTTCCCGATTCATTCTGTTTTATTGTTCCTTAATGCCTGAAATGTTTTATTATATCATTATATTATATATGCGGTCAATTTGCAAACTTCAATTGCATTTTGTTTTAAAATGATGTATAATGAACCTTGTAACAAAACAACGGGAGAATCACCATGTTAGAATTAAAAAATCTGTCCTTCTCTGCGGGAGAGGGAACTGAAAAAAAAGAGATCATACGCGATCTCAGCCTCAGTATAGACAACGGCAAATTTGTCGTTATCACAGGTCCCAACGGCAGCGGCAAATCCACGCTTGCGCGGCTTATTATGGGCATAGAAAAGCCCGATTCCGGCAGTATCATATTTGACGGAAAGGACATCACCGACCTCGGCATAACCGAACGCGCAAGGCTCGGCATAAGCTTTGCGTTTCAGCAGCCCGTGCGCTTCAAGGGCATAAGGGTCATCGACCTGCTCAAGCTTGCGGCGGGCAAGGAGCTTACGATAAACGAGGCGTGCAACTATCTTTCCGAGGTAGGTCTTTGCGCACGCGATTATATCGAACGCGAGATCAACGCTTCTCTTTCGGGCGGCGAGCTTAAAAGAATAGAGATAGCGACCCTGCTTGCACGGCAGACAAGGCTCAGCCTGTTTGACGAGCCCGAGGCAGGCATAGATCTGTGGAGCTTTCAGAATCTTATCCGCATTTTTGAGAGCATGCGCTCACAAATCAAAGACAGCTCCATCGTCATAATCTCTCATCAGGAGAGAATACTCGAGATAGCGGACGAGATCGTTCTGCTGACTGACGGTCAAATCCAAAAGCAGGGCGCGGCTGCGGATATTCTGCCCGGGCTTATCGGCACCACGGCGGCAGTTGCCGCTTGCGACAGACTAAAGTAAGGGGGAGAGGCAATGATTGATTTAAATATAGACGCTATCGGTCAAAAACTGATAGGCGAGGTAGCCGACCTCTACGAAACCCCGTCGGGAGCATATAATTTCCGCGTAAATTCGCAGATGGCAGGCAGGCACACCACCGACAATATAGACATCATCAGCAAAGAGGGCATTTCGGGCATAGATATATTCATAAAGCCCAACACAAAAAACGAGAGCGTGCACATTCCCGTTGTTGTAAGCGAATCGGGCATTAAAGAGACGGTTTATAACGACTTTTTTATAGGCGACAACTGCGACGTTGTTATCGTGGCAGGCTGCGGCATCGACAACTGCGGCGAGCACGACGCTCAGCATGACGGCGTTCACCGCTTTTACGTTGGCAAAAACTCGCACATCAAATATGTTGAAAAGCACTACGGCAGCGGCGACGGCAACGGCAAGCGAATCCTCAACCCTCAGACCGAGGTGTATATGGAGGAGAACAGCACCATGGAGATGGAGATGGAGCAGATCAAGGGCGTTGACTCCACCGAGCGAAACACCATTGCCGAGCTTAAGGCAGGCGCAAAGCTTGTTGTAAAGGAACGCCTTATGACACACGGCAGCCAGACGGCGGTCAGCGGCTACCAAGTAAGCCTCAACGGCGCAGACTCCACAGCCGACGTTGTGTCGCGTTCGGTCGCGCGTGATAACTCCTCGCAGACCTTTAACGCACGCATCACGGGCAACGCACCGTGCAGCGGTCACACCGAGTGCGACTCCATAATAATGGACAACGGCAAGATTCTCGCAATACCCTCGCTTGAGGCAAATGATGTTGACGCAATGCTTGTGCACGAGGCTGCAATAGGAAAAATCGCGGGCGACCAGCTCATAAAGCTGATGACCCTCGGGCTTACCGAGGCTCAGGCTGAGGAGCAGATAATAAACGGCTTCCTGCGTTGATTAGGAGGATAAAATGAAAGAAGTATTTGATTTTTTAAAGAGCGCGCAAACCTACTACCTCGCCACGGTCGAAGGAGATCAGCCGCGCGTCCGTCCCTTCGGCACGGTCGATATTTTCGAGGACAGGCTCTACATCCAAACCGGCAAGTCAAAGGCTGTGTCAAAGCAGCTTCAGGCAAACCCCAAGGCGGAGCTTTGCGCCTTTAAGGACGGCAAATGGCTCAGGGTGTCGGGCACGCTCGTGCGTGACGACAGGGTAGAGGCAAAGGCTCATATGCTGGCAAATTATCCCGAGCTGAGCGGTATGTATTCCGCGGACGACGACAACACCGAGGTGCTTTTCTTTAAGGACGCGACCGCGACCTTTGCGTCGTTTACCGAGCCTCCCAAAACAATTAAATTCTGATTAAAGGGCTGTTTCCAAAGCGGAAGCAGCCCTTAGCTTATAATATTTCCTGCAGCTTTTTGTTCAGCATAGCCAGCGGCAGTCCCACAACGTTGTTGTAGTCGCCCTTTATCTGCTTAACAAGCAGGGCGCCCTTGCCCTGGATTCCGTAAGCGCCTGCCTTGTCAAACGGCTCGCCCGTGGCAATGTAGGCGTTTATTTCTTCTGAGGTAAGCGGATAAAACTCAACCTCGGTAACGGCGGAAAACTTGATGAGGCTGTTGCCCTTGTATATCGCACAGCCCGTAATAACACGGTGAGTCCTGCCCGACAGCAGCTTCAAAATCTCAAACGCCGCCTTGTCGCTGCTCGGCTTGCCTATCATCTGATTGCCGATAAACACACCCGTGTCGCAGCCTATAACCGTGTCGCCCGGGTGCCTGTCGTGTATCAGCTTTGCCTTCTTTGCGGCAAGATACTCGGGCATCCGGTCGATCGGCAGGTTTTTCTCCATGCTTTCGTCAACATCTGCCGGCTCAATTACAAAGTCCTTGCCCAAAAGCTTTAGCAGCTCGCGCCTGCGAGGCGAGGCAGAAGCCAAAATTAACATAAAATCACTTCCTTCTATAAGTATTATACCAAATTATAAGGCTTTTGTAAAGAATTTAAGAGTAAAATAACTAAATATAAATTACCTATTGACATATGTAAATGTTGGTGGTATAATAAGCTCAAATCAAAACCTACAAAACCACTAAGTTTGGTAAAAATACTTGAAGGAAGGTATTTTTATGAAAACCATGCGTGTGATACGATGTTTAAGCATGGGATAAAAGACATCGGACATCATATTATTTACTAAGATTATAAAACGAGGAGAATCACCATGAAAACATATGAAAGAATCACAGACCTTATCGGCGGCACACCGCTTGTAAAGCTCAACAATTTTATAAAGCTTCACGATCTTGAAGCCGACATATACGCAAAGCTGGAATACTTTAACCCCGCGGGCAGCGTAAAAGACAGAATAGCCCGCGCCATGATAGAGGATGCCGAGGCAAATGGCGCACTTCGCCCGGGCTCCGTCATCATCGAGCCCACAAGCGGCAACACGGGAATCGGTTTGGCGGCGGTCGCAGCCTCGCGCGGCTATCGCACCATTCTCACAATGCCCGAGACCATGAGCGTTGAACGCCGCAATCTGCTAAAGGCATACGGCGCGGAGCTTGTGCTTACCGACGGCGCAAAGGGCATGAAGGGCGCAATAGCCAAGGCAGAGGAGCTTGCCGCAAGCATAGACGGCGGCTTTATTCCCGGTCAGTTTACAAACCCTGCAAATCCTGCGGCGCATGTTGCCTCCACGGGTCCCGAAATATGGGACGACACCGACGGCAAGGTCGATATCTTTGTTGCCGGCGTAGGCACAGGCGGCACCCTCTCGGGCGTGGGCAAATATCTTAAAGAGAAAAACCCCAATGTCAAGGTAGTTGCGGTTGAGCCGGCAGGCTCGCCCGTGCTCTCAAAGGGCACTCCGGGTCCGCACAAGATTCAGGGCATAGGCGCAGGCTTTGTTCCCGACACCCTCGACACAAAGATTTACGACGAGATCATTACCGTAGAAAACGAGGACGCCTTTGCTACAGGCAAGCTCCTCGCGCAAAAGGAGGGCGTGCTTGTCGGCATTTCCTCGGGAGCTGCCGTATTTGCTGCGGCTCAGCTTGCAAAACGCCCCGAAAACAAGGGCAAGCTCATAGTAGCGCTCTTGCCCGACACAGGCGAAAGATACCTTTCAACGCCTATGTTTGCCGAATAATCCTTTTATAGATCCCAAAATACAAAACCACCCGTTCACTAATACTGTGAACGGGTGGTTTTGCCAAAATCAAAAAACCTATTCTATCGGTTCAAAATCGGCAACGCCGTGTTTGCAAAGCGGACAGATGAAGTCCTCGGGAAGCTCATCGCCCTCGTAAATGTAACCGCAAACCTTGCATACCCAGCCCTTTTTGCCCTCTGTTTGAGGCTTGGGCTTAACGTAGTTCTGATAATAGGTGTAGGTCATTGTCTCTTTGTCCGAGGTTACACGAGCCTCGGTAACGCTGCAAATAAACATGCCGTGCGTGTCAAGGTCTATGTAATTCTCAACCTTAAGCGACATAAACGCGTTTATGTACTTAGACAGGAACACCAGTCCGTTGTCGGAGCGCAGGGTCTCGCAGTTTGCAAATTTGTCAACATTTCTGCCGCTTTGGAAGCCGAAGGTCTCAAACACCTTGAACGGAGCCTCAACCGACAGGCAGTTGACGTTCATAACGCCCGTCTGCTTTATAACGTGGTGCGAATAGTTCTGCTTGTTTATGCAAACAGCTACGCGGTTGGGAGAATCTGTCACCTGGGTTACGGTATTCACAATAAGTCCGTTGTCCTTTTTGCCGTCGTTAGAGGTGACAACATACAGACCGTAGCCTATCTTGAACAGCGCCTTCATGTCGTTCTTGTCGGCTGTTTCGCCGTTCTGGGCGATATAGTCCTGACACAGCTCCTGCGCCAGCTCGTTTATCTTGGCTCTGCTTTCGTCGTTAAGGGCGGACATTATCCTTACGCTTGTTTCCGCATATTCGATATTCTTGCAGCCCGACAGCATGTTCTTCATAACCTTGGCGGCAAGAGGAGCCCAAGAGCCGTTCTCGATTAGCGCGATCTTCTTGTTGCGGAAGTTGCGCTCGGTCAGATGGTTGATAAACTCGCGCATAAAGGGGAATATCTCGGCGTTATATGTCGTGGTGGCAAGCACTATCCTGCCGTAGCGGAACGCGTCCTCAACAGCCTCTGCCATATCCACGCGTGCAAGGTCGTTTACAACGACCTTGGGGCAGCCGTTCTGTTTCAGCTTTTCCGCAAGCAGCTCAACTGCCTTCTTGGTGTGACCATACACCGAGGTGTAGCAAATCAAAATGCCCTCGGTCTCTGTGGAATAGCTTGACCATGTGTTGTAAAGGTCAAGATAATAGCCGAGGCTTTCGGTGAGCATGGGACCGTGAAGCGGACAAATGATCTGAATGTCAAGGTTTGCCGCCTTTTTAAGCAGCGCCTGAACCTGTGCGCCGTACTTGCCTACTATGCCTATGTAGTATCTTCTCGCCTCGCACGCCCAGTCCTCCTCAACGTCAAGAGCGCCGAACTTGCCGAAGCCGTCAGCCGAGAACAAAACCTTGTCCTTGCTGTCATAGGTTACGATGACCTCGGGCCAATGCACCATGGGAGCAGCCACAAAGCTGAGGGTGTGCTCGCCCAGCTCAAGAGAGTCGCCTTCGCCCACAACTATCCTTTTGTCGGAAAAATCGGTGCCGAAAAAGTTTTTCATCATGTTGAACGCCTTTTGCGACGAAACCACCGTAGCCTCGGGGTAGGTCTCAAGGAAGTTCATAATGTTCGCCGAATGGTCGGGCTCCATGTGCTGAACAACAAGATAATCGGGCTTTCTGCCGCCCAACGCGTCCTCAAGGTTGTTCAGCCACTCATGCTTAAAGTTGCGGTCAACCGTGTCCATTACAGCGATCTTTTTGTCCATGATCACATAGGAGTTGTACGCCATGCCGTTGGGCACGTCGTACTGACCCTCAAACAGGTCTATCTTATGATCGTTGACGCCCACATAAATAATATCGTTTGTGATTTTCATTGTAACACCTCGTTTTGTTTAATTTGAAATGTTTTATATCTACAATTGTAACATATTAGTTAATGTTTTACAATAGACATACATGAATAAAATAAAAAATAATTGTAAAAATATGCTTGACAAATGCAAAAAAACCTGCTAAAATTAATTTGCACACAAAATATTATAACACAAAACAAACAAGGAGGTTTGGCAAATGTCAGTATATGATTACAAGGTAAAAACAAGGCGAGGAGAGGATTTTGATCTTTCCTCGCTAAAGGGCAAGGTGGCGCTCATCGTCAACACCGCCACGGGCTGCGGCTTCACACCTCAGTACAAGGGGCTTGAGGCGCTGTATCAAAAGTATCACGACAAGGGCTTTGAGATCCTCGACTTTCCCTGCAATCAGTTCGGCAACCAGGCGCCCGGCAGCGACGACGAGATCCACGAGTTCTGCACGCTCAAATACAACACCACCTTTGAGCAGATGAAGAAGATAGACGTGAACGGCGAAAACGAATCGCCGTTATACACTTATCTCAAAAGCGAGGCTCCCGACGAAGAAATCAAGGGGATTAAGGCTAAGATGGCTATGAAGGCGGTTTCAAAAATCAGCAAAACCGCAAAAGAAGAGCGAGACATCAAATGGAACTTTACCAAATTTCTCATAGACCGTGAGGGAAGGGTGGTAAAGCGCTTTAATCCCACGGTTGAACCCGAAAAGCTTGAAGAGGACATTGCGGCTCTGATTTGATATGGAAAAGGATTTTGAAGCATTAAAACTGAAAAACCAGCTTTGTTTTCCGCTTTATCTGTGCGCGAAGGAGGTCGTGCGCCGCTACACTCCATTGCTCGATTCGCTCAACCTGACTTATACGCAGTACATCGTTATGATGTATTTTTGGGAGGCTGGGAAGTCGAACGTAAAAGAGATAAGCCGTGCGCTGCTTATCGACCCCAGCACGCTTACCCCGCTGCTGAAAAAGCTCGAAGCAAAGGGATATATCACACGCGCCCGGTCCGAGCAGGATGAACGCAACCTGATTGTAAAACTCACCGCGGAAGGCGAAGCCCTAAAAACAAAAGCATTGAGCATCCCCGAGCAAATCGGAAAATGCATCGACCTGACCGCCGAAGAGGCGGAAACCCTGTACAATATTCTGTATAAGGTGATCAATAACGTTGAAAAGGAGTAAATATCATGGCAGTAAAAGAAATAACAGGAGCAGTATTTGAACAAGAGGTTTTAAACTGTGACATACCCGTTATCGCTGACTTTTATGCAAACTGGTGCGGCCCGTGCAAAATGCTCAGACCCGCGTTGGAGGAGCTTTCGGAGGAGAGAACCGACTGCAAGGTGGTTTCCATCGACATCGACGAGGAGCCCGAGCTTGCCGACCGTTACGGAATATCATCGATCCCCTGTGTCATCGCCTTTAAGGACGGCGAAGAGGCAAACCGCAGCATAGGTCTGGTTCCCAAGGACGTACTCGGAGATCTGATATGACCGGCAATGCTTATGATATAATTGTTATCGGCGCGGGTCCTGCCGGAATGACGGCGGCAATATACGCGCGACGCGCCTCAAAGACCGTGCTTGTGCTCGAGGCGCTCAGCTACGGCGGTCAGATAATCAACACGCCCGACATCGAGAACTATCCCGTTGCCGCCCACATCTCGGGCTTTGATTTTGCAACAAAGGTGTATGAACAGGCAAAGGGTCTGGGCGCGGAGTTTAAGTTTGAAAAAGCGCTCCAAATCCGCGACGGCGAGCTCAAGACCGTGGTTACGCCCAAGGCGGAATATTCGGCAAAAGCGGTAATTATTGCCACAGGTTCTCAGAACCGGAAGCTCGGACTTGAAAACGAGCAAAAGCTCACAGGCAGGGGAGTGTCCTACTGCGCCACCTGCGACGGCGCTTTTTTCCGCGGCAAGCCCGTTGCGGTCGTGGGCGGCGGCAACACCGCGCTTGAGGACGCGCTGTATCTTGCCGACATCGCAAGCATTGTGTATCTTATTCACCGCCGCGACAGTTTCAGAGGCGACAACGGCACCGTAGAGCGCCTTAAGCAGCGCGAAAACGTGCGTTTTGTTTATGACAGCGTGGTAACGGGGCTTAACGCCGACAACCGCCTTGAAAGCATAGAGATCACAAATAAAAGCGGGGAAAAGACCACCCTCGATGTGAACGGCTTGTTTGTAGCGGTGGGAAGAATACCCGAGAACCAAAGCTTTGCAGACCTTATAAACCTTGACGGCGCAGGCTACGCAAAAGCGGGGGAGAACTGCCGCACAAAAACTGCGGGAATATTCGTAGCGGGCGACAACCGCACCAAAGAGGTGCGCCAGCTTGTGACAGCCACAGCCGACGGCGCAGTAGCTGCCGCCGAGGCGATAAACTATATCAACAGCTGAAAACTGCGGGCGGATAAAACGTAAAAACGTAAAAAATTCGCCCGCAAAAATTTATCATTGACATTTTGATCATTCTTTGGTATAATACCACTTGTGGGTCGGAACCCCGGCTCAAATTAAATACGCAGGTATGGCGGAATTGGCAGACGCGCATGGTTCAGGTCCATGTGAAAGCAATTTCATGCAGGTTCAAGTCCTGTTACCTGCACCAACTTTAAAAGCTCGGTATTTATGCGTGATCTATGGATTTTGGCTTAAATACTGAGCTTTTTGCTATTTTATATTGATTGCAAATTTGCTGGATTGCAAGCAATTTTGCCTGTTTTTTAAAAAATCCGTGCCACGAATTGCCACGCGTGCCACGGTAAAAGAATTGGGGCTGTCGCATTAAGCTCCAACAAAGTAAAAGACCGGGTAGCCCGAAAAGGGTTGCCCGGTCAGTGCTTTCGTTGTATAATTTAATTGCCGAAAAACCACACAGAAAGCAGGTTAATTATACAATGAAAGTTTTAAGAAATCAACTGGTTTTGCCGTTAAATTTTGAAATTTTGATCGACGAGAATG
>CADBWP010000011.1 GCA_902798365.1 uncultured Ruminococcus sp.
CCATCACATGGAAGAACGACGACGGCACCGTTATCGACACCACAACCGTAGCTTACGGCGATACTCCCGCTCACCCGGACGCAACCAAGGAAGCCGACGCACAGTTCACCTACAACTTCATCGGCTGGGATCCCGTTCCCACAGCTGTTACGGGCGATGCGGAATACACCGCTGTGTTCAACGCAGAGGAGATAGTTGTTCCGGGCGAGATCATCGACGGCAAGTATTATATTGACGGCGTGCTTACAAAGGGCGTAGGTCTGGTTGAGTTTGAGGGCGACCTCTACTACATCAAGGTCACCGGCGAAATTTACAGGAGCAACAGCCTGTATATCAGCGAAGAAAAGGCACACGGACTTGTAATTGCAGGCATGTACAGATTTGACGCAGACGGCAAGATGATCCTGACAGGCGTCAAAAACGGCGTTGTAGGCGGCAGGTACTATGCCGACGACGAGCTTGTAAAGGGCGCAGGTGTCGTTGAGTTTGAGGGCAGCCTCTACTTTGTAAAGCAGAACGGCACGATCTATAAGAACGGCAGCCTTGTTGTTTCGGAAGCAAAGGCAAACGGTCTTGTTCCGGCAGGCAAGTATGCGTTTGACGCAGACGGCAAGATGATGGCAAAGAACGGCGTTATCGACGGCTACTACTACGAGAACAACGTTATCGTAAAGGGCAAGGGCGTTGTTGAGTATGACGGCGACCTCTACTTTGTAAAGCAGAACGGCGCGATCTATAAGAACGGCACCCTGTTTGTTTCCGGTTCAAAGGCTAACGGCTATGTTCCTGCAGGCAAATACACCTTTGACGTAAACGGCAAAATGGAAGTAATTCTTGAAGGCTGAAACTGAATAACCCAACACAGGGGGCTCCGAAACGGAACCCCCTGTTACCTTCGGTTTGAATTGAAAAAAATGTCGAACCGAGAATAACGTAAATAAAAAACACAAATGATATTGATTTTTTGTTCATAATGTATTATAATTAAAGGCGTATATCACGGGTGTTGCAGATTGCCCGTCTATATTTAATCTTACAACAAAGGAGAAGTCAGCTATGGGAATTATTAAAGCGGCGATAAACGCCGTAACAGGCGGTCTTGCAGACACCTGGCTTGAAGTCCTCGAGCCTTCGCCTATGGGCAACAGCACAGTTATCGCCCCCGGTCAGCTTGTTTCGCAAAACGGCAAAAGTCAGAATAAAAAGGGATCCTCAAACATAGTTTCAAACGGATCCGTTATACATGTTTATGATCATCAGATGATGATCCTTGTTGACGGCGGCAAGATCGTTGACTACACGGCAGAGCCCGGCTACTTTAAGGTAGATAACAGCTCTATGCCCTCGCTGTTCAACGGTCAGTTCGGCGACGCCATCAAAGAGAGCTTCAGCCGAATCAAATACGGCGGCGTTTCGTCACAGTCGCAGCACGTTTTTTACATCAACCTCAAAGAGATCAAAAACATAAAGTTCGGCACACCCAACCCCGTTCAGTACTACGACTCGTTTTATGAGGCGGAGCTGTTTATGCGCCTGCACGGCACATACTCCATCCGCATCACCGACCCGTTCAAGTTCTATCAGGAGGTTATCCCCACCGAGGTAATAACCGAGAACAAGAGCCTCAACTTTGAGGGCGAGTTTATAAAGCAGTACAACGACGAGTTTGTATCTGAGCTGGGCACAGCCTTCAACAACTATTCGGCTGACGGCAACCGCATAAGCTTCATCACCTCCAAGTCAAAAGAGATGGGCAAGTACATGGCTCAGGCTCTTGACGACGACTGGAAAGAGCTGAGAGGATTTGAGGTAGTATCCGTCGGTATGGGTCTGCCCTCTTACAGCGACAAGAGCCAGGAGATCATCGACAAGCGTGCCGAGATGGGCGCTTCGGTAAGCTTTTTGCGCGACGGCGCAAACCAGCAGGCTTACATGGCAAAGAACGTTGCCGAGGGCATAAACGCCGCAGGTCACAACACGGGCGGCGCGATGAACGCCTTCCTCGGCATGGGCATGGCTCAGAACATGGGCGGCAACGTAATGGGCGGCTATATGCAGAATCCCCAGTACGTCAACCAAAACGCTCCCACGCAGCAGCAGGCGCCTCAGCAGCAGGCACAGGCAGCTCCCGCTCAGGCGGCTCCCGAGGGCGGCTGGACTTGCTCGTGCGGCACGGTCAACACCGGCAAGTTCTGCACGGAATGCGGCGGCAAAAAGCCCGACGCACCAAAAAAGCGCTTCTGCGGCAACTGCGGCGCGCAGCTTAACGAGGGTCAGAAGTTCTGTCCCGAGTGCGGCACAAAGCAATAATATTCCGATAATACGGGGCGGCTGCGGCAGCCGCCCTTTTGTCAGACAGGAGTTATTATATGGCTACGATGAATTATGTGTGCCCAAACTGCAACGGGCCGCTTAAGTTTAACCCCGACAAGCAGATGTTCACCTGCGAATACTGCTTTTCGGAATTTACCCCTCAGCAGGTTCAGGCGCAAAACGCCGGCAAGGAGCAAAGAGAGACCTATGACGAGCGCGAGGTAAACCGCTATGAGCAAAACCAGGCGCAGGCACAGGCTCAGGGCTATGACGCGGGCGACGACTACCCCGTGTCTTATGTGTGCCCAAGCTGCGGAGCCGAGATAGTGACCACCTCTACCACCGCCGCCACCACCTGCTTTTACTGCGACAACCCCGTTGTGCTGGGCGGCAGGCTGTCGGGTCAGTTCAACCCCGACAGGGTGATACCCTTTGCGCTTTCAAAGGAAAACGCGGTCAACCGCTTTTTGGAGATGTGCGGCAAAAAGAAATTTTTGCCCAAGGGCTTTACCAACAAGGATCACGTCGATAAAATGCGCGGCGTTTATTTTCCCTATTGGTTCTGCGACCAGCAAAAATCCGCGCTTCTCACCGCTACGGGAAAGATAATCCGCACCTGGCGCTCGGGCAACAAGGAATACACCGAAACAAAGGTATATCACGTTGTTCGCGGCGGCAGCGTAATTATAAACAACGTGTTTGAGCGAGCGCTGCAAAGCGAAAAGCGCGAAATGCTGCAAAGCGTTCACCCATATGACCTTTCCAAGGCGACGCCCTTTGCAATGAGTTATCTTTCGGGCTTTGAGGCTGAAAAGCGCGACCTTGAAAAGGCGGACGTTCAGCCTGCCGTGGAGCAGCGTATGCACAACTACGCCGAGCAGGTGCTCAAAAACACCATGGAGGGCTATGACACCATAGACACCGAAAGCTTCAGCGAACAGACGGAGCTTGAGGCGTGGACATACGACCTGCTTCCCGTGTGGGTGCTCACCTACAAATTCAACGACAGAATTCTGCCCTTTGCAATAAACGGTCAGACGGGCAAGGCGTACGGAGAGCTTCCCGTGGCTCCCGGCAAGCTTGCGATAGCCTCGGCGATCGTTTCGGTTATCGTATTCGCACTCGGCGTGTTGGGAGGTATGCTGTTCTTATGATAAAAAAATTATCTCTCAGGCTTTCGGCGGCAGCCGTGGCGCTGATGATCGCGCTGTTCTCCACCGCGCTCTGCTTTGCAGAGGTAACTCAGCAGTACGCCATAGAGGACGACGCGGCAATATTCACGGACGATCAGCTTGACAGCCTTCGTGACAAGCTGTCCGAGGGCAACGAGCGCACGGGCTGGCAGCTTATTCTGCACACCAGCAGCCTCGGCATAACAAGCGAGCTGAACAATTACTACAACAAAAACTATTACGACCAAAAAAGCTTTGCGGCAGACGCCGTTGTGCTTGTGTTTGACCTTGGCAGCAACAAGGGCACGGTGATCTCGCACGGCGAGGCGATGGACTACATAAGCGACCAGCGCATGAGCTCCCTGGGCTCTATGCTGAGAAGCTACATGGACAACGGCGACTATTACGGCGCGACCTTCGCCTTTGTGGATACCCTTGAGCAGTATCACAGCGACGGCATACCCACGGGCGACACCTTTGACAACATCACCTATGAGCAAAAGACCAACAAGTTTCTTTATGTGCTTAAGCATTACGGAATAATCATAGGCATAGCGGCAATAGCAGTCGGCGTGATAATGTTCTTCGTCATCAAGTCAAAGTACAAGCACATGGGCGTTTCGGGCACCTATGACCTTGCAGCGAACAGCTCGGTCAACCTTTCGGACGTTGAGGATCAGTTTGTAAATCAATACACCACCGTAAGAACCATAAAGGACGACAGCGACAGCGGCAGCTCGGGCGGCTCGTCCGGCGGCTCCACTCACGGCGGCGGAGATTTTTAATCAAATACACCAAGCTCAAAGCGGAAATTTTATTGACGCCGAGACCTTTGCAAAATCACTCCGCACACGCGGAGCTTTACGAAATTACAAGGGCAGCGCCATGCAAAACGGCGCTGCCTTTTGTGTCGGAGGAAATAAATTGGAAGAAAAAGATACACGCGTCGCGGTGATCAGCATTATCGTTGAAAGCCCCGACAGCGTAAACCGGATAAACGAGATACTGCACGACGCGTCCGAAAGCGTGATTGGGCGCATGGGACTGCCCTACCGCGAGAAGAATATAAGCATAATCAGCGTGGTGGTTGACGACACCCAGGATGTTGTAAGCAATATATCGGGCAGGCTGGGCAGGCTGCCCGGAGTAACGGTAAAGACCGCCTATTCCAAAAAATAATATGAGTAATATCGAAACAATAAACAAGCTGAAAAACGAGCAAAGCGCCTCTCGCCGGGAGCTGACCGCTCTTTTGCAAACCATAACAGACGATGAGCGCGAGCTGCTGAGGCAGGCGGCGCAAAAAACCGCGCAGGCTGTTTTCGGAAACAAAATATTTATTCGCGGGCTGATTGAGTTTACAAGCTACTGCAAAAACGACTGCCGTTACTGCGGACTGCGCCGCTCAAACAAAAACGCCGTCCGATACAGGCTCAGCGAAGAGCAGATAATGTCCTGCTGCAAAGCAGGCTACAGCCTCGGCTTTCGCACCTTTGTTTTGCAGGGCGGCGAGGACGCGTTTTTCACCGACGAGGTGATGTGCGGCATAGTAAGCGCGATAAAAAGGGAATACCCAGACTGCGCCGTAACCCTTTCTCTGGGCGAACGCAGCGAGGACAGCCTGCGCAGGCTGTTTGAGGCAGGCGCCGACAGATACCTTCTGCGGCACGAGACCGCCGATGAAGCGCACTATGCAAGGCTGCATCCGCCGGGCATGAGCGGAGCGCACCGCAAGGCTCTGCTGTACAGGCTCAAGGAGATAGGCTATCAGACGGGAGCGGGCTTTATGGTGGGCTCGCCGTACCAGACGTTTGAAAACCTCGCGGACGACCTGCTGTTCATAAAGGAGCTGTCGCCGCAGATGTGCGGCATTGGTCCCTTTGTTCCGCACAGGGACACCGAATTCGGAAACATGCCGGCAGGAGATCTTAAGCTGACCCTCACCCTGCTGTCGGTCATACGGCTGATGAATCCGCGCATCCTTTTGCCTGCCACAACGGCGTTGGGAACCATTCATCCAAACGGGCGCGAGCTGGGCGTGCTGCACGGCGCAAACGTGGTTATGCCCAACCTTTCGCCTGCCGAGCACAGAAAGGACTACGCGCTGTACGACAACAAGATATGCACGGGCGACGAGGCTGCGGAATGTATCCGCTGTTTGTCGCGGCGCATGGAAAAAACAGGATATAAAATCGTCTGCGAACGCGGCGATTATCAATAATACGAAACGGAGCGATCACAATGGCAATTTACGACCCTAAATCCCTCAAGGCAGAGGAATTTATCAACGACGGCGAAATTATGGATTCACTTAAATACGCCGACGAAAACAAAGACAACTTTGAGCTTATCGACAGCATAATAGAAAAGGCAAGGCTGAGAAAGGGCATAACCCACCGCGAGGCAAGCGTGCTTTTGGCGTGCGACGACGAAGAGAAAACCAAAGAGATATTCGCCCTTGCCGAGCAGATAAAAAAGGATTTTTACGGCGACCGCATTGTTATGTTTGCGCCGCTGTACCTGTCAAACTACTGCGTCAACGGCTGCGTGTATTGCCCATATCACGCCAAAAACAAGCACATCTGCCGCAAAAAGCTGACTCAGGACGAGGTTCGCACCGAGGTCACGGCGCTGCAGGACATGGGTCACAAGCGTCTTGCCATAGAGGCAGGCGAGGATCCCGTCAACAACCCCATAGAATATATTTTGGAGTGCATTGACACCATCTATTCCATCAAGCACAAAAACGGAGCCATCCGCCGCGTCAACGTCAACATTGCCGCCACCACGGTCGAAAACTACAAAAGACTGCACGACGCGGGCATAGGCACCTATATTCTTTTTCAGGAGACCTACAACAAAAAGAGTTACGAGGTGCTTCACCCCACGGGACCGAAGCACAACTACGACTATCACACCGAGGCTATGGACAGAGCCATGGAGGGCGGCATAGACGACGTGGGTCTGGGCGTGCTGTTCGGGCTTGAGCTGTACCGCTATGAGCTTGCCGGACTGCTTATGCACGCCGAGCACCTTGAGGCGGTTCACGGCGTTGGTCCCCACACCATAAGCGTGCCGCGCATAAGGGCTGCCGACGACATCGACCCCGATCAGTTTGACAACGGCATAGACGACGACACCTTTGCAAAGATCATTGCGATCATCCGCATCGCCGTTCCATACACGGGCATGATAATCTCTACGCGCGAAAGCGCCGCCATGCGCAAAAGGGCGCTCAGGCTGGGCATCTCGCAGATAAGCGGCGGCTCGCGCACCAGCGTGGGCGGCTATGCCGAGGAGGAGCCCGAGGAGGAAAACTCGGCGCAGTTCGATGTTTCGGACCGCCGCACTCTTGACGAGGTTGTGCGCTGGCTTATGGAGCTGGGCTACATCCCGTCCTTCTGCACCGCCTGCTACCGCGAGGGCAGAACGGGCGACCGCTTTATGTCGCTGTGCAAGAGCGGACAGATACAAAACTGCTGCCACCCCAACGCGCTTATGACCCTTGAAGAGTACCTGATGGACTACGCAAGCCCCGAAACCAAGGAGATCGGCGACCGCGTTATTGAGGAGCAGCTTCAAAACATTCCCAAGGAAAAGGTAAGACAGATCGCCGCCGATTATATTGAGCAGATAAAGAACAACGGCAAGCGCGATTTCAGATTCTGATCATTCCGGGGCGGGCGCAGGTTCGCCCCGAAGCTTTACGGGAGGCGTTTAAATGAGCCTTAATTCCACACCCTCGGGCGAGAGGGTGCACATCGGCTTTTTCGGCAGGCGCAACGCAGGCAAGTCCAGCGTTGTAAACGCCTTTACAAGCCAGCAGATCTCGGTGGTGTCCGACGTAAAAGGCACCACCACCGACCCCGTTACAAAGGCGATGGAGCTTTTGCCGCTGGGTCCCGTTATGATAATCGACACCCCCGGCTTTGACGACGAGGGCGCCCTGGGGCAGGAAAGAGTAAAGCGCACGCGCCAGGTGCTCAACCGCGTCGATATAGCCGTGCTGGTGGTTGACGGAACCGCAGGCATGTGCGAGTCCGACCGCGAGCTTGTGGGGCTGTTCAAAAGCAAGGATATTCCGTATCTTGTCGCCTACAACAAAAGCGACCTTGCCGGAGAAAAAGAATACGCCGACGGTATCTCCGTCAGCGCAAAAAACAACACTAATATTAATCTGTTAAAGGAGACCGTGGCGCGGCTTGTAAAAAGCGACGGCGACGGCAGACGCATATGCGGCGATCTGGTGAGCCCCGGCGACCTTGCGGTGCTTGTGGTGCCCATAGATTCCGCCGCGCCCAAGGGCAGGCTTATCCTTCCGCAGCAGCAGACCATACGCGACCTGCTCGACGCCGGCGCGGCGCCCGTTGTCACGCGCGATTCGGAGCTTGCAGGCACGCTTGAAAAACTCGGCACAAGGCCGTCGATGGTGATAACCGACAGCCAGGTGTTCGGCAGGGTGAAGGACATTGTGCCGGCAGACATACCGCTCACCTCGTTTTCGATACTCATGGCGCGCTACAAGGGCTTTTTGAGCACAGCCGTAAAAGGCGCCGCCGCCATAGAAGCCCTGCGCGACGGCGACAAAGTTCTTATATCGGAGGGCTGCACCCACCACCGCCAATGCGACGACATAGGCACGGTAAAGCTGCCGCGCCTGCTCAGGCAATACACCAAAAAGGAAATAGTCATAGAAACCTCGTCGGGCAGAAGCTTTCCCGAGGATCTGTCGCCCTATGCACTTGTCATTCATTGCGGCGGCTGTATGCTGGGCGAGCGCGAGGTGGGCTATCGCCGCAGGCTTGCTGAGGACAGCGGCGTGCCCTTCACCAACTACGGCACGGCTTTGGCGTATATGCAGGGTATTTTAAGGCGCACCCTGAGCGTGTTCCCCGATTTACAGGGGTTGCCTTAATTTCCTGCCGGGTCAACGCTTTCTTTTGTGAGGAACTGTATGCTGCGCTCGATGGCGTCAACCGAGGTTCCCCACTCCAGCCCCTTGCTGCGGTAGTCGAACATCATAACAAAATGCCCGATGTCCCGTCTCAGCTCTGCAAGATAGTTTTTGGTGAGCGCAAGGGTGTCGGCGTGAAACTCGCCCAGCAGCTTTGAAGGCACTCCGCGCTTGCCCGTCGCCGCATTCATTATCAGCCTGTAATGCTCAAGGCAGATGAAGGGCTGCTCTTTGTACAGTGTTTTGAACTCTCCGCCCTTTGCCCACTCGACAAACACCGTGGCAAGCAGGTGGAGCATGTCCGCCCTTACGCGGTCGCACACATAGCACGAGTCAAGCATTTCGCCGAGCGCCGCCATCTGCTTTTTGTCGGGCTTTGCCGCCTTTTGCGGAAGAAGCTTTTCCTCTATCTCCTGCAAATGGGTTTCAAGTATGAGCGCGTTTGGCAGCCGCTGACCCACGCGGGTCATTTTTGCATAGTGCCTGTGGCAAAAGCCCGTTTTGTTTGTTTCCACACGCACGGCAGGCTCCATCATGGCGTCGCCGGTAACAAACTCGCAGTACTGATCCTCAAGCATTCCCTCCATGCGGCACAGCGGACAGCCGTCTTTGGGACCGAAAAGGTCGTTTACGGGTATGGTAACTATGGTTTCCTTCACAAAAATCAGCTCCTAAAAATTTTTTTAAAAAATTATGAAAATATTATAGCATAAAAAATTAAAATGTGATATACTGTTTTTAAGATTGTGAGTGAAACGGTATGATAGTGTTTGAAAACGTCGCAGACCTCGATTTAGCGCAGACTCTTGACTGTGGACAGAGCTTTCGCTGGACAGAGCGACCCGATGGTTCGTTTGACGGCATCGCCTTTTCGCGCAGCGTAAATGTCAGCCTTGACGGCAGCTCCCTTGTTATTGACGGAGCCGGCGAGGACGACCGTGCGCTGTGGCGCGAATACTTTGACCTTGACCTTGACTACGGCATGGTTCGCAGGCAGATAAGCGGGCTGCACCCTGTTCTTGCCCGCGCCGCGGAGTATGCCCCGGGGATAAGGGTGCTCAGGCAGGAGCCGTTTGAGACGCTGATTACATTTATCATTTCACAGAATAATAATATCAAAAGGATAAAGGGCATTGTAAGCAGGTTGTGCGAAAGCTTCGGAGAACCGATAAGCGGAGGCTTTGCCTTTCCGGCTGCGCAAAGGCTGTCGGAGCAAAGCGCAGAGGCTCTTGCTACTCTCAGGGCAGGGTTCAGGGCGCGGTATATTTCGGACGCGGCGAAAAAGGTCGCGCGCGGCGAAATAGACTGGCAGCTGTGCCGCACGGGCGACTACGGCGCCGCACGCGCCGAGCTTATGAAAATAACCGGCGTAGGCGTCAAGGTTGCCGACTGCACGCTGCTGTTTGGCCTGCACCGCATAGAGGCGTTTCCGGTGGATGTGTGGATGAAGCGCGCAATGGAAAAGCTGTTTCCCGAAATGGCTCCTGCCGACTTTGGGGAATATGCAGGAATTGCGCAGCAGTACATATTTAATTACAGCCGCATGCACCCCGAAATTTTTGAGTGAAATCGCAGATTTTGTTGAAGTTTTACAATAGTTTGGCGGTTGCTTTATGCACCTTGCTATTTTTACCGTTAAAATCAACAAAATATTGCCATAAAAATTTCATACCAAAAACAAAATACTTAATTGCCACATTTATTCCTTTATGATATAATTATCACAGACAATCGTCTATCCACAGGAACCTGCGCCGAAAGGCGTTAATTGGAGAACCCAATAATTTATTAGAAGAGGAGTCATTAACATGAAAGCAATCAAAAGAACCGTTTCCGTTCTGCTTTCCCTGATGCTTGTTCTCGGAATGATGACAATCGGCATCAGCGCAAGCGCTGCGGGAATCAGTACAGTAACAGTCACATCCAACTTAGGCGACAACGGTACAGTCAAAATTGACGAAAACACCCAGACGGTGACCGTAACCTACAAGCTCCAGAGCACCAACGGCATTGCCAATGTTCAGGGCGTGGTTACATTCGATCCCGCAGTGCTCACCTACAATTCCTATTCTGCACCCGTTCTTACAACCGGCGGCAGCGCCATCGTTAACACCGCTAAGGTTGCTCAGGGCAGATTCCTTATCAATGCCACCAGCGCAGACCTTTATGATTACACCGAAAAGGATACCGTTGTTGCGGTAACCTTCAACGTTGCAAACGCAGCCAATACTACCGTTAACATGGAGTATCAGGTTATCACAGCCAACACGGCTACCTCGGAACCCACAAGCGCTACCGACGTATCTCTTGTTGACTATGAGTACATCAACCCCGACTCAAGCCTTTCCAGCACAGACGTAGCTGCGGAAGCTGTTCCTCCCGTACAGGAGCCCGGCCCCATATACAACTACACCATCCGTGATTTCCTCAGAGCTGCTTCCCTTAACCTCCAGGGCAAGATCGGCGTTAACTTCGGCTTTAAGCTTCCCGCAGACCTCGGCAACAAGACCGTTAAGGTAGTCACCTCCGCACCCGGCCTTGAGGAGCAGGAAGACATCATTACACCCTCCAACCTCAACACCACATACTTTGTATATGCAAAGATGATGACAGACGACATTACTATAAGCGTGTATGTTGACGACGCTTATGTTGACAGCTATACTTACTCGGTTGTTAAGTACGTTAACAGCAACGCTGTAAAGAACGGCGCTGCAAACCTTAAGAACCTTGTTTATACCATGGCTAACTACGGCGCAGAGGTTCAGAAGCAGTTTGACTACAAGACCGATTCTCTTCCCAACGCACAGACCGGTTATGCCCTCGTTCCCGTTGCGGGCTCGGATATTCCCGACACCCGTTCCTACAACAGGACAGACCTCGACGCTACAGGCGTTACCTTCTCCGGTGCATCTCTTGACCTTCAGAGTGATACAGCTATCAACTTCACCTTTAAGAACGCAGCAACCGCAACCGCAACCGCTAACGGCGAGGCCATTGATCCTTCTTCCGTAAACGGAACGACCAAGGTCTTCACCATCAAGAACATCCGCTCCAGCCAGCTTGACGATCCCCAGACTCTGGTAATCACCCAGAACGGCAAGAGCGCAACACTCGGTTGGTCGGTACTCGACATCTGCAGATCCTACATCAACCAGGGCGGCGATACCAAGGATACCGCAATGGCTCTCTACAGATACAGCGAGGCTGCTAACGCTTACTTTGGTTAATTAAATTTTAGTATAAGCTTACACCAAAAAAAGGAGGTGCACAACATCCATGAAAGAATACACAAAGAGCATGATCGAGGTTATCGAGATCACAGCTGAGGACGCTGTTCTTACAAGCGGCCAGGGTTCCATACCCGGTTGCGAGCAGACTCCTGAGGTAGATCCTTTTAGCTAAGAAGGAACTTAAAACCCCGGCAGTATTATTTATACTGCCGGGGTTTTTCTTTTTATGCCTGCGCATAAAAAAGGGTGGCGTGTGGGCTTCATCTCAAGCAGTATGCGCATTCTCTTATTTCTGTCATTTCAATCGAGTGGAGCGCAAAACGTATATGGCTACGCAAAAAGCCTCCCCTGCGATAAGGGGAGGTGTCAGCGATAGCTGACGGAGGGGTCGAAAACCTTTCTGTTCTTGGTCGGCGTTTGATATTTGCCAAGCGTTACCGACCCCTCAGTCGCCTCACGGCGACAGCTTTTTCTGCGAAAACGGCAATCCTTTTGTCGCTGCGCGATATTTTCCCTAACAGGGAAATCACCTTAGCGCAAGGGAGCCTAACGTAATATCGAAAAATGTATGACTCATATAGAATAGTTCCGTAAACTACCCGTGATTACAAAAAGGGCTGCCGTCAAAAAACGACAACCCTGTTTTACTATGCTATTCCGTAAAATGTCTTTGCGTTTTCGGCTGTAATGTCGAGCAGCCTTTGTACCTCCATGCCTCGCAGGGCGGCTATTTTCTCTGCCTCATACACTATCATGGAGCTGTCGCAGCGCTTGCCGCGAAACGGCACGGGCGCCATATAGGGCGCATCGGTCTCGAGCAGCAGCCTGTCCGGCGGTATCTCGCAGGCAACGTCGATGCTGTGGCGTGCGTTTTTGAAGGTCACCACGCCGCCCAGGCTGATGTAACAGCCGAGCCTGACTGCCTCGCGCATAAGCTCTACGCTGCCCGAAAAGCAATGCACCAAAGCCCTCGGGCGGTATTTGCGCAGAAGGTCAAACACGTCGCCGTGAGCCTCGCGGTCGTGAACCACAAGCGGCATGTCAAGGTCGAGCGATAGCTTTATCTGCTCCTCAAAAACGCGCTTTTGCAGCTCGCGCGGAATGTCCCAATGGTAATCAAGCCCCGTTTCGCCTATTGCCACCACCTTTGGGTGGGTCGTGAGACCGGCGATTCGGTCGAGGTAGTCGTCGGGAAGCTCTTCAAGGTTCTCGGGGTGAAAGCCCACCGCCGCATAGCAGTAGTCGTACCGCTCGGCGCAGGCTATGACCTCTGCCGCCGATTTCAAATCAACGGCATTGTTGACAACACCGCACACGCCCTTTTGCGGCAAGCTCCCGAGCACCGCCTCGCGGTCGTCGTCGAACCAGTCGTCGTAGTAATGGGCGTGAGCGTCAAAAATATTGTAAAATCCCATATCAGCAGATTTTTGAGCCTGCCGGCATACCATCAACGGTGACAACCTGAAGCTTGCCGTCGTGCTCCATTGAAAGTATCATGCCGCAGCTTTCTATTCCGCAAAGCTTTACGGGAGTAAGGTTGGACACAAAAAGAATCTTTTTGCCCAAAAGCTCCTCGGGGGTGTGGTACTGAGCTATTCCGCTGACGATGGTGCGCTCCCTTGTTCCGTCAAATATGCTGAACTTTAGCAGCTTCTTGGACTTTTTCACCTTTTCGCAAGCCTTTACCTCGCCCACGCGGATGTCGCTTTGGGCAAAGGTGTCTATGCCGATCTTGGGAATACTCTCCAAATCCTCGGTTTCTTCCTCTATTTCTTCAATAGCCTTTTCCTCGGCGGCGGCTGCCTTTTTCATCTCCTGAACCTGTTCCTCAAACTTCTTGGGGTCTATGCGCACAAACAGGGGAACCGCCTGACCGAGCTGCGTGCCGGGCTTTGTTGCGCCGAACTCGGCAAGACTTGCATAATCCGCCGTGTCGCAGCAGAGCTGCTCAAGGATAGCCTTGTTGGTGTCGGGCATAAAGGGCGCGATGAGCACGGCTATATAGCGGATGCCCTCGAGCAGGTTGTAAAGCACGGTGCCCAGACGCGGCTTGCTTTCCTCGTCCTTTGCAAGCACCCACGGCGCGGTTTCGTCAATGTATTTGTTGCAGCGCTTGGCAAGGTTTATTACCGCCTCTACCGCGTCGCTCATATGGAAGATGTTTATGGAGTCGTCAACCTTTTTTACGGTGTCAAGGCAGAACTGCTTAAGCTCGTCGTCAAGAGCGTCGGGTGCGCAGGGAGCCTGAACAACTCCGCCGAAATATTTGTTGTTCATGGCGATGGTGCGGTTTACAAGGTTGCCCAGAGTGTTGGCAAGGTCGGAGTTAAAGCGCTCAACGATGGTGTCATAGGTGATGGAGCCGTCGTTGGCAAAGGGCATTTCGCTGAGCAGATAGTAACGCACAGCGTCAACGCCTATCATGTTGCAAAGCTCGTCGGCATAAATAACGTTGCCGCGGCTCTTGCTCATCTTGTCCTCGCCGAACAGCATCCACGGGTGACCGTAAACCTGCTTGGGCAGGGGCTCGCCCAGCGCCATAAGCATGATAGGCCAGTAAATGGTGTGAAAACGCACTATGTCCTTGCCTATGATGTGAGCGTCGGCAGGCCACAGCTTTTTGTACTGCTCGCTGCTGCCGTCGGGGTCGTAGCCTATCGAGGTGATATAGTTTGACAGCGCGTCTATCCAGACATATACGACGTGCTTGTCGTCAAAGTCAACGGGAATACCCCACTTGAAGCTTGTGCGCGACACACACAGATCCTGCAGGCCGGGCTTTATAAAGTTGTTGAGCATCTCTTTTTTGCGGCTTTCGGGGTAAATAAAGTCGGGATGGCTCTCGATGTACTCCTCAAGCTGCTTCTGATACTTGGAAAGGCGCAGAAAATACGCCTCCTCCTTCATGGGCTTTACCTCTCTGCCGCAGTCGGGGCACTTGCCGTCAACAAGCTGGCTCTCTGTCCAGAAGCTTTCGCAGGGGGTGCAGTACAGACCCTCGTAGCTGCCCTTGTAGATGTCGCCCTGCTCGTACAGCTTTTTGAAGATCTTCTGCACAACGCGCTCGTGCTTTTCGTCGGTGGTGCGAATAAAATAATCGTAAGAGGTATTCAGCACGTCGCAGATGGCGCGGATCTCTCCCGCCACCTTGTCAACATATTCCTTTGGCGTGCAGCCCTCGGCGCGGGCGTACATCTCTATCTTCTGACCGTGCTCGTCGGTGCCGGTCTGGAAAAACACGTCGTAGCCCAACATTCTTTTGTAGCGCGCGATAGCGTCGGTCAGCACGATCTCGTAGCTGTTGCCGATGTGCGGCTTGCGCGAGGTGTAGGCTATTGCCGTGGTGATGTAGTATGGTTTTTTATTACACATGACTTTTCCTCCTTGTGGTTGCTTACCGGTTTATTATACCAATTTTTTTCGGGAAAATCAATATTAATTAAGGCAATACCGCATAATTCAGGTGTGCGGATTGCGAAGTAAGATTTTTCGTCAGGGTGCACAAACAAATTGAGGTAAGGCTGACGCCTTGCCGAGACTTTTTGGGCAGGCTGACGGAACAATATTCAAGCAAGCCGTGCGCCTTGAATTGTGCGGTGTTGCCTTAAATTATGTCGCGCGAAAACGGCGTTGATGACAAATATATTCTGTCAAAGGCGCCGCCGTATGTTTTTATCCATTCGCTTTGAGCAAGGTCGCCGCCTGCGGTCAGCAGTTTTCCGCCGGTTTCGTTGAGGTGGGTGACAAACAGCGAGAGCGTGTGCGGCGCGGCGGCCTTTATGTCGTCGGTTACCGGGCGCAGAAAATCCCCGGGGCTGCCGTGCCGCGCAAAGCGCAGGCTGCCCTGCCATTCGTTGGTTATGTTGGTGCGGTCGGTAATATTGTAACGTGTCTTTATGCCGCTGTCCTCGTGCGGCAGAGATCCCGCGCCGTGTCGGGTGACATAGGCGCGCGTGACATACACCACCTCGGTATCGGCGCCGGGCAAATGCTTCTCTATAAACCGCGCGGCGTTAAAAACGCCCGTGCGCGAGGATGTGAGGTGCGGCGCGAACTCTGTGCGGTTTTCGTCGAGCAGCAAGCCCTGTGCGCCCTCAAATATCACCTCGTCATACCCCTGCGCGACGTCGCCGCCGGTAAGGGTGACAAGCTCCGCGTTTCGCTTCATGCGCTCGGCGGCGTTTCGCAGCACAGCGTCGCTTTGCAGCAGCTCGCCGTACTCTCCTGCCTCAGACAGCGAAAGGTCAAGCTCTGCAAGGCGAATAGCGAGGTACCGCAAGCGAACAGCCCTGAGCCTGTGGTACAGCTTCTCGGCGGTATCGGTCACAACGGTTTCAAGAGAACGGCAAAACCGCTTGGAGCGCTGAACCGCCTCGTCTATGCCCATGCCGCAGCTTCCGTGGCGGTCGGCTCCGCGGCGGGTTTCGAGCGCCATGTTTATTAAAACGTCGTCGATATATACGCAGCGGCATAAGGGCGAGGCAAAGACCACAGGAATCCTGTGCCCCATTGCGGCAAGCTCTGCCGTCTCTTCGCCGAGCTTGTACATATCGGGGAGAAAATCTTCTGCCCAATAGGTGAGAGCGCCTCTAAAAGAGCCCGAAGAGAGCTGATGAAACACCATGCGTTCTCCGGGCAGATCTACGGTATGACCCGCCTGAGCGCCGCCGTTGAAGCGGACGGTCAGGCAGTCTTTGTTGTTTTGCCGGGCAAGACGGGCAAAGAAGTCCGTCGCCAGACCCTTGCCCTCGTCGCCGAAGTTTTTTCCTATTATTATCCTTGCGTTCATCAAAGACTGATTCCCGCTATGGCTGCGCGGACAATGTCCTTTGTGCTGCCCTGCCATTGATTTATAACGTCCTCGCGCGGGGTTCCGTTTGCCATTTGCATTATTGAGGTGATGACCTCGGACAGGCAGTCGATGTTTTTGGATGACAGCGCGGCATTTCTGCCGGGAAGGAACTTGTTCCAGGTCTGATACGCCTTTTGAACCTGATAGCCCGTTACGATGTGGAATATCTCGTACTTTTGGCTCGCCATATAGCGCAATTCCTCCAAATCGAAATAGCTGCCCACGGAGTCGCCGAACACAGACTTGATCTCGTAGGCGGACAGCCTTTCGCCCTCATCTCCGCCGCAGACCTCGTCGCCCACGCAGAAGATAAAGCCCTTTTTGCCGCGCTTTTCAAAGCAGTCGGTGCGCGTGTGCTTTGCGGCAAAGTACCACACAAGCGAATCGTAGCTGTAGCGGTTGCCGCCCATTCCCACCTTGAGCTCCAAAAGCTGTTCCACAACGCGAATGTCCGCCTCGAACTGCGTCACCTGCAAGCCCGTATCGGCAACGGGCGAGGTAAAGGGCGCGCACATAACGTGCGGATTGGTTACGGGCTGCTTGTCGTATATGTATGTGATGGTTTTGTTGAGCGAGTTTTTGGCGATCTCGGCAGCCAAATAACCCATTGAGCCCGTGACGTCAAAGCCTATGATTATCGGCGTTGACAGGGGCGAGTCCGCGCTGTCGCAGGATTCGCGCATCTCGATGAATTTGGGGTTGTACTTGTCCTGAATCCTGTTGTCTTTAAAAATCTGTTCCGCTCCCGACGCGTTGTTTATGCCGCGGCTTTGCTTGAGCTTTGTCCAGTCGCTTGCGCGATAGCTTCCGTAACCCATAAAGTTACCTCCTTAAAAAGATATTATATTCTTCTTTTTCGCGGCGGGTCGAACGTCGATAAGCGCTATCGAACGGGCGATGACCTCCGCCGCGTTTTGATCCATGCTTTTGAGCGCGGCGTTTGGCGGCGTGCCCGCGGCTACGGAAATGATCGCCGTGATGAGCTGCGCCAAACAGCCTATGTCTTTTTTGTGTATCTCGGTCGCGCAGCCCGGCATGAGCTCGCGCCAGTCGGCAAGCGCTTTTTTTGAGCCTGCCGCGCCTGTGTCTATGTGAATGTGGAACACGTGGTATTTTTCGCGCACAAGGCGCAAAAGCTCGGCGTTGCCCTGCGCGTAGGGAACCTCGTCGCCGAATATGCGGCGAATCTCCGCCGTTTCAAGCCTGGGGTGGCAAAGGTCGTCGCCTATGGTGAACAAAAAGCCCTTGCCGCCGCGCTTTTCAAAGCAGTCTGCCGCCGTGTGACGCGCGGCAAAATACCACAGCAGGTTGTAGGATTCGCCGCCGTTGCCGCCGCCTCCGCCCTCGAGGTAAAGCTCGGTGAGCTGGCGGATGATGCGTATGTCCGCCTCAAACTGGGTTACCTGCAAGGGTGACGCGTCGCTTTTGCAGTCGCCTATAGCCGCGCACAAAAGCTGCGGGTTCGATATGGGCTTTTCGTCCAAAAGGCTCATAACGGTTTTGTTAACGGCGTTAAGCGCCAGCTCGCGCGCCAGATAGCCCATTGAGGCGGTGACGTCAAAGCCTATTATCACGGGTGTAGCCTCGGGCGAATCCTCGCTGTCGCGCGACTCGCGCACGGGTATTGTGTTGACGGAATAGCGGCTGTGTGCCGCTGTCTGTGCAAACAGCTGCCGCTCTGTGCTCTTTTCGCTGAACGAACGGCTTGAGCGCAGCGCCGCCCAGTCGCCTGCGGTATAGCTTCCTCTGCCCACGGCGTTTACCTCGCGTTTCCGTAAATTTGCTCGTCGTCGGCGTTCATGCTTATAAATTTCCGTTCGCCGTATGCCTTGATGAGCATTTCGTCCCAATAGGCAAAATCGTCATATGCGTTGCCCCTTGGCTTGCTGTTGATAAAATCAGCGAGCGCCTTTGGCACGTCGTCGGTCACGCGCACCTCGCCTGCCTTGGCATAGCCCAAAAGATTTGCCGCCGTGTCGCGCAAAGCCGTAAGGTTCTGCTCTGTTTTGAGCACGCCGCCGCGCGTTGCCGTGTTGCGGCGGTCTGCCTCCCACCAGCCGCCGTAAAGGCTTGCCTGATGGGTGTATGGATTTATATAAAGAGAATTGACGTTTATTGCAGGGTGAACCAGCGCGTTGTATTCGAGCACGCAGCACAGGTTTTCCATGCGGCTGATTATCCACGCCACGTGCCTGCCGGGCAGGTTGCCGAACAGACAGAGCGGATATTCGTCCATGTCCTTTGAAACAACAAGCACACAGGTGCCGTCGCAAAGCTCAAAGCCGCCGCTGATGGTCGGGAAAAAGCTTTGCAGGCTGCGAGTGTCGGCAGAGGGATAGTCGAGAAGCGACACAGCGCGCCTGAACCTCTCCGACCCTGCCGCTCCGTCGGTCAGAAAGTGAAAAATTATATTGCGCCGCGCAACATATACCTCAACCCCGGGCAGGGTATAGCTGTACATGTATTTTATCTCTATGCGGCTGCCGTCGGTGCAGTCAAACGCCTGCTCGTCGGCATCCTGCCAAAGCGCGTCAGCCTTAAGCCTGCGAGCCTGTTCGTCCGCTCCGCCCGACAAAAACTCGGTCATTCTGCGGTAAAAGCCGCGAAAATAGTCGGTGTCCTCGTGATTGAGCACATATTTGGTGCCGCAGTAATGACACACCGCCGTCATGCCGGAGGCGTCGAGCAGCATGGGTGCGCCGCAGTTTTTGCAGTTAAGGTGTTTCAATCAAATCACTTCCCCTTTACAGCACTATTGTATCATATATACGGTGTTGCCGCAATCCAAAATATACCGCAAATCTTTGTGCAAAACGACAAGACCGGCGGAGCTAACTCCGCCGGCCGCGCTTTGTTGTGTTTTGACTGCTCCGCTTTTTCTGCTTTGCGGTTTTGAACAGGTTTTTGCCCGCCGATTTTATCAGCTTTCCGCTTTGCGACAGAATAAGCGCGCGGGTCCCGGGCTTCATGCTTTTTATTGAGCCGAGCATTTTTGCTATGCTCTTAAGCAGGTTGTCCGCCATTTCGTCAAAGGTATCGACGTCGGCGCCCGTCACCAGCTCATACAGGCCGCTTATCAGCCTTTGCTTTTCCTCCGCGCTCATGCCGTCGATAAATTCCTTGAGCGTCCGGTCAAAAAACACGCTTGTGGCTGTGGTTTGGGGCAGGGTAATAAGCTCTGTGCGCTCAACGTCCCACGAATATATGTCATGCTGCAAAAAGCCCCTGCGGCTGCTGCGCACCACCGTGTAGCTTTCCATATGCTCAAACAGCATACCGAAAACCGAGGACTGCGGCACAAGGGTGTGTATTCGCTCCTTTATGCCGCAAAAGCCGCTGCCCTCAAGGCTTTTTCGTTCAAAGCCGGGGCCGTCCAGGCTATACACGGCGTCTATTCTTTCTCTTATACTCTCGGTGCAAAACGAAGCGGCATACACCGCCAGATTGCCGCCCTTTGAGTGGCCGCCGAGTATAAGCCTTCCGTCGCCTTCGGCAGCTGCCTCAAGATAGGCGAGAGCCTTTTTCTGCGACGGAAACGGAAAGTGGCAGAACATGTAAAAATCCTCCTGCCAGCCCACAACGGTGTTGTCGGTGCCGCGGTAGGATATAAACCGCCTGCCGTCGGGCAGGGCGACGGTGAGCGCCGCAAACTGCATCCACGCGCTGCCGTCAACTATGTTGACATAGTTTGTTATCTTAAGACCGCCGAACCTGCCGCTGTCGGCGGCTGCGCGCAAAAGCTCGGCGTCGCCCTTCCAAAGCACGTTTTCGGTTTTGCTGCCGTATGCAAAAAAGCGGTCGGCTGCCTCGCGTATCGTCAATGCCGTGCCCGTGCTCACTATTCCGTCAAGCTGCAAATAAGACAGGCGCGACAGTATCACCGCGTCAACGGTGTTAAAGCCGTCGGCGGTCATGCTCAGGTCGCCGCGCCAGTTGATATAGTCAAATACATTTGCCATATAGTCACCTTCCGGGGTTATTATATCACCCGAAAAAACACATATCAACAAAAAACCGCAAAATTCACGTTTTTTCAAAAAGTTTTCATTCCCCTGTCACATATAATATGGTATAATGTAATACACAGCCCAATCAAAGGAGTCGATAGCATGAATGAAGAGACCGCAGCGGTAACGACTAAAAAAACGGCAGCTCAGCGCCTGCGCGGATGGATAGGCTATATCGCCATAATTCTGTCGGTGGTTATGGTTTTTCTGATTTTCGGGATACGCGTGGTAAACGTTGACGGCGCGTCAATGGACACAACGCTTGTGTCGGGCGAAAAAATAGTCATCACAAACTTTTTTTACACGCCGCAGGACGGCGACATTATAGTTGTGTCGCGCGGCGCGCATTACGATAAAAGAATAGTCAAGCGCGTTATCGCCACCGAGGGTCAGAGCGTAAAGCTTGACTATGCAAACAACAAAATATATGTTGACGGCAAAGAGCTGGACGAGCCGTATGTTAAGGACGGAACCACCTTTGGCGGCAACTTCGGCAATTACGCTATTCCCGAGGTGGTGCCCGAGGGTAAGATTTTTGTCATGGGCGACAACCGCAGCGTATCGCTCGACAGCCGCAGCACTCAGATAGGGCTTGTGAACACGAGCGACGTAATGGGAAAGGCTCAGTTTGCCATCTTTCCGTTTGACCGCTTCGGCGCGATAGGATAGGCACTTGCACAGGCGGTGAAAATAGTGTATAATCTTATCACGAAAAAGAACGGGGAGGATAAATATGAGTCATATATTCAAAAAGCTTACGGCTGTTTTAGTATCTGCGGTTTTGGCGGCAACGCTTTGCGCCGCGCCTGCGGCTGCCGCTGAGGTCGAAAACAATACCGACCTTCACATTATCTGCACGTCAAACGTATTCGGAACCGCCGACATGAGCATAACTCAGCTTGACGAGGCTTTTGACGGCAACTCTTATGTTACCGTGCAGTATCTTGTGCGAGCCGAAAATCAATATCTGATAAATGCAAGCCTCAACGCAAACTCTCACATCTCTTACGACAAAAACGTGCTCGCGCTTGCGGACGAATACAACTCGGTGACCATAGGAAGAAACACCCTTCCCTCGGTGTTCCGCACGGTTATTGAGCAGAACTGCGGAGCAGGTATGCCTAACCTTATGTTTGCAGGCAATGTATATGGCAATTTTGCCTCTATGCAGCCGCCCATATATGCCTATAACGACACCGAGCCCGTTGTTGTCATCCAGCTTCGGTTCAGGGTGCTCGACAGGACTGCCGGCGAAACAAAAATAGACTGCAACCTTGACGCGCTTTGCTTCTGCGACACAAACGTTTCGGAGCCCTACGCCCAAAACAGAGCGGTGGTTTCGGGCAAGGTGAACAGCGACGTGATGAACGGCATAGAGACATCTACTCAGATACACCCCATGGCAGCCGGAGATTTGAACTATGACGGCAAAATAAACGCCAGGGACAGGATAGAGCTTACCAGATATATCGCAAAGTGGAGCGGCTACGAATTTATAGACACCTACAGCGCTGCAAGCATAGACGGCAGCGAGGGTATAAGTGCCAAGGACAGAATAGCGCTTACCAGATATATTGCAAAGTGGAACGGCTACGAGACCCTTCCCAAAATATAAACACAACGGCCGGCTAAAAATGCCCGGCCTTTTGTTTTTTATCTCTTCAACATATTGCACTTTACACGGATTTATATTATAATACAATGTGGATAATTATATAATAAGAGGTGCAGTCATGGAAAAGAAAAGGGTAAGCGTTCAGATAGAGGGGCGCAACTATGTTGTTATTACTTCCGACGATCCCGCGTATGTTCACGCGGTGGCAGGCGAAGTGACCGCAGGCATACGAAAGGCGGCGCAGACGGGACGGCACCTGAGCACGCGTGACTGCGCGATAATCACCGCCATGAATTTTTGCGACGACGTGCACCGCGCCGAGCAAAAGAACAAGGATGTTGCGGAAAAGGCAAATCAGATTATACGTCAGTCGGGCGAAACCGGCAGGCAGACCCGCGAGCTTAAGGAAAAGCTGACGGGCGCCATAAATGAAAACACCGCCCTTACAAAAAGGATTCGCGCACTTGAGGATCAGCTGCACACCCTGATAAAGGAAAACGAGCAGCTTAAAAAGGCGGCGGAATCAAAACCGCTTGAAAACGAGAAAAAG
Organism: uncultured Ruminococcus sp.; assembly: GCA_902798365.1. Classification (GTDB taxonomy): domain Bacteria; phylum Bacillota; class Clostridia; order Oscillospirales; family Acutalibacteraceae; genus Ruminococcoides. The sequence continues at coordinate 22,697 of CADBWP010000011.1, forward strand.
TTTGAGCAGACCGTGCGCGACAAAAAGACCGAAAAGCTGATGGGCTATGTGCCCATGCGCCAGTACTCGCTGTTTGAGGAGGAGGGCGGACAACCCTCCGCGCCGAATCAGGCTACTCAGGCTATACAAAACAGCCAAAACAATCAAAACAACAAATACAACCCGGGCAAAAAGCATGGCAGGCATTGAGATACTTGCGCCTGCGGGCGGCATTGACAGCGTGATAGCCGCCGTTCGCTCGGGAGCCGACGCCGTGTATCTGGGCGGAAAACGGTTTTCCGCCCGCGCCTCTGCCAAGAATTTTGACGACGAGGAGCTTAAACAGGCTGTGGCTTACTGCCACATCCACGGCGTAAAGGTGTATGTAACGCTGAACACCATTGTGTTTGACAACGAGCTTGAAGAGCTTTGCAGCGCTATCCGCGCCATCGCCCGTGCGGACGCCGACGCGCTTATAGTGCAAAACCACGGCGTGGCACGGCTTGCGCGGCAGATCGCGCCGGAGCTGGCGCTTCACGCCTCCACCCAAATGAGCGTTCACACCGCGTCGGGCGTAAGAGCCCTGTACGAAATGGGCTTTAAGCGCGTGGTGCTTGCAAGGGAAATGAGCCGCGACGAGATAAAGGAGGCGGCGCAGATCCCCGTTGAGCTTGAGGTGTTCGTTCACGGCGCGCTGTGCATGAGCGTGTCGGGTCAATGCTATTTCAGCGCGATGCTCGGGTCGCGCAGCGGAAACCGCGGCGCCTGCGCGCAAACCTGCCGCCTGCCCTTTACGGTGACCGGCAGGCGCGGAGCTCACGCGCTGAGCCTTAAGGACAACAGTCTTGTAAGCCATCTGCGCGATTTGCAGCAGATAGGCGTGACCTCGGCAAAAATCGAGGGCAGGATGAAGCGACCCGAATATGTTGCCGCCGCAGTTCGCGCCTGCGTGGAGCAGCGCGACCTCGGCTTTATCACCGACAGCACAAATGCGTGGCTCAGGGGCGTTTTCTCGCGCACGGGCTTTACCGACGGCTATTACAAGGGCAGGTTGGGCAAGGAGATGTTCGGCACACGCACGCGCGAGGACGTGACCGCCGCGGACGAAGGCCTGCTTTCGGACATTCGCCGCTCTTATAAAGACGAAATACAGAATAAAAATATCAGCGGAAGCTTTTCCGCACACATAGGAAAGCCGGCGGAGCTGACGCTTACCGACGGAAAAAACACCGTTTGCGCCCAAAGCACGGTCGTTGCCGAAAGGGCTCTTACCACGCCCTTGGACAAAGAAAAATGCCGCGCGCAGCTATGCAAGACAGGCGGCACGGCTTACAACATTACCTCGCTCGACATCACGCTCGACGACGACTCCTCGCTGCCGCTGTCGGCGCTGAACAATCTCAGGCGCGACGCGCTGGCACAGCTTGACGAAAAACGCGCACTCGTTCACGCATATAAGATAAACGATATTGCGCCGCCCGTATTTACACCGTACCGACCCGAAAAACACGAGTGGCACTCGCGCGTTACGGGCACCAAAACAGGAAAAGCGTTTTTGGACTGCGACCTTGTTTTTGTGCCGCTGTTCTGCGACGTAAGGGAGCTTGAACGGCTGATTTCCGAGGGCTATAAAATAGGCGTGGAGATACCGCGCGGAATGTTCGGGCGCGAAAAGCAGATAGATAAACAGCTTGAACGCGCAAAGACAGCAGGCGTTTCTCACGCGCTGTGCCACAACATAGGCGCGCTGTATCAGGCAAAGCGGCTGGGCTTTGTGCTGCACGGCGGCTTCGGGCTGAACCTTGCCAACACCCCCGACCTGCTTTGGGCGGAGGAATACGGGCTTGCCGACGCCGAGCTGAGCCTTGAGCTGACCTTTGCGCGCATAAACCGCCTGGGCGGAAGCATTGGCAGAGGGATAGTGAGCTACGGCTATCTGCCGCTCATGCTGTGCAGGAGCTGCCCCGCCAAAAGCGAGGGCGTAAGCTGTAAATCCTGCAAAAATCAGTCAAAAATGACGGACAGAAAAGGAAAGCGATTTTTGCTGAAATGTGACGGCTGCTGCGTTGAGGTGCTCAATTGCGTGCCTGTTTATATTGCTCCGCAGGAATATTCAAAACTGCCGACATCTTTCCACACCACAAGGTTTAGTGTGGAAAACTATGTGGAAAACGTGGAAAACACCGCGGAAATCACGGGTTTTTCAATGTTAAAAGATAATTTTACCCGTGGTTTGTACAAGCGCGGCGTGGAATAGTATGTGAAAAGTGTGAACAGGGCGTATTTTTCAAAATGGAAAAATACAATTTTCCGCTTTGGAAATATTATTGCGCTTAATATTCCAAACGATAATTACAAAACGGAATTATAAAAATATTAACTTATAAAAAATTCAAAATTTACAAAAAATGAAGGATATGAAATATGGAACTGAAAATCAAAAAACTGAGAGAAGCAGCCAAAATACCCATGCGCGCCACAAACGGCTCGGCGGGAATGGATCTGTACGCCTGCCTTGACGCGCCGCTCACACTCGCACCGGGTCAGCTTGCCGTGGTGCCCACCGGCATTGCCATAGAGCTGCCCGACAACACCTGCGCGGCGTTTTTGTACGCGAGAAGCGGACTGGGCGTAAAGCACGGCATCTGCCTTTCAAACGGCGTTGGCGTTATTGACAGCGACTACCGCGGCGAGGTGTGCGCCGGGCTTTGCAACGTGAGCGACAAGCCATACACGATAGAGCCGGGCGAACGCGTGGCGCAGATGGTCATTGCGCCGGTACTCACCCCCGAAATATGCGAGGTCGATGAGCTGGGCGGCACCGAGCGCGGCGCCGGCGGCTTTGGCTCAACGGGAAAGCGCTGAGCCTTCGACAAAATCGGGTTGAAATTTTGCGCCCGATATGCTAATACTATTTTTACGAATTTCTTAAATCGGATATAAAGGAGCCGGGCTATGTTTTCATTTTCAAAGGATATAGGTATCGATCTTGGCACAGCAAACACCCTTGTCTGCCTTAAGGGCAAGGGGATAATCCTGCGCGAACCGTCCGTGGTGGCGGTTGACATCCGCAGCGACAGCGTGCTTGCGGTCGGCTCGCAGGCAAAGGACATGATTGGCAGAACACCGGGGTCTATCGTTGCGGTAAGACCGCTTAAGGACGGCGTTATTGCCGACTTTAAAATAACGGCAAAAATGCTGCAGCACTTTATAAAAAAGGCGGTAAAGCCCGGTATATTCAGCAAGCCGCGCGTTATCATCTGCATGCCCACGGGCGTTACCGAGGTTGAGCGCAAGGCGGTTGAGGACGCGGCGTATCAGGCAGGGGCAAAGCCTCCCGTAATTCTGATAGAGGAGCCAATGGCGGCGGCGATAGGCGCGGGTCTTCCCGTTGACGAACCCACGGGCAGCATGGTTGTGGATATAGGCGGCGGCACAAGCGAGGTAGCCGTTATTTCGCTGGGCGACATAGTCACCGCCGTTTCGGTGCGCGTGGCAGGCGACCGCTTTGACGAGGCGATAACGACCCACATCAAGAAAAAGTATAATCTGCTGATTGGCGAACGCACCGCAGAGGACATCAAAATAAAAATAGGCTCGGCATATCCCTACGAAAACGAAAAGAGCATGGTGGTAAAGGGCAGAAATCTTGTTGACGGTCTTCCCAAGGACGTGACCGTGACCGCCGCCGAGATACGCGACGCGCTTGCAGACCCCCTTAACACCATAGTAGAAGCGATAAAGACAACTCTTGAAAAAACTCCGCCGGAGCTTTCGGCGGACATTATCGACCACGGAATAATGCTTACGGGCGGCGGCGCGCTGCTTCGCGGCATAGACATGCTGGTCATGCAGCAGACAGGTATGCCCGTTCACATAGCCCAGCGTCCGCTGGACTGTGTTGTTGACGGCGCAGGCAAGCGTCTGGGCAAGGCAATGGGCAGCAAGTATAAACACAACCGAAAGTAAAACTATGAGAGACAGACTTAAAAGCAAAAACTTAAAGGCGCTGATAATCACGCTCATCATCATTGCGGTGCTGAGCGTTTTGTCGTCGGGCGAGGGCTCGCCCGTGTCCTCTGCGCTTAACGCGGCGTCAAAGGGGCTGTTCAGGCTGAGTGCGGCGGCGACCGCCAGCGCGGACTCGGCAGATTTGGAGCAGCTAAAAGCCGAAAACGCCGAGCTTAAGGCGGAAAACGCGCGGCTGAGACAAGAGCTTTCCGACTACATAGACATCAAGGCGGAGAACGAACGGCTCTGGCAGTATTACGAGCTTAAAAAAGCGAATCCCTCTTATAAAATAGTTCCCGCAAATGTTATTCGGCGCGACCCGAACGACGATTTTTACTCCTTTACGCTCGACATAGGCACCGCCGACGGCGTGTCCGAGGGCGCTCCCGTGGTAGGCGCAAACGGGCTTGCGGGCTGGGTGTTCAAGGCAGACGCAGCAACCTGCATGGTAAAAACCGTTTTGTCGCCCGACACCAAGGCGACTGCGCGCGACAAGCAGAGCGGCGACACGGGCATTTTGAGCGGCAGCGCCACCCTTTGCTATCAAAACCTGACTGCGGTGGGCAAGCTTGCCGAAAACAACACCGTAAAAGAGGGCGACGTGATAGTGACTGCGGGCACGGGCGGCGTATATCCCGAGGGACTGCTTATCGGCGAGGTGAAGTCGATAGAGTTCAACAGCTATGACGCGTCGCGCAGCGCGGTGATAAAGCCGTATGAGGATGTAAAGAATCTTACGGCGGCGGCTGTTATAACCGATTTTGACTCGAAGGGTAGGATCGGCAATGAGAATTAACCGCGTGTTCGTGCGCTATCTTGCATATTCACTCGAGATCATCCTGCTTTGGGTGCTGCAAAGCTCACCCAAGCTTTTTCCCGAGCTTTGGGGAACAAAACCGTTTTTTCTTTTGGCTCTGGCAATGAGCATTGCGGCGTGTGAGGACGTCATTCCGTCGCTGATTTTCGGCGCTGTATGCGGCGCGCTTGCCGACCTTTCGGCAAGCGGCGGCGTGGGCTTTTTTGCCGCGGCGTTTGCGCTTGCCTGCTTTGGCGCGGCGTCGCTCACCTCGACATATCTCAACCGCAACTTTTTTACCTTTATCGTCCTGACCGTCGCGGCTTCCGTCGCCGTTACTGGGCTTTATTTTCTGCTGTTCAGGCTTGCGGCAGGTGTTCCCGACAGCGGAGCGTTGTTTTTGACACGCTATCCGGCTCGCATGGGGCTCACCGCGGCGGCTGCCGTACCGCTGTACTTCCTTAACCGTTTTCTCTCAAAAAGCCTTACCGCAGCGCAGCGGTAAGCCGAAAGCTTAATAGCGCAAAACATATATGCCTACGCCTAAAAGCCTCCCCTGCGATAAGGTGATTTCCCTGACAGGGAAAATGTCGCGTAGCGACAAAAGGGTTGCCGTTTTCGCAGAAAAAGGTGTCAGCGATAGCTGACGGAAGGGTCGAAAGCTTTTCTGTTATTGGTCGAAATATGACAATTGCCAAGCGTCTCCGACCCCTCAGTCGCCTTACGGCGACAGCTCCCCTTAGCGCAGGGGAGCCTAACATGCTATCAAAAAACGTTAAGCTTACGACATTAGCTGAAAGCCGGTATGATATGAAACACAACAAAACTCCCTTTACCGTTTGCATAGTTATTGTGCTGGCGGCGGCGGCGCTGTTCATAGCGCGGCTCGCCGACTGGCAGCTTTGGCACGGGACAGAGTATAAAAATACCGCCAAGCGTTCCACGGGCTATCAGGTTAAAACCGAGGCTACGCGCGGCGAGATATTAGACAAAAACGGCGTGGGACTGGTGACCAATTCCACGCATTATAAAATAGTTATAGACAAGCTGTATGCCGACGAGGCGGCTCTCGATTCCACGGTTCTGCTGCTCTCGCAGCTTGTGGCGGCAACCGGCGACAAATGGGACAACGCCCTGCCGCTTGCCCCGTCAGACGGCGGCTACGCCTTTGCTCAGGGCAAAGACGAGGATGTCGCGGAGCTGAAAAAGCTTCTGAAGCTGAACGACGGCGCAACGGCGGACGAATGCTTTGCCGCCCTGCTTGCACGCTATTCCGTAAGCGCAGAGCTTGCTCCCGATCAGCAATACACCGTGGCGGCGGTGCGTTACGGTATGGAGGTCGGGGGCTATTCCAACGCAAAGCCCTATGTGTTCGCCTCTGACGTAAGCCGCGCGGCGGTGAGCGCCGTTAGTGAAAACACTCAGGGCATAGGCGGCGTTGACGTGCAGACATATCTGGTGCGCTCTGCCGCAAACCCCACCCTTGCTCCGCATATTTTGGGCGCGCTGGGAGCGATAACGGAGGAAGAATACAAAGACCTGCCCTATAACGGAAAGAACTATGAGCTGACCGACACGGTGGGCAAGTTCGGCATTGAGCTCGCCTATGAGGACGAGCTTAAGGGCGAGGGCGGCGCAAAGCTGATTCAGCGCAACGCCGACGGCGCGATAGTCGATACCGTTGAATCGGTTGACGCAAAGCCCGGCAACACTATCTATCTCACCCTTGACAGCAAGCTGCAGCAGATCGCCGTTGACTCGCTTGAAACAAACGTAAAGGCGGCGCGCGAAGAGGGCGAGGAGGAAAGCGAGGAAAAGGGCGAAAAGCTTTTGGGCGAGGACTGCGAGGGCGGCGCTGTGGTAATGCTGAGCGTCAGCGACTTTTCGGTGCTTGCCGCGGCAGGCTACCCCACCTATGACCTTAACCGCTACAGCGAATACGGCGACTATTATGTTCAGCTTGCCAACGACGAGCGGTCGCCCATGTACAACCGCGCGTTCTCGGGCACCTTTGAGTGGGGCTCGGTGTTCAAGCCCTGTGTTGCCATGGCGGCTCTTGAAGAAAAGGTTATAAAGCCCGACACCGAGATTTTCTGTACACAAAAGTACGATTACTACCCCTCTAACGTTGTTGAGTGTATGCACCGCCACGAGGAGCTTGACCTTCGCGGTGCGCTTACCCAGTCCTGCAACTATTACTTTGCCGAGACGGGCAGGCTGCTGGGCATAGACACCATGTACCTGTATGCCGAGCGGTTCGGTCTGGGCGAATACACGGGGCTTGAGGTGGAGGAATCCAAGGGCGTGCTTGCAGGCAGAGACAGCGAGGTCTGGCAGGCAGGCAACACGGTTCAGGCGGCAATCGGTCAGTCGGACAACGCCTTTACTCCCGTGCAGATGGCAACCTACGCCGCCACCATAGCCAATAACGGCAAGCGGCTCAAAACACACATAGTAAGCAAGATAACCGACTACGAGCGGCAGAATGTCATCGCCGAATACAGCACACCGGAGCAGGTTGACGACTGCGGAGTGTCGGCGGAGAATATGAAAACCGTGCAGAGCGCCATGCTCAATGTAACTCAGGCGGAGGACGGCACCGCGTATCAGGTGTTCGGCGATTACAAAATAAAGGTCGCCGCCAAAACGGGAACCGCCGAAAACTCGGGCTCGGATCACACCACATTCATTTGCTATGCGCCATACGACAATCCGCAGGTGGCAATTGCCGTCGTTTTGGAGCACGGCGTAAAGGGAAAATACTCCATGCAGGTGGCAAAGGATCTGCTCGACGGCTTTTTTTAAGGCAATACCGCACAATTCAGGTGTACGGATTGCGCAGCAAGATTTTTCGTCAGGTTGAACAAATAAATCGAGGTAAGGCTGACGCCTTGCCGAGATTTTTTGGGCAAGCTGAATATTGCGCGAATCTTTTTTCGTGTTTCGGTTGACTTTTTTCACGATGATATATAAAATGATATTTAAACGATTATAAAAGAGGTTGAAAAAATGCGTAAAACTCTCACATTAAAAACAGCGGCGGTACTTACGGCGGCAGCGGCGGCGTTTGCGCTTTGCTCCTGCTCGCAGGACGGCGGCGAAGCCGAAAGCAGCGCGGTAAATACCACGGTTGCCGAACAAACCGAGGCTGAAACCACCAAGGCGGCGGAAACAAAAACCGAGGTCGATCTTGATTCGCTTCACGGTGTTAAAAGCAACGACAGCAAATTCAGCGGCTACTGGCAGATAACCGAGGGCACGGGCAGTCAGCTTGAGCATTTTGTGTTTATGTTTGACGGTGAGAACACGGCGTATCTTATGGCGGGCAACCAAGGCTACATCGGCTCCTACGGGGTAACCTCAAACGGCGCCGAGAGCATTTTTAAAACCCAGCTGATGTTCGGTCTTGACGGCAGCTACACCTACACATTTTCGGATGAGGCTAAAACCGTAGAGCTTGTCAACTGCGACGACAACTCCGTAACCAAAATGAAAAAGCTGGACAGCTATTCAAGCGTTCCCACACCCTCGGGCAAAGAAAAAATCGACGACGCCCTGCTGGGAGCGTGGCTGGACAGCAACGGCGAATACCTGTATTTTGACAAGAGCGGCGTGATGTACCGAAGCCAGAAGGGCTTTGACTTTACCTATTACACCTATTCGGTGTCAAATAAAAAAATCAACATGAAATACAACTTTGTAAACGACTACTCCGAAAAAGCCGATTACGAGGTCAACGGCGACGTGCTTACCTATAACGGTATTCAGTATAAAAAAATCCCCCTTGATGAGCTGGAGTGATTTTTAAGTCGAGTAGAAGGCTTTGCTTGTCAGATGTCTTTTATTCCCGACCGTTATGTTAATGCACAATTTAACAATGCACAATGCACAATTTAGGTCGGGTTTTTTAGGTCGGGCAGATGGCTTTGCTTAGCTTATGTCTTTTATTCCCGACCGTTATGTTAATGCACAATTTAGGTCGGGATGAAAGGTTTTTTTCTTCCCGACCTATTTGTTTTTTTATCTATTATATACGCTGTCATTCCGAGCGGTGCGCCGGTGGGCGCTTTCTCCGCCTGCGCCGGTGGGCGCTTTCTCCGCCTTTGGAAAGGTTGGTATTAACAAAGCCTTTCTGCAACGGCGGGTCGGGACGCGTGCGAACGTTTCCGGTAATCGTAGTGACAGCCCTTGCGCCTGCGCCGGTGGGCGCTTTCTCCGCCTTTGGAAAGGTTAGTATTAACAAAGCCTTTCTGCAACGGCGGGTCGGGACGCGTGCTGTGATGTAACCTTTCTTACAAACGTTAGGTGCGCGGAAAAAGCGTCCGCTAACGCCCCGCGAGGGGCTCCCCTACAGCCAAACCCAAAACATGCGCTGAAAAATCGCGCCATAGTGATACAGTCGGGAAAAGAAGTTTTCTCCCAAGCAAAGCTGTCTTCCCGACCGAAATTTTCAATTCTCCATTTTCAATTTTCAATTCAAACCTGTCTTTCCGACCTAAAAAATATATTCCTGCAGCTTCCATTCCTTTCTCAGCTCCTCGGATATGGGAAACACGCGGAACAGCATTACGTTGTTTTTTCTGTCGTTTTTGTCCTCGCGCGTGCTCAGGTTAAACACAAAGCCCTTGTACCAAAGCGTGTCGTTGGACTCGGTTGCGGTGCGAAAGAAAATGTCCTGTATCACGGAGCGGCTTTCCTTTGGAAACTGACAAACCGTCTGAGCCATAAGCGCCGCCTTGGCAAGAATAAGGTCGCTGTTGTTTTTGTCGCCTGTCTGACCCATAAAGGTGCTCATGGTGGTGCCGCAGCCGATGTTGAGCAGCTTGCCCGTGTGAGCCTCCACGGTTGCGGTAAAGTTGACGTTTATGTCGTCATAGTAGTAATAGTCGATCTCTGTGCCGTTGTCGTCCTTTTCGGTTTCTCCCTGTTTGCGCCAGTTGCCGTAAAAAATAAGGTCGTTCTGACCCAGCTCCTTTTTTGAGTTGTTGTAGCTTTGAGAAAACCCGAGCAGATCGAAGGTGAACCTCATACCGTTCACGTTCTCGCTTTTTTCCGCGGCTCCCGTCATCTCCTGAATCTGCGCCTCATCGCCCGTAGCAAAGCCCTCGGGGCGGCTTATGTCGCTCAGATTTTCCGTTTTTTTGCAGGAGGTAAGGCTCAGAAGCGCACAAAGCGCGAGCAGCAGCGCCGCGGCTTTTACCTGTCTTTTCATATATACCCTCTATTTATTTGCGGCAGCGCCACTCAGACGCTGCCGCAAATTGTTTATTCGTTTGTTTCTTCCGTTGCTTCTTCTGCGGGCTCCGTATCATCGGCGCCCTCGTCGGCGTCCTCGTCGTTTTCGGGAACGTCGGTAACCTCCTCGTCCTCGTGAGGAGCTCTGGCAACGGTAACGACCCTGTCGCCCTCGCCTACCTTCATAACGGTGACACCCTTTGACGGGCGCGAGCACACGCGTATGGACTCGGCGGCAATGCGGATTATTATGCCGTCCTGCGAGATTATGATAACATCATCGTCGAGATCAACCACCTTGATTGCGGCAACATCGCCGAACCTTTCAACATGGTAGTTTTTGAGACCCTTGCCTCCGCGCGACTGCAGTCGGTAATCGTCAGCTGCGGACAGCCTTCCGTAGCCCGTTTCGCTGACGGTGAGCACAAGTCCGCCCTCGCGCACTACGCTCATGCCCACTACCTCGTCGCCCTCGCGCAGGCTGAGAGCCTTTACGCCTCGCGCCATGCGTCCCATGGGACGGACGTCGGTTTCCTTAAAGCGGATGGCAAAGCCCTTTTTGGTGGCAACTATGACGTTTGCGCTGCCGTCGGTCATTCTTACCCAGGCAAGGCGGTCGCCGTCGTTGAGGTCGAGCGCGATAAGTCCGCCCTTGCGCGCCGTGTTGTAGGCGTTGAGCGAGATCCTCTTGATTATACCCTTTCGGGTGACCATTACAAGGAACTTTTCCTCGTCAAATTCGGGCACCCTTATCATCGAGCTCACCTTTTCGTCGGGCGAAAGCGGCAGCAGGTTGGCTATGTTTATGCCCTTTGACTGGCGGCTTCCCTCGGGAACCTCGTAGCACTTAAGGCGATAGACCCGTCCCTTGTCGGTAAAGAACAGCACGTAGTCGTGCGAATTGATGATGAACATTTCGGTGGCGACGTCCTCCTCGCGGCGGGACATGCCCAAAACGCCCTTGCCTCCTCTGCGCTGGATCTTATAGGTATCAACGGCAAGTCGCTTTACGTATCCGAACTGCGTGAGCGTGAGCACACACTCCTCCTGTGGAATCAGGTCCTCTATATCGACCTCGCCGCTGATTGCGCAGATCTCGGTGCGGCGCGGATCGGCGTATTTGTTTCTGATGGCGAGCAGCTCGCTTTTTACTATTTCGAGCTTTCTGGTGTCGCTTGCCAATATCTCGTTGTACTCGGCTATCTTGGCTTGCAAAGCGGCTATCTCTTCCTCTATCTTGGCGCGCTCCATATTGGTGAGCTGCCCCAGGCGCATCTGCACTATCGCCTGAGCCTGAACCTCGTCAAGACCGAAACGCTCCATAAGCGCGGCTCTGGCGGTTGGCAGATCCTTGCTTTTGCGGATGATAGCTATTACCTCGTCGATAAAATCTATCGCTATCTTAAGTCCCTCTAAAATGTGAGCCCTGTCAAGCGCTTTTTTCAGGTTGTACTCTGTTCTGCGGTGAATGACCTCCTCCTGAAAGTCGATATAGCAGCGAAGCATATCCTTCAGGGTGAGTATCTTTGGCTGACCGTCAACGATGGCAAGCATTATAGCGCCGAAGGTGACCTGAAGCTGTGTGTAGGAGAACAGCTGGTTGAGCACTATCTGAGGCGAGGCGTCGCGCTTGACGTCTATCTCGATGTGCATACCTATTCTGTCGGAGTGGTCTTCTATGTTTGAAATGCCCTCTATGCGCTTGTCCTTTACAAGATTGGCTATGTTTTCTATGAGCCTCGCCTTGTTTACCTTATAGGGCAGCTCGGTAACGATTATTTTGAATCTGCCGTTTTTAGCCTCGATTATCTCGGTCTTGGCGCGGACGGTTATTTTTCCCTTGCCCGTGGCATAGGCTGCGCGGATGCCGCTTCTGCCCATGATGATGCCGCCCGTGGGAAAATCGGGACCCGGCAAACATTCCATAAGCTCTGGAAGCTCTGCGTCGGGATTGTCTATGAGAGCGCACACCGCGTCGATGGTCTCGCCAAGGTTGTGCGGCGGAATCTCGGTTGCCATGCCCACGGCTATGCCGCTTGAGCCGTTTACAAGAAGATTTGGAAAACGGCTGGGCAGAACAACGGGCTCCTTGAGCCTGTCGTCGTAGTTGGGAACAAAATCGACGGTGTCCTTGTCTATGTCGGTCAGCATGTCGAGCGAAATTTTGCTCATGCGCGCCTCGGTATATCTGTACGCCGCAGGCGGATCGCCGTCAACCGAGCCGAAGTTTCCGTGACCGTCAACAAGCATATAGCGCATTGAAAAGTCCTGCGCAAGCCTTACCATGGCGTCATAAACCGACGCGTCGCCGTGGGGATGATATGCACCCAGCACGGAGCCTACGGTGTCGGCGCACTTGTGATACGGCTTTGACGGCTCCAGACCTCTTTCATACATTGTGTAGAGTATGCGCCTGTGAACAGGCTTTAAGCCGTCGCGCACGTCGGGAAGCGCACGGGCTATGATGACGCTCATGGAGTAGTCAAGAAAGCTTTTGCGCATCTCGTTTTGCAAATCGACGTCGATTATTCTTTTGCCGTTTTGCATTTCGTTGTTTTGTCCGTCCATTTTTATACCTCAGTTGCTGTTATTCAAATAATCTTAAAGCTCTTTAATATTTCCGTTGATCATATCGTACAGCTCCGGCAGACGCTTTTTGGCGTTGCAGGGGCGGAAGGTTTTTGTATCCACAAAGCCGTGCTCGGTGGTTCCGTAGCAAAGCTCGGTTTCGGTGCCGTCGTCGGCTCTTTTCTTTACGGAATATGCAAACTCTATGCGCGCGGCGGTCATGTGGATGCACCAGGTGCGCACGATAAGCCTGTCCTCATAATGTGCGGGCAAAGCGAAGTGGCAGTTGAGGTTGACCAGCGGTATCATAACGCCCGCCGCTTCCATCTGGGAATAGGTCATGCCGAACATTTTGATAAAGTCGGTTCTGCCCACCTCGAACCACACGGGATAGTTGGAGTGATGAGCCACTCCCATTCTGTCTGTTTCCGCATATCTTACGGTAATGTATGATCTTGAATGCATATCAATACCTCGCTTCTTACACGTCCAGGTTTTGAACATACCTGGCGTTCTTTTCTATAAACTCGCGTCTCGGCTCAACCTTGTCGCCCATAAGAATGGTAAAGGTCTCGTCAGCCGCCTCGGCGTCGCTCAGCTCTACGCGCAGCATAATGCGCGATTCGGGGTTCATGGTGGTCTCCCAAAGCTGATCCTTGTCCATTTCACCGAGACCCTTGTAGCGTTGTATCTCGGTTTTTCCCTCTATGCCTGCCAAAATCTGGTCGCGTTCAAGGTCGGAATACGCGTATTTGTGCTCCTTGCCCTTTGAAATGCGGTAAAGCGGCGGCTGTGCTATATACACATGACCCTCCTCTACCAAGGGTCGCATATAACGGAAGAAAAATGTCAGCAGCAGGGTGCGGATGTGAGAGCCGTCAACATCGGCATCAGCCATTATAATAACCTTGTTGTAGCGCAGCTTTTCTATGTCAAATTCGTCTCCTATGCCGGTGCCGAGAGCGGTTATTACCGGCATGAGCTTGTCATTTCCATATACCTTGTCTATGCGCGCCTTTTCAACGTTGAGCATTTTGCCCCAAAGCGGAAGTATAGCCTGAATCCTGCGGTCTCTGCCGCCCTTGGCGGAGCCTCCTGCGGAATCACCCTCCACTATGAATATCTCGGTCTCGCTGCTGTCGCGCGACTGGCAGTCCGCAAGCTTGCCCGGAAGCTGGGCGGATTCGAGAGCAGATTTTCTTCTTACGTTCTCGCGCGCCTTTCTTGCAGCCTCGCGCGCCCTTGCAGAGGCGAGAGCCTTGTCGAATATTGCCCTTGCCGCAGCGGGGTTTTCTTCAAGATAGACCATCAGCTTTTCGCGCACGAGCTTGTCAACCATGGTGCGAACCTCGGTATTGCCCAGCTTTGCCTTGGTCTGACCCTCAAACTGAGCCTCCTTGAGCTTTACGCTGATGATAGCCGTTATGCCCTCGCGCACATCCTCGCCGCTCAGGTTTTTGTCGTTTTCCTTGAGCTTGCCGAACTTGCGTGCGTAGTCGTTCATTACATAGGTGAGGGCGCGCTTGAAGCCTTCCTCGTGGGTACCGCCGTCGGTGGTGTGGATGTTGTTGGCAAAGGTCAGAAGGTTTTCATTGTAGCTTTCGTTGTACTGCATGGCGATCTCTACCGCCACGGTGTCCTCGTCGTTCTTTGCCGCAAAGTATATAACCTCGGGGTGGATGACCTCGAGCGAACGCTTTTTGTGGATGTAATTTACAAAGCTTTTTATGCCGCCCTCGTAACAGAAGTTGTTTTTGATTATGTTATCGGGGTCGCGCTCGTCGCGGAGCTCGATGTGAACGCCTGCGTTGAGGAACGCCTGCTCGCGCAGACGGCGCTCAAGCACCGAATAGTCATACACGGTGGTCTCCTGAAAAATTTGGGAGTCTGCCTTAAAGCGAACCTCGGTGCCCTTTATGTCGGATTTGCCCGTCTTGTGAAGGTCGCACATGGTTTTTCCGCGCTCAAAACGCTGAAAATACACATCGTCGCCGTCGCAAACCTTTACCTCGAGCCATTCGGACAGCGCGTTTACAACCGACGCGCCCACGCCGTGCAGACCGCCCGAAACCTTGTAGCTGCCGCCGCCGAATTTTCCGCCCGCGTGAAGCACGGTGAACACCACCGTCACCGCGGGAAGACCCGTTTTGCTGTTTACGCCTACGGGGATTCCGCGTCCGTTGTCGGATACTCTGATGATGTCGCCGGGTTCGATCACAACGTCGATTTTTGAGCAGTAGCCCGCCAAAGCCTCGTCTATCGAGTTATCAACAATTTCATACACAAGATGATGAAGTCCCCGCGGACCCGTTGAGCCTATGTACATGCCCGGGCGTTTTCTTACCGCTTCAAGACCCTCGAGCACCTGAATTTCGTCGGCGCCGTATTCCTGCTCTACCTTGGTTATTTCTATTCCGTTTTCGTTGGCTTCTATTCCTTCAATGTGATCTGTATTACTCAAAACAACAACCTCCGGTATCCGTTATCCGTTTTATTTCCTGTATCCGTTTTATTTCCTGAGTTCGATATATAGCGGCAAAAGATAAACCGCTGCCGCCGCGGGTATTATATTTATGATGAACAGCGGCAGTACGCTTTGCATATTAAGCAGGCTGAGCGCGAAAATGTTGATTAACGCGTACAGCGCCGCAAGCTCGATAGCGAGCCACAAAAAGCCCGCCTTGCTCACCTTGAACCGCTTTTTGCAATGATAACATTCGTCTGATTTTTTCCGCATCGTTTTTTTGATGTCGCCGTATCTGTATATTGCGCCGCAATGCGGACAGGTGCAGCTTTTCGGTAAAAGCTTCATGCCTAAAACCTTCTGTTGGCGGAATACTTGTTTGTATCCTGCTTTTTATATTCCTTTACGTCATCTTCCGGCTCGGGCTCGGGCTGACTTGGAATATAGTGTCTCGGGCGCGCAACGGGAGCGCCCTCGGAGTGGAGCTTTTTCAGCGGCGCCGAGGAGCCTGCGTGATCCTCGCTTACGTTTGCCGCCACGCGCACGTAGCTTTCGCCGTCGGGCTGAACGGAGCTTGAGCTTATGTTGTCGGACTCGGTCTGATCCTTGCCCGAGCTGCGCTCCGCCTTTATCTGATTGAAAACATCTGCGTTTATTTTGAATGAGCCCGTGTCGGACGACGCCTTTGTTTCATCCTCAAGCTCGGAATATATAAAGTTGTCGGAATACTCTATGCCCGCCTTTTTGGCTTCCATTGATTTCTGATATTTTTTGAGCGGTTCAAGCTGAACGAACTTCGGCGTAAAAAGACCGAAGATGACAAGCGGCAGCGCCACCAGCGCTATGCCGAGCGGATTGCTTGTGAGCTTGAACAAAAACCAGCAGCCTATAACCGCAAGCGAGATCATAGCCACAATAATAAAGATCGGGATAATGATTTTGCTTATGACCACCCTGCATTCCCTTCCGCAGCGCGGACACACATAAATAGCCTTTCTGCGGGAAAAATACGCGGAAAAATACGATATCCGCTTTCCGCAGTAGGGGCATCTTTGTTTGCTTCTTTTCATATTTACCTCATAAAAATCAAATGATGTGGTATCTTCTTTTGCTCAGCGTTTTTGTTGAAAGCTGAGATATATATACAAGCTGCCTGCCGCCGTCGTCACACACGATAAACGACCGCGGAAGCTCGGTGCACACGTTTATGACCTCGCCGTTCTTCTGAGCGGCTGACAGATAGTCACGCGTCCGCTTTGACACCGTTACGGCGTCTATGTCAAACATGGCAACTATGCTTTTGTCGTCTATGACAGTACTCTGTCCCAGGTGCAGATACATATTCACTCCGAAATAACGCCGTTTGAAACGGTGAAAAATTTGCCTTCCCTCAGCTGCTCCTTGTTTGACCTTTCACAGCAGGTTATAAAAACCTGACTGCCGCCCAGCTTGTTGAGCAGATAGTCCTGACGTCCGCCGTCGAGCTCGGAAAGCACGTCGTCAAGCAGAATGACCGGCTCCTCGCCCATTCTGTCTCTGAGCACGGCGGCCTCGGCGAGCTTGAGCGAGAGCACCGCGCTGCGCTGCTGACCCTGAGAAGCGAACGCCCTTGCGTTTTTGCCGTTTATAAGAATCTCTATATCGTCTCGGTGAGGACCGCACAGGGTCACTCCCGCGGCAATATCGGCGCGCCTGCTCTGCCTGCATTTTTCGGCGAACGCCGCGCGAATCGCTTCGGGATCGTCGTCCTCGCCTATGCCCTCGGTAGATATATACCTTACGGCGAGCCTTTCGGCTCCGTCGGATATTCCGCTGTGATAGCCCTCGGCGCTTTGTGAGAGCAGCCTTGCATAGTCAAGGCGTTTTTTTATGAGAGCCGCGCCGTAATGCACAAGCTGAGAATCCCATATGTCAAGGGTATCCTCAAGGGCGGGTCGGCGGCCTATGTCCTTAAGCAGAGAATTGCGCTGCTGCAGCATACGGTTATACTTTGACAGTATCACCGCGTTCTTCAGCTTTTCGCGGCAGATGGCGCTGTCTATGAACCTGCGCCTTTCCGCGGGTCCCCGTTTTATCAGGTTGAGGTGCTCGGGTGAAAACACCACCGCGCAGAATTTTTCTATAAGCGAAGACGCCGACGGCTTTTCAACGCCGTTTATCGAAACGGTTTTTTTGCCGCTGCCGAATCTTATTGACGCCGTCTGTTCTCTCTCCTGCCCGTAAAAGGCAAGCTCTATCTGCGCGCCGCTTTCGCCCCAGCGGATGACCTCGCTGTCCTTGGCTGTGCGAAAGGAATGACCTCCGCAAAAAAACCACAGCGCCTCTATCATATTTGTTTTTCCCTGCGCGTTGTCGCCGAATATCACATTGACTCCCTCGCAGGGCGATACCTCCGCGTCACACAGGTTGCGGAAATTTTTAAATGCTATCTTTCTTACCTTCAATTTTTCAGCTTACCGTAACGGTAACTTCCTCAAATTCGGCGCAGTCGCCCGGCCTCAGCTTTTTGCCGCGCATGGTGCAGACCTCGCCGTTTACCTTTACCTCTCCGTTTTGGATGACCACCTTGGCAAAGCCGCCTGTGTCGCACAGTCCGCAAAGCTTGAGCAGATCCTGCAAGCGGATGAATTCGCTGTCAATTTTTATCGTTTCAGCCCTCATTTGCCAACCTCACGGGCACCACAAGATTCAAAAACTCGTCTCCGCTGACGGGGGTCATCACTATGGGTGAAACCGCGCCGTTGAGTATCAGCTTTACCTCGTCGGTGTCGGCATTTTTAAGGGCGTCAAGCATATAGCGGTTGTTAAAGCCTATTTCAACGCTTTCGCCAATGATCGGCGCTTCTATAACGTCGCTCGCTCTGCCCACCGCCGAAGCGCAGGAAAGGCGGATCTGATTTTCGCTGAATTTGCATCTTACCGGGCTTTGGATCCTATCGCTGTTGAGCAGAGCCATACGCTCGACGGAATCTATCATCTTGCCGATATTTATAACAAGCTCGGTCTTTTTGCCCGAGGGTATTGTCGATCTGTAGTTGAGGAAGGTGCCCTCTATAAGACGGGAAACCACCCTGTAGCTGCCTATCTTAAACATGATATGGCGCTGACCCACAAGGATCTCCACCTTGCTTTCGCTGTCTGTCAAAAGCTTCAATACCTCTGACTGGGTCTTGCCCGGAACAACAAAGGACGTGTTGCTTTCGCTTTCAACCGCCTCCTTGCGTATAGCCATGCGGAAGCCGTCTATGGCGACGATGGTCAGCACGCCTTCATTTATCTCGAAAAGCGAGCCCATATAGATGGGCTTTGCGTTGTTGTCGCTCACGGCATAAACCGTGCGGCGGATCATATCGCGCAGTCTTTCGCAGTCCATCGTTATTGTATCTGTCTGCTGGAAGGACGGCAGATCGGGGTACTCCACCGAGGACATTCCCACTATCTGATAATCCGCCTTTCCGCAGGTTATGTAGGTCACAAGCCTGTCGTCGGTTTCTATAAGCACGATCTCCTCGGGCAGCCTGCGGACAATGTCGAGAAACAGCTTTGCGCCCAGCACTATCTCACCCTCGCTTTGAACGGTTGCCTCTATGTCGGTGGTGATGCCTATTTCAAGATTATAGCCCGAAATGTTGATGCTGCTGCCGTATGCCTTTATAAGCACGCCCTCAAGGGCGGGAATGGAAGATTTGATGCTGACCGCCCTTGACACATTTGACAGAGCGGAAACAAGGTCGGTTCTGAGACAGGATATCTTCACGGTGAAAAACTCTCCAATCTATTCTTTCTTTATTTTTATTAGTGTTAGTAGGGGATGTTAAAACATGGAAAAGCGCGGATAGTCAAGGCTTTATCGCGTTTTTCGGTCAACAGGCGCAGGTGGAGGCTTTTGGGACAATTGTGAAACCGGAAATCCACATTTTTCAACTCGTCAACATGTTTTGTTCATCATTAAACATCCCAACATGGAATCAACGGTGTATTATGAAAAAAATGTTGAAAACTATCTGTCGCGGATATTCTTTATGGTGTCATCGACAAGCTCTTTTATTTTTCTGTCCTTGTCTATCATCTTCTGTATCTTTTGCAGGGAGTAAATAATAGTGGAGTAATGCCTGCCGCCGAATTCCTCTCCTATGTTCACCATGGAGAGCGTGGTCATCTCGCGCGTGATGTAGATGGCAATGTGGCGCGCGTTCGAGATGTTTGCGCTTTTGTTTTTCTGCGAGCGTATCTCTTCGGCGGTGACGCCGTAGGTGCGTGCTACCTCGTCTATTATTCTTTCAACGGTGACCTCGGGGGGAACGTCGTTGTTGAGAATGTCCGCGATGACCTCCTGAGCGGTGGAGATGTTTATTCTTTCGTTGTTCAAAAGCGACTTTGCCTTGAGCTTCTTTACCGTGCCCTCAAGCTGGCGGATGTTTGACTTGAGCTTGGAGGCTATGTACTCGCACACCTCGTTTGAAAGCTCGATATCGACAAGCTCAGCCTTGCGCTTGATGATGGCTATCCTCGTCTCGATGTCGGGCGGCTGGATGTCCGCTATAAGATCCTGCTCAAAGCGAGAGCGCAGCCTGTCGGCAAGGGTCTTTATCTCCTTTGGAGGACGGTCCGAGGTGAGAACGATCTGCTTGTGTGCGTCGTAAAGCGCGTTGAAGGTGTGGAAGAACTCCTCCTGCATACCCTCCTTGCCGCCCAAAAACTGAACGTCGTCAACCAAAAGCACATCTACCTGGCGGTACTTCTGCCTGAACTCTATCATGGTCTTCATTTTGAGCGACTCGACAAGCTCGTTTATAAAGTCGTCTATCTTGATGTAGCAGATGTTTTTTTCGGGATAATTCTTTTTTATCTCGTTTTGAATTGCAAAAAGCAGGTGGGTTTTGCCGAGTCCCGAGTTGCCGTACAAAAACAGGGGATTGTAGGCGTTGCTCGGATTGGTTGCAACTGCAAGACACGCGGCGTGGGCAAAGTTGTTTGAGGAGCCTACGATAAAGGTGTCAAAGGTGTATTCGTAGTTGCTTTTCTTTTCCTCTTCAACGGGCTTTGGCTCGGGCTTGGGCTGGTCGATCTCGTCGGGGGTCTTAAGAGCTATGTTGAACTTGTTGTCAAAGATAGCCTCAAACGCCTCGTTGAGCAGCGGAATATAGCACCTGTTTACGGTCTGACGATGAAAGTCTGTCGGAACTATAAGATATGCGGTGTTGGTTTCAAAATCAAGCTCAAGCGGCTTGATGCGGACGATCCATGTGTTGTATGCGACGTCGGTTATTTTGTTTTTGCAGTAGGAGCACACAAGCTCCCATGCGTCGCCGAATGAATTCATAAGCTTCTTCCTCTCCTGCGGTTTTCGGTACCGTTATTTCCTTATTTTTGTTTGTTGTATTATGTGTAAAAAACAGTAAAAAATCCGATGAATACTGAGTTTTTGTCACTCACCGAATATGCGGGCGGATTTGATGTCGCAAATTAATCCACATTAAAATCCATACTAATTCATTATAGCAAACCTGAGGTAAAAAATCAAGTAAATAATCATTTTTAGGGCTGTTTTTCGGTCGTTTTTTTGCGGTCGTTTAACATTGTTAAACATAAAAAGAAGGGAGCAGGCAAGGGCTCCCTCCGTCCGTATTAAAATGACAAAAAATCCGATGCTTAAGGCAACACCGCACAAATCAAGGCGCACGGCTTGCTTGAATATTATTCCGTCAGCTTGCCCAAAAAATCTCGGCAAGGTTAAAGCATTGAAAGACCGTAGCTGTTGATAAGCGCCTCTATTTTTTCGCCTGCCTTGCATTTTGGGCAGCGGTGAGGCTTGTAGCTTTCGTAGTCGCCCAGGTCGTTCGGGTTGAATATGGAATGGACAGGGTGACCGTCGCACTCCTTTACCGTTGCAAATATAGCGGAAACGCCCACGACCTTGCCTCCGTAGTAGTTGATGGCGTCAATGGCGGCGAGTGCGCTTTTTCCCGTTGTTACCGACGCGGCGAGCAACAGCACGTGCTTGCCTGCAAGCATGGGAACAAGGTTGTCGCGGAACATCATCTGACCGCCGCCTATGTATTCGGGCGACATAACATAAATGGTCTGGTGAGCGTTCATGTTTATGTAGTCATCCCTTGTAAGGGCGCTTGCCATGCACGCGCCTATTACCTCCGTGCCGTCTATGCAGAGGATGGTGTCTATAACGGTGTTGGAGCGGTAGTGATGAACAAGCTCCTCTGCCACAGCCTTTGCCTCGGACAAACGGTTCTTCTGGGTGGTCACGTCTATATAGTAATTTGTGTGGCTGTGCATGGTGGCAAAATGTCCCTTTGCCACGCGAAGATATACGTTTTTGTTTTTTGTTCTGATTTTATACATCTGTGCCATGATAAGCCCCCAATTGTAATTATGCCTGTTTATTCTTTAATGTTTCCATATACTATTTTACACTATTCCGATAGAATTTTCAATGCTTTTAAAAATTAAGTAAAACTTTTTTGTCGGGACACCGATGTTAAAATCAAGTCCGACTTGTATTCTCGAAATAAAATATTGACGTGTTTTTTTGTTTTAAAGATTATTGCATAAAGAAATAGTGTATGATATAATTCTGATATGTATAATTATTTTTGTTTTTAATTTTACAGGATATATTATGAAATATATAAATAAAAACTGTACCAAAATATTGTCTTTAATAATATTGTTGAGCATGTTTTTTTCAATGTCCGTTATATATGCCGAGGGTGCGCAGGCTGATGAGTCCGTGTCCGCAACGGCTTTCGGCATTGAAAAAAAGCTCCTTTGCGCGGGCGATGAGCTTGTTATAAATAATCCCTCGGGATATGAGCTTAAGCTTTTTGCGGGCGGAAGCGAGGTCGCGCCCGACGGCTTTGTATTGACCGAAGATCATTACGAAAAATGGATAGAGGTAAGGGCTTTCGACGGCGGCGAACAGGTCGATGCGGACAGGGTTTATTTCAGCAGGCTTCCCGTGCTGTATATCAACACCGACGACGGTCTGCCCGTCACCTCAAAAATCGAGTACAAGTCCGGCTCCATGACTGTTCAGAACAGCGGCGGTGCGCCATATACAAGCTATGACGGCGCTGTGTCAATAAAGGGCAGGGGAAACCTTTCATGGGGTATGCCCAAAAAGCCGTACCGCATAAAACTGAATAAAAAAACCGATATGTTCGGCATGGGCTCAAACAAAAACTGGGTTTTGATAAACAACTACACCGACGAGTGCTTTCTGAGAAATACCACAGCCCGGCAGATAGCCGCCCGGCTCGGGCTCGAATATATGGACAACACCTGGACTACGGTTGTTTTTAACGGAGAATATGCAGGCAATTATCTGCTGTGCGAGCAGATAAGGATAGATGAAACCAGGGTTGATATATATGACTGGGAGGAAGCCGCAAAGGATTTAGCCTCCATCATAAACAAGGCGGAAAAGAAAAGGGGAAACAAGATAGATAAGGACGCCCTGGAGGATGAGCTGAAAACCGATTTGAGCTGGGTTACGGGCGGAAGCTATACGATCAACGGAAACGAATACAGTCTTCCCGATTACGATATTTCGGGCGGTTATCTTTTTGAGCTGTCCGAGGAATATGACGAGGTTTCAAAATTTACGTTGTTGTCGGGACTGAAAATAATGGTTAAGTCGCCTGAGTATCTCAATACGAATCAGGCGATGATGAGCTATGTAAAAAACTACTGGCAGAGCTTTGAAAACGCGTACAAGTCCGAGGACGGTTATGCGGAAACCGAAAACGGAAGAAAGCATTACACGCGGCTTGCCGATATTGATTCGATGGTGAGCTTTTGGCTTGTAAATGAAATAATGGGCAACCTTGACATGAACAAAAAGAGCAGGTATGCCTATCTGGATAAGGGCGGTAAAATAAAGTTCGGACCCGTGTGGGACTTTGACTGGGGCTGCGGCACATCTGTGGCATATACGCCTTATTACGGATGGGTAAGCGCGGGCGACGCCAACACCCAGTCATTTTTCAAGGAATGGCTTGACGATCCCATGTTCGTTGCAAAGGCGACCGAGCAGTATTGGAAAATCAGACCGTATCTTGAAGCTCTTGTTGAGGACGACGGCGTTTTGGACAGCGAAAGCGCTTATCTTAAGGAATCGGGCTTGGCTGATGAAGCAAGGTGGAACAGGAGAAATTATTCGTTGATGAAAAACAACGCGAGGGGTTATTTGTCCGACACCGGTTATTTCAAAAAATTTCTCGCCGACAGGATAGGCTGGCTTGACAGTCAGTTTGAATCCGATAAAAAGCTGCTTGACAGCACGCGCGATTCGCACAGCTCTTACCCCTATACCCGTGACGACGACGCTTTGTCGATTGATATTTTGAATAAAAAAGATGATTTTATCACACCCGAAAATCACGCCAAGGCTGACGCAATCGTAAATGAGGGGCAGGACGTCGCCGTAAGCATAAGGGTAAATGACGAGAGCACAACGTCGTGTAAGATTTACATAAACGGGCTGGAATACGGTTCGGCAGATGTTAAGGACGGCTCCGCCGATTTTGTTATTCAAAGCTTTAAGCTGACTGTGCCCGAGCCCGGAAAGAATACAATATCTGTAACGGGAAAGAATGCGGAGGGGCAGACCACGTGCAGAAGCTTTGCCACCCTGATAAGCAGAGGCGACGTGAATACCCATATAGTAAGCTTTGAGCCGAATGGCGGAAGAAGCATAGTACCTCAGATTTTGTATGAGGACAAGCCCTGCACGGAGCCGAAAAACATGTTTAAGGACAGGCATGTTTTTACCGGCTGGTACTCCGACCCCGATTGCAATGACAGATGGAATTTTGACACCGCCGTGACGGGCGACCTGACCCTTTATGCAGGCTGGGTGTATGACGAAAACGCCTCTGCCGCGATCGGTGACGTAAATTTTGACGGCTTTATAGATGTTCGAGATGTCACCGCGATCCAGCGCTATTTGGCGGAGTATGATATCATCGGCGCAGAGAGGCTTTTGTTTGCCGACATTAACGGCGACGGAAGCGTTACAATAGAGGACTCGGCAGAGCTTCAATTGTACATCGCGGGCTACGATGTAAGCCCCGGCACGCCGTACAGAATGCCCGACGGAGAGCTGCTGCTCACGGTGAAGTCAAACCTGTTCCCCGACAAGTGCGCAAACTATTCTCTGCTGCGACGGGACGAAAACGATAATTATGTAACTGTCACGTTCACGCTTGACAGCGACCGCGATCTGCTCAACACCGACTGGCTGCTGACCTACGACGGAAGCCTGCTCAAATATTGTTCGGCGACAATGCCCTGCGCTGAAAATGAAGTTATAAACGCCGCTCCCGCAAGCGTTGAGTATGGCGTAAAGGGCAACTATACCGATCTGATTCTGTCGCCGCTTTCAGACGCGGAATTTGTCACCGTCAGGTTTAAAATCATGGGCTCGGGCAACGCCGCAGTTGAGCTGAATGTGAGCGACCTTAAGGTGTCGCTCGCCGATGAGTACGGTGAAACGATTGAGGCAGAGGAAAGAGCCGTTGTGAGAAACGGTGAGGTCGTTGCGGACAAATCAGACTACAGCTGCCGGACGGATATATCCTTTGAAGCTGCGGAAAAGACCTTGGAGGAGCTGACCGTTACGGCAGGCTCAAATCTGTTCCCATATACCGAAGCAAAATTCAGCTCGCGCAGCTTTGATGAGGGCGGCAGCTATGTAACCCTTACCTACAGGCTCGACAGCGATTACGGTCTGCTCAACACCGACTGGCTGCTGACATATGACGGCGACAAGCTTGAATACTGCTCGGCGTCAATGCCCTGTGTTTATAATGAGATGATCAACACAAGCCCGGGCAGCGTTGGGTTCGGAATAAGAGGCAACTACACCGATCTGTATTTGGAGCCCCTGTGCGACGCCGAGTTCATAAGGGTAGTGTTCAGAATAAAAGAAGCCGGAAGCACACATGTCGATTTGAGAATAAACGACCTTAAGCTCTCGCTCCCGGACGAATTTGGAGAAACCATTGAAGCCGAGGAACGCTCGGTCATAAAGGACGGAGAATACATTTCGGGCGGCGTTGACATTCTTTCCGAAACGGCGATAGGCTTTAGAGAGAGAAAGAGATAGCTTGTTTGAATTGATTTTTAGGTCGGGAAGAAGGGTTTGCTTGGGTGATGACTTCTCTTCCCGACAGAACAATACAACAAAAAAAGGGTTGCCGCACCATGCGACAACCCTTTTAATGATTCAGGTATATTTTATTTGATTATCTCTTTGCCGCCCATGTAGGGTCTGAGGGCTTCGGGAATATTTACCGAGCCGTCGGCGTTGAGGTTGTTCTCGAGGAACGCAATGAGCATTCTGGGCGGAGCCACAACCGTGTTGTTGAGGGTGTGGGCAAAGTACTTGCCGCCCTTGCCGTTTACTCTTATTTTGAGCCTGCGCGCCTGAGCGTCGCCGAGGTTTGAGCAGGAGCCCACCTCAAAATATTTCTTCTGTCTGGGAGACCACGCCTCTACGTCGAGCGAACGCACCTTAAGGTCGGCAAGGTCGCCGGAGCAGCACTCGAGGGTGCGCACGGGAATGTCGAGCGAACGGAACAGATCGACCGTGTTTTGCCAGAGCTTGTCAAACCACATTTTGCTTTCCTCGGGCTTGCAGACAACTATCATCTCCTGCTTTTCAAACTGATGAATACGATACACGCCGCGCTCCTCTATTCCGTGGGCGCCTTTTTCTTTTCTGAAGCAGGGTGAATAGCTGGTGAGGGTGTAGGGAAGCTGATCCTCGTTGTTGATGGTGTCGATGAACTTGCCTATCATAGAGTGCTCGCTGGTGCCGATAAGATAAAGATCCTCGCCCTCTATCTTGTACATCATAGAGTCCATCTCGGCAAAGCTCATTACGCCCGTAACAACATTGCTGCGAATCATAAACGGCGGCACGCAGTAGGTGAAGCCGCGGTCTATCATAAAGTCGCGCGCATACGAGATGACCGCGCTGTGAAGCCTTGCAATGTCGCCCATAAGATAATAGAAGCCGTTGCCTGCCACCTTGCGCGCAGAGTCGAGGTCGATACCGTTGAGCTTTTCCATGATGTCGGTATGATATGGGATTTCAAAATCGGGCACAACGGGCTCGCCGAAGCGCTCTATCTCGACGTTTTGGCTGTCGTCCTTGCCTATGGGAACGTCGGGGTCTATCATCTGGGGAATCTGCATCATTATCTCGGTCACATTTGCGCTCAGCTCCGCCTCGCGGGCTTCAAGCTCGCTGAGCTGCTCTGCCTGACGGGTGACCTCCTCCTTAAGAGCCATGCCCTCTTCCCTTTTGCCCTGCGCCATAAGCGCGCCGATCTGCTTTGAAATTTTGTTGCGGTTTGCGCGAAGCTCGTCTGCCTGCTGCTTTGCCGCTCGGCTCTGAGCGTCAAGCTCTATAACCTTATCCACAAGCTCAAGCTTTGAATCCTGAAACTTCTTTTTGATATTTTCCTTTACCGCGTCGGGATTTTCTCTTAAAAATTTAATGTCGATCATGCTGTTACTCCTTATTTAAGTTTATTGGAAAGCTCTGTCAGCTCCTCGTCCGAGTAAAACTCGATTTGGAGCGTTCCGCCTTGTTTTCCTTTGCTTTTTGTTATTTTTATTTTTCTTCCCAGGCTCTCGTTCAGCGCAAGCTCTACCATGCTGTAAAACGAGGGCTTTTTTTCGGGCGCCTCCTCCGCTTTGGGCTGCTTTTGGGCTTTTTTGCAAAGCTGTTCGGTCTGCCTTACCGACAGGTCCTTACTTACTATCAGATCGCACAGCTCCTGCATATTTTCTTCGTTTTCAAGACCGAGCAGAGCCCTTGCGTGACCCGCGGTTATTTCGCCCGAGGCGAGCCTTTCGCGCACATATTCGGGAAGCTTTAGCAGCCGCAGGGCGTTGGCTACCGCGGGGCGCGATTTGCCCACAGATTTTGCCACGTCCTCCTGAGTAAGCCCGTGCTCGTTCATCAGCACGCTGTAGCCCTCCGCCTCTTCAAGCGGCGTCAAGTCCTCGCGCTGCAAATTTTCAATAAGCGCAAGCTCCATGGTTTCGCCCTCGCTCAGCTCGCGTATTATGACCGGAACCTCCGTAAGCCCCGCCATGCGGCAGGCGCGGTAGCGGCGTTCGCCCGCGACTATCTCGTAGCCGCCCAGCGTAAGCGGGCGCACAAGAATGGGCTGCAAAAGACCGTGGCGCGATATGCTGTCTGCAAGCTCGGACAGCGCGTCCTCGTCAAACTCCTTTCGGGGCTGGGTGCGGTTCGGCTCCAGCTCCGATATTTTAAGAGTGACGGTGCTGCCGCTTTCTTCGCTGTCGTTTTCCTTGAAGATGGCGTTAAGTCCCTTGCCGAGACCGCCGAGTTTTTTTGCCATTAACGTCTCTCCTTTGCGATTATTTCATTGGCAAGCGCGGTGTATGCCAGACTGCCCTTGCAGTTTTTGTCGTAATAGATAACCGGCATACCAAAGCTGGGCGCTTCCGAAAGCCTTACTCCGCGCGAGATGACCGTGCCGAACACCTTGCCGGGAAAGAACCTTTTGACCTCATCCACAACCTGCTGGGTGAGGTTGAGCCTGCCGTCGTACATCGTCAGCAGCACGCCCTCCAAATCTATTGAGTAGTTGTACTGCCGCTTTATTCTGCGCACCGTGCTCATAAGCTGAGACAGTCCCTCCAGCGCGTAGTACTCGCATTGAATGGGAACGATGAAGGTGTCGGCAAGCGTAAGCGCGTTTGCCGTGATAAGCCCCAGCGACGGCGGACAGTCGATTATGATGTAGTCGTAGTATTGCTTAACGGGAAGTATAGCGTTTTTAAGCAGAGCCTCGCGGTGGGGCTTTTCCGCTATTTCAAGCTCTGCCGCCGCCAAATCTATGCTTGACGGAAGCACATGAAGATTTTGATAGGGCGTTGTAAGAATACATTCCTCCGCCTTTGCCCCGTCAACAATTATGTTGTAGGTCGAGAGCTTTACCTTTCCCTTGTCTATAGCCACACCGCTTGTGGCGTTGCCCTGTGGGTCGGCGTCAACAAGCAGGGTTTTCTTTCCCAGAGCTCCCAGACAAGCCGCCAAATTGACGGCGGTGGTGGTTTTGCCGACTCCTCCCTTTTGATTGGATATAGCTATTATTTTTGCCAAAATATCACCTGATTAGCCTTTTCTTAAAATTACCTTTGAAATTATATCACATATTGGCTTGTTTTTAAAGATATTTTGGAATTTTTATTTGTTTTTCTTGTTTTACGTTTCACGTGAAACATTTGTGTTTTAAAAAATCTGTGATATTATAAAAAAGATTGAAACCAAATCGCCTTTCGGGGCGTGTATATAGTGAAGGGGGTTGAAAGCATGAAACTGTACGCAGGGCTTACATATGAGCAGACTGTGCGAAGGTATGCGGACTGCGTGCTCAGGGCTTGCAGCGTTCATATAAACAACGCTGCCGACGCCGAGGATTGCTTTCAAAACACCTTTGTAAAGCTGTATGTCAAATCACCGGACTTTAACGACGAGGAACACCTTAAGGCATGGCTGCTGCGTGTTGCCATCAACGAGTGCAACAGCTGTGCCCGAAGCAACAGCCGCAGAAGAAGCGTTGCGCAGCCTCCTGTTTTTGCCCCTTCTGCCGAGGATACGGGCGACATCTCTTGGGCTTTGTCGCTTGTAGAGCTGAAATACCGTCAGGTGCTTTATCTCCACTACTGCGAGCGGTATAAGATAGATGAGATAGCCCTTATCCTCGGTAAAAATAAAAACACGGTCAAGACCATGCTCAGCCGGGGACGCGACAGACTGAGAAAAATTTACGGGGGTGAACAGAATGAAAAAGCTTAATTTTGATGCTGTAAATAATTTGAAAACACTCGACGAGCTATTGCAAAGGGCGCTTGATATCCCCGGAGAGCAGGAGAAAAGGAAGCTGAGGACTATAATACTCAGACAGAGAATAATATCGGCGGCGTGCATTGCTGCCGTAGCGGCGGTAAGCCTTGTTCAGCTGTTTAATTTGGGAGGCAGGCAGACGACACAAATACAAATTCTGCCGACCGAGAAATCAACCGCGCAATACACGACCGTCAATGAAAGTAAAGCAGCGGAGGAAAACGCAGATCGTTATGTGACCGAGAGCACGGAGACAAACACGGACAGTTCTGCACAAAGCGTTACGCAGGCAAACGGAGTTTTTTATTCTTCCGTTATCGAGCCAACCGAGAAGGTTGAGCAGCAAACGGAAAAGCCTGCCGAAGCTGTTCCAAACACCGAACCCGCAACTCAGCCGCAAATACAATCTGTTGTGCCTGACCCGACAGAGCCTGCCGCCGAACCTCAGACCGAAGCCGTGACCCAAACGCAAACGGAGCCTGCAACGGTGCAGGCGTGCGAAAACTCATTGCCGACCGTTCCGCCGACCACCGAGCCCTCTGCGGAGTACGTTGATGAAATAGTCAGAATCTTTTACGTGCCCGATAACTGGGCAATGTACTGCAAAATAACCGATTTGTCGGGAAGCGTGACATACGGCGACGCGGATTTGTATTCGGAGCAGCATTTGTGCAGCTTTATCGAGCGTAAAAAGCTTGCTAATACTTATTCATATTCACCGAAGGACAAGGGTATCATTCCGGACAGAGGCTGTTATCTCTGTGTTTTTTACGACAGCTACGGGATAGTGTTTTCATCGGAAAAGGTTTATCTGAATAATTGACGTAACGGCAACAGACAGGAGCGCGAGGAAAATGAAGCAAAAGGCTCTCCCCAAAAAAGAGGAGCAAACCAATTTACAATTCAAGCTTTTGTCTGCCATAGGAATAATAATCATTGTTTCGGGTCATTGCTATCACGGCGGAATCTCGCTTGCCTATGAATGGTTTCCAACGTATTCGTTCAACATTTCGCTGTTTGTTTTTATCTCGGGATATTTTTACAAGGCGGAATATGAGCAGTCGGCCTTGCGGTATATTTGGAAGCGGTGCAAGAGGCTTGTTATTCCGGCGTATTTATGGAACATCGCCTACGGGCTGTTTGTGCTGCTTATGCAAAGCCTTGATTACACTATAGGAGCACAGGTCAATCCGTACAATCTGTTTGTAATGCCGATTATCGACGGCGAGGCGTTTCAGTATAACCTCGGGTCGTGGTTCGTTTATCCGCTGTTTTTGGTCTGCGTCCTTAACGTGCTGTTCAGAAAATTGTGCGGAAAAACGAAAATAAAAAACGAGTATTTTATTCTTGCCTTGTATCTGGCGGTGGGCATGTGGGGAATACAGCTTGCCGCAGACGGACACAATTCGGGAATGTTAAAGCTTTTGACAAGAACAATGCTCTTTCTCCCGTGCTTTCAGCTGGGCAGGCTGTACAATACGCGGTGGGAGCAAAGGAGCAAAGGGACACGCTTGACAGCGTAAGCTACTTTTCGATTTTGTTTGCCGTTCAGCTGCTTATCCTCACCCTGTTTGACAACCTTGAATACACACCGTCATCTATGGCAGGGTTTAAAAACGGCGTGCTGCTCCCTTATATAACATCAATAACGGGAATAGCTTTTTGGCTGAGAGTATCGAGGCTGCTCACACCCGTTGTAAAGAATTGCAGGCTTGTAAGACTGATAGCCGACAACACATACAGCATAATGATCCACCAAATGCTCGGCTTTATGTGCGTAAAGTGGCTGTTTTACATACTCG
>CADBWP010000012.1 GCA_902798365.1 uncultured Ruminococcus sp.
ATTGTCTTTTTGCGTTTTAGGTCGCGTTTTAAGATGTCAAAAAACATATGCCTTCTCCTTTTCTGCCTTTTATTGTATCACAAAATCCGCTTTTGTGAACCTCGCAGTTTGAGTATAGCGGAGAAATTATTAAATAATCCTTAAATGAAAAATGAATTTGAAATTATTTCAAAAATATTTAAGCATTAAGCAAGTTATTAACAACAGGTCGCTGTGTTCCTTAATAGCGTATTTGTACTGTCGGGAGTACAAATACACTGCTTGTTTAGATGTGACATCATAATCTCACGTCTGAATTACAAACAAAAAATCTATAAACGTTTGACTTTCAAACGAATGTTTGCTATAACATTAACTGTTTGTGTGCTAAAACTGAATAGTGATGAACTTATGAGTGTAAAGAGCTGACGAGCGCAGGAGCATCACCTGCGGGCAGCGCAAAGCCAAAGATGCGCTATAAGGTACCGGTACGCTGACAGAAGTGCCGGCTCCGTTCTGTTTTTTAGTCGTTTGAGTTTAGCTTATTTTAGTGAACGGCAGTACAAATAAGCGCTTTGAATTTTCAAAAGTTTTATCGGAAAATTTAAAGTCAAGTTACATGAGGCTCCTTAACCTTGCGGGGTAGTTTACCCTTTTGGAATTGAGGAAAGTGCCTTGTGTGACTTGGCTTTTTGTCGTGTCAAAATACAACTGAATGACCGTCCGAATGGGATATGATATTGCGATGACCGCAAGCGAGCGATACGACGCACCGGTGAAATTCCGGCGCAGGAACTGCATTCGGGTAAAACGGCAAACCCATACGGAAGGTCAGTATCTTTTCGGGACTTGTATTCTGTGAGGATTGCGGACAGAAGATGTACTATCAGTCAGGCAAGAAGGAACGGCGTGATCCGCCGCACTTTATGTGTTCAAGCTATTCCAAGAATCCAGACACCTGTATCTCTCACTACATCGGCGAAAGAACGCTGACGAAACTTGTTCTTGAAAGTATGCGGCGAGTGTTTCTAAACATTCAGGCTTTTGAGAAAGAATTTGTCCGTAAGCAGCTTGAAAGCTACGACGCTGACAAGAAGAAAGAGCTGACCGCCAAACGCCGAGAGCTTGAAAAGGCAAAGAAGCGTATAGCCGAGATTGACAAATTGATACAGCATATCTACGAGGATAACGTTAAGGGCAAGCTGAGTGATGAACGCTTTGAAACCTTGAGCAACACCTACGAAGCCGAGCAGAAGGAACTAAAAGAAAAGCTCCCCGAAATGGAGAGCTATCTTGAAGCCGAAACCGATAAGACGGTTAATCTGCAAAAATTTGTTCAAAAGGTTAAGCAAATCACAGAGCCGACCGAGCTGACAGGTGAGCTTGTCCACGAGTTCATTGAAAAAATCGTCGTATCAGCCGCTCACTACCTCGACGGCAAGCGTTATCAGATTATCGACATCTACTACAACGGCGTAGGCATCATCAAGCCGCTCAGGCCGGAAGATTTGGAAGCCGATTACCAACGTCATTTGGCAGAAAAGCAACAACAAAAGAAAACAGCATAAAACCTGAATATTCAAAAACCGGTGGGACACCTTCTTTATGTAGTGTGTCCACCCGGAGCGTTTTTACCTCGCTTCGCTCAGCACAGTCGCCTTCGAGTCCCTGTTGGCGCGTGAACATAGGAATAATGAATCAGAGGTACCCTTTTGAGGGTACCTCTGATTCATTACTGGTGCGCCAACAGGGACTCGAACCCCGGACCGACCGGTTATGAGCCGGTAGCTCTAACCAACTGAGCTATTGGCGCGTTTACTCATTGCGACTATTATAGCAGAAGTTTGGGCGACTGTCAACACATTATTTTTGTTTTTGGCAAACCGCTTGCAAAGGTGCGCTGCAAATGATATACTTAGTCTGATAACAGCAAAACCGAAATTGCTTTAAAAAACCGAAAGGATGATAATATGTTTAACGCCGAAAAGGTAAAAAACGACTGTGTGCAATGGATAAAGGATTTTTTTGAGCAGAACGGCAAGGGCTGCAACGCCGTTGTAGGA
This sequence comes from uncultured Ruminococcus sp., assembly GCA_902798365.1. Classification (GTDB taxonomy): domain Bacteria; phylum Bacillota; class Clostridia; order Oscillospirales; family Acutalibacteraceae; genus Ruminococcoides. Next base: position 2,043 of record CADBWP010000012.1, read on the forward strand.
ATTTCGGGCGGCAAGGACAGCTCTGTTGTAGCCGCGCTCTGTGCCGAGGCTCTGGGGCGCGACCGGGTAATAGGCGTGCTCATGCCCTGCGGCGAGCAGGCGGACATAGACATGGCGGAGCTTCTTGTAAAGCATTTGGGCATAAAGCATTATGTCGTAAACATAAAAGACGCGGTCGAGGGCATAACGAACGCTGTTCCCTTTGAGCTCAGCGTGCAGAGCCGCGTCAATCTGCCGCCCAGAATACGCATGGCAACGCTCTATGCCGTTTCGCAGTCTAACAACGGCAGGGTTGCAAACACCTGCAATCTGTCCGAGGACTGGGTGGGTTACTCCACGCGCTACGGCGATTCGGCAGGCGATTTCAGCCCGTGCTCGCACCTCACCGTTGACGAGGTAAAGCAGATAGGCAGGCTGCTGGGGCTTCCCGCCGTGCTTGTGGATAAGGTTCCCACCGACGGTCTTTGCGGAAAAACCGACGAGGACAACCTCGGCTTTACCTATGCCGAGCTTGACCGCTACATTCGCACGGGCGAGATAGACAACCCCGAAACCAAGGAGCGCATCGACCACCTGCACAGGATGAATAAGTTTAAGCTGGAGCTTATGCCGTCGTTCGTCCCGGAGACGGGCAGAGGATAGAGATTAGAGTTTAGGTCGGGAAGAAAACGCTTCTACCAAGAAAAACCTTTCTTCCCGACCTAAAATATTATTCTTTGCTGTCATTAGCCACGGTTTTTGTAAACATATAAGACGTGACCTCGTTGTTGTAATTGAGGCTGAGGGTCAGTATGCCCTTGTCGTAGGCGAGCTTTTGGCTTTTGCCGCCGTATTCAATATCGACCGAGGTCTTGTTGAAGGTGTAGCTGCCCTCGTTGGACACGCCGCCTATCACTATTTTGCACCTTCCGTCGGGATAAAACCTGAACGAAAAGTCCCGTCCCTCGGTTTGCAGCTCGCTGTAGGGAATGGTTGCGCCGCCTATTGAAACCGTTGAGGGCGTCCATTCGCCCACTATCTCGGCGCCGTTTTCCTCACCGCAGCCCGCAAGCGCAAGCGCGTAAATAAGCACAAGCAACGCCGCAAGCGCGGCGGTCGTTATCCTTGTCATATGCAACCCCCGTTTCATATAATAAAGCATTACGGGTTTATTTTATCATTTTATGCCGCCGCCGTCAATCTGTTGTCAAAAATTGCAGGATAATACAAGCGCTCGCTTCAATATTTGCAATAATAAACGCGTATAAGCGCATTATTTACAGGCGTTTTGCAGTTATTGACCGAAAAAGCTTCATTTTTGCAGGGTTATTTGGGTGGAGATTATGATTGACAACAAAGCTCTGCATATGGTATTATATATGAGTTAAAAAATATCTTGTAAAGGATGTAATTTTATGGCTAAACTCGATTTAAGCAAATACGGAATCACCGATGTTAAGGAGATCGTTTATAATCCCTCCTACGAGCAGCTCTTCAACGACGAGACAGATCCGTCGCTTGAGGGCTTTGACAAGGGTCAGGTGACCGAGCTGGGCGCTGTCAACGTTATGACGGGCGTATATACCGGCCGCTCGCCCAAAGACAAGTTCATCGTTATGGACGAAAAGTCGAAGGACACCGTTTGGTGGCCTACCGAGGAATATCCCAACGACAACCATCCCGCTTCGCAGGAGGCATGGGACGCTTGCAGAAAGCTCGCCACAGAGGAGCTCTCGGGCAAGAAGCTCTATGTTGTTGACGCGTTTTGCGGCGCAAACAAAGACACCCGCATGTCTGTCCGCTTCATTATGGAGGTGGCATGGCAGGCGCATTTCGTGCTGAACATGTTCATCAAGCCCACAGCCGAGGAGCTGGAGAGCTTTGAGCCGAACTTCACCGTTTTCACCGCGTCAAAGGCAAAGGTAGAAAACTACAGGGAGCTCGGGCTCAACTCCGAGACCGCGGTGCTCTTTAACGTTACAAGCCGCGAGCAGGTCATTCTCAACACCTGGTACGGCGGCGAGATGAAGAAGGGCATGTTCTCAATGATGAACTATTTCCTTCCCCTGCAGGGCATAGCCTCCATGCATTGCTCGGCAAACACCGACATGAACGGCGAAAACACCGCTATCTTCTTCGGCCTTTCGGGCACGGGCAAGACCACGCTCTCTACCGACCCCAAAAGACTGCTTATCGGCGACGACGAGCACGGCTGGGACGACAACGGCGTATTCAACTTTGAGGGCGGCTGCTACGCCAAGGTCATCGGTCTTGACAAAGAGAGCGAGCCCGACATCTACAACGCCATCAAGAGAGACGCGCTGCTTGAGAACGTGACCGTTTCCGAGGACGGCAAGCTCGACTTTGACGACAAGAGCGTCACCGAGAACACCCGCGTTTCTTATCCCATAGAGCACATCGAGAAAATTGTAAAGAACGTAAACACAATTTCGTCGGGTCCCGCGGCAGAGAACGTTATCTTCCTTTCGGCAGACGCGTTCGGCGTGCTGCCTCCCGTATCCATACTCACACCCGAGCAGACCCAGTACTACTTCCTGTCGGGCTTTACCGCAAAGCTTGCGGGCACCGAGCGCGGCATCACCGAGCCCACACCCACCTTCTCTGCCTGCTTCGGTCAGGCGTTCCTCGAGCTGCACCCCACCAAGTATGCCGAGGAGCTTGTTAAGAGAATGGAAAAGAGCGGCGCCAAGGCTTATCTTGTAAATACCGGCTGGAACGGCACGGGCAAGAGAATAACCATCAAGGACACCCGCGGAATCATCGACGCTATTTTGGGCGGAGACATCAAGAACGCTCCCACCAAGAAGATACCTTACTTTGACTTTGAGGTTCCCACAGAGCTTCCGGGCGTTGACAGCGGTATCCTCGACCCCAGAGACACCTACGCCGATCCCTCCGAGTGGGACGCAAAGGCAAAGGATCTTGCGCAGCGTTTTGTTAAGAACTTTACCAAATACACAACCAACGAGGCAGGCAAGGCGCTTGTTGCCGCAGGCCCCAAGGATTTTTGAGTTGACAGATAACAGATAATAGTTCCGGTCGGGAAGACGGCTTCGCTTGGGCGATGGGCTGTTTTCCCGACCGGTTTTTTAGTTGAGAATTGAGAATTTCAGCTCTCAACTCTCAACTAAACAACATCTATCTGGCAGCAGCTCATTGTATCGAGCGCCGCCTTATGCGTTTGGAGCGTTACACCGGCGCAGCAGTCTGCGCGGACGGATACGCTCGCCTCGGGAAAGAAGGCTTTCAGCAGCATTGCGTTGCTCACCACGCAGATGTCGGTGCACAGACCGAGAAGCTCGACCGAAAACTCCTCGCCGTCGGCTGCCTTTTCAATAAGCCCGGGCAGCTCTACCGAGCCAAAGGTGTTTTTCTCGACAAGGGTGCAGGCTTTTTCGTCAAGCGCTCTTTTGACGTCGCCGTTCAGCTGCCAACCGTCGGTGTTCTTTATGCAATGGGGGACGGGCAGCTTTTTGCCCTCCGCCGTATCAAGGTAATTCTCAAAATGGGTGTCGAGGGTGGCGAATATCTCTCCGTCAAAGTCCGCTATCCTTTTAACGACCTCGGGCACAATGCTTACAGCCTCTTTGGTGCCGAGGGCGCCGTCGATAAAATCCTTCTGCATATCCACAACTATCAAAAAATGCTTCATATTATACACTTTCCTTTACGCTGATTTATTATTTATTATTCCGGGGGCTGTCGGGGTATAGCTCCCTGTTTGTAACGCAATGAACGTCGCCTGCCTTCGACACCATTTTGAACAGCTCCTCAAGGTGGTCGTAGCTGCCCTGCGCGGTGCCGTAGTCGAGCTCGTAGCCGTGTCCCCACATAAAGAATACCATGTCGTCTTTTCCTGCGGGGGTGTCCAAAAACCTTTGCAGCAGGGGCTTAACGTAGGTGTCGAGCTGCCAGCAGGTGGGCATAAGGATAAGCGAGCTTCTGTCAAAAGAGAAATCCTTCGGCTCCTTAAACCGCGCCACACGCCTCGCATACAGAGCGCCGTTTCTTTTCAGGGCGTCCAGCACGTTTTGGTTGTAGGTGTCCTTGGGAAAGGCGTGACCGACGATGCGGTAGCCGAACAGCTCCGACAGCTCGGTAAAGTCGCGCGTTATCTCCTCCTCGGCTTCCTCGGGAGAGAGGTCTGTCTGCACAAGGTGGTGGGCGCCGTGGCTCGCAACCTCAACGTTCGGGTGAGAGTACAGCCTTTGCGCCTCGCTTTTGCTCAGGGCAAAATGGTCATAGTATTCCTCCGGGTGCGCAGAGTCTTTTTGAGCTGCGCCCTTTGAGAGCGCGCCCACGCGGCGTATATAGCTCTTTTTGCCGAACATGCCGCTGCTCAGGTTAAAGGTGCCGCGTATGCCGTAGCGTTCCATAAGCGCAATAATGCGCCTGTCCTGCTCAAGCCCGTCGTCGTATGAAACGGTAAAATATTTTTCGCCCATTGCCTCATCTCCTTTGATAAAATTATTATAGCAGATTGAAACGAAAAAAGCGTTGTGCAAAATCGCTAAAAATGCGGACGTATTTTTGTATTGCAAAAAGGGCTGTATTGCGCTATAATAAGTTATGACAATATTCACCAATTGTTTTAGCAAAACAATATTCTTTTAGTGAATATTGCAATATACATGGTTTTTTATCGGAATCTGCACGGAAAGGCTTTTTCCGTACCTTAACGCTATAAAGGACACCGCATACTGTTTCCAGGTTCAGGCGGTATTCAGCGGAGTTAAGGGCGCGTATTCGGACGTTAAGACCCAGACCTATGCCCCCGTTAACAACATCAAGCCCGTTGTAAAGCTCTCCAACAAGTCAAACGGCGTTCGCGTCGAGTGGGGAGCGGTAAAGGACGCAACAGCCTACATAGTTTATTTCAAAAAGGCGTCGTCCAACACATGGTCGTCTGCGGTTACCACAAACCTGTATTATCCGTGCACCGGCACACAGTCGGGTACGGCATACAACTTCCAGGTTCGAGCCATATTCTACGGCTCGGGCGGAGCGTACTCCGACGTTAAGACCATAACATATTATCCGACAAGATAGATCTGAGATCATTCAGGCGCCCCCGAGGGCAACCCCGGGGGCGCTTTTTATATTTACGGGAAGCTGCCTGACCCCGCCGTTTTGCCCGGCTACCGTTATCAATGCAGTTATGACAGGCGGGAGAGAGCGCCCGGGGGCGCTTTCATGCGTCCGAAAAGCCTACACGCTGTCGGGCGTTTCTTTTGCGCAAAAAATAACGCTCCAAGGGCAAAATATTCCTTTGGAGCACTAAAGATTAAAATTTTGTAAAAACTTTTTGAAAAAGGCTTGACAAACACCCTACGGGCGCGTAAAATAGTAGAATGTACCATAATGGGGATATATGCAGAAGTCCCGCAGATGTTTTGAAAAAAATCCTTTTAACAAGGGGATATTATCACAAAATATCCTTTGTGTCAAGTGGTTTTTTATCACATTTTTGCAGCCGGATTTCCTCGTTTCAAAATTTTAAGGAGTGATACGCCTATGGTAAATGTCAAACCCGTAAAGCTTGGCAACACCGAAAGAATGAGCTTCGGCAAGATCGAAGAAGTTATTGACATGCCGAACCTTATCGAGGTGCAAAAGGAGTCCTACAGATGGTTCCTTGAGGAAGGTCTTAAGGAAGTGTTCAAGGATGTTTCGGGCATTACCGATTATCAGGACAACCTTGTGCTCGATTTTATCGACTACACCCTGGATGTCGATCATCCCAACTACAGCGTTATCGAGTGTAAGGTCAGAGACGCCACATACTCAGCCGCGCTGAGAGTGACCGCGCGCCTGCTCAACAAGTCAACGGGCGAAATCAAAGAGAGCAACGTGTTTATGGGCGACTTTCCGCTCATGACCCCAAGCGGCACCTTTGTTATAAACGGCGCCGAGCGCGTTATCGTATCTCAGCTTGTGCGAAGCCCGGGCGTTTATTACAAAATGGATCACGACAAGACCGGCAAGGAGCTGTACTCCACCACCGTGATCCCCAACCGCGGCGCATGGCTCGAATATGAAACCGACGTAAACGACGTTTTCTATGTGCGTATCGACAAAAACCGCAAGCTGCCCGTGACCTCGTTCATCAGGGCTCTCGGCTTGGGCACCGACGCCGAGATACTCGACTTTTTCGGCGACGACGCCAGAATGAAGGCGACCATTGAAAAGGATCAGGCTCACAATATTGAGGAGGGTCTTATCGAGGTCTATAAAAAGCTGCGTCCCTCGGAGCCTCCCACGGTTGACAGCGCACAGACCCACATAAACAACCTGTTCTTTGACCCCAACCGCTATGACATGTCAAGGGTGGGCAGGTATAAATACAACAAAAAGCTCGGCATAGCCAACCGCCTGGAGCATCAGGTGCTGGCAGAGCCGGTGTCAAACCCTCGCACGGGCGAGGTAATGGCGATGCCCGGCGACAAGATTTCCAAGGCAAAGGCGATGGAGATCGAAAACGCGGGCGTAAGGATAGCCTACGTCAAGGCGGCGGACGATTCCGTTGTAAAGATCATCTCGAACGGCATGGTCGATATCTCCAACTTTGTTGACTTTGACGCCGAGGCGGAGTGCGGCGTGCGCGAGAACGTGCGCTTTGAGCTGCTTTGCGATATCCTCGACTCAGCGCAGGACGAGGCGGAGCTTAAGAGCATGCTGCGCGAGCGCGTTGACGAGCTTGTTCCCAACTACATCACCGTTGACGACATCTTTGCCACCATCAACTACCTCAACTGCCTTGCGCACGGCGTTGGCAACACCGACGACATAGACAACCTGGGCAACAGGCGTATCCGCTGCGTGGGCGAGCTGCTTCAAAACCAGTTCCGCATCGGCTTTTCGCGCCTTGAAAGAGTGGTTCGTGAGAGAATGACCACCCAGTCCCAGGACATGGATTCGCTCTCGCCCAACTCGCTTATAAACATCCGTCCCGTTACCGCGGCAATAAAGGAGTTCTTCGGCTCCTCGCCTCTGTCGCAGTTTATGGATCAGACCAACCCCCTTGCCGAGCTCACCCACAAGCGCCGCCTGTCGGCTCTGGGTCCCGGCGGTCTGTCCCGTGACCGCGCCGGATTTGAGGTTCGTGACGTTCACTACACCCACTACGGCAGAATGTGTCCTATCGAGACCCCCGAAGGTCCCAACATCGGACTCATCTCTTACCTTGCTTCCTTCGCAAAAATCAACAAATACGGCTTTGTTGAGGCGCCCTTCCGCAAAATCGACAAGGAAACGGGCGTTGTCACCGACGAGGTTGTATATATGACCGCCGACGTTGAGGACAACTACTATGTGGCTCAGGCAAACGAGCCCCTCGACGAAAACGGCAGATTTGCAAACAGCAGGGTCGTAGGCCGCTACCGCGACGAGTTCGTGGAGCTGCCCGCTTCAAGATTCGACTATATGGACGTGTCGCCTAAGATGGTTGTGTCCGTGGCGACCGCAATGATACCCTTCCTTGAAAACGACGACGCCAACCGCGCGCTCATGGGCGCAAACATGCAGCGTCAGGCGGTTCCGCTTCTGCGCAGCCAGGCTCCCATAGTGGGTACCGGCATGGAGTACAAGGCGGGCACCGACTCGGGCGTGTGCATACTCGCCGAGGACGACGGCGTTGTTATGAGCGTTGACGCGCGCAACATCCGCGTTCAGTACGACAGCGGCAAGGTTCAGGACTACGAGGTAATCAAGTTCCTGCGCTCCAACCAGGGCACCTGCTTCAACCAGCGCCCCATCGTTTCGCGCGGACAGCGCGTCAAAAAGGGCGAGGTGCTTGCCGACGGCCCCGCGACCGACAACGGCGAGATAGCTCTGGGCAAAAACGCCCTTATCGGCTTTATGACCTGGGAGGGCTACAACTACGAGGACGCCGTTCTGCTCAACGAGAAGATCGTGCGCGACGACGTTTATACATCCATCCACATCGAGGAATACGACACCGAGGCGAGAGACACCAAGCTCGGCCCCGAGGAGATAACCCGCGACATCCCCAACGTGGGCGAGGACGTGCTGAAATATCTTGACGAGGACGGCATTATCCAGATAGGCTCCGAGGTCAAGGCGGGCGACATACTCGTAGGCAAGGTGACCCCCAAGGGCGAGACCGAGCTGACCGCCGAGGAGCGCCTGCTGCGCGCCATATTCGGCGAAAAGGCAAGAGAGGTAAGAGACACCTCGCTGCGCGTTCCCCACGGCGAGCAGGGCACCGTTGTAGATGTCAAGGTGTTCACAAGAGCCGACAGCCGCAACGAGCTGCAGCCCGGCGTAAACAAGGTGGTAAGAGTATATCTGGCGCTCAAGCGCAAGATAAGCGTCGGCGACAAAATGGCGGGACGCCACGGAAACAAGGGCGTTGTGTCGCGTATTCTCCCGGTTGAGGATATGCCCTTCCTGCCCGACGGCACGCCGCTTGACATAGTGCTCAACCCCCTGGGCGTACCTTCACGTATGAACATCGGTCAGGTGCTCGAGGTTCACCTCGGCTATGCCGCAAAGGCGCTTGGCTGGAAGATAATGACCCCCGTTTTCGACGGCGCTCACGAGGGCGACATCTTTGCCGCTCTTAAGGACGCGGGCTACAGCGAGGACGGAAAAACAAGACTTATAGACGGCAGAACGGGCGAGCCCTTTGACAACCCCGTAACCGTGGGATACATGTATTACCTTAAGCTGCATCACTTAGTTGACGAAAAGATCCACGCCAGAAGCACGGGCCCCTACTCGCTGGTTACCCAGCAGCCCCTGGGCGGTAAGGCTCAGTTCGGCGGACAGCGCTTCGGAGAGATGGAGGTCTGGGCGCTGGAGGCTTACGGCGCCGCATATACGCTTCAGGAAATACTGACCGTAAAATCGGACGACGTTGTGGGTCGTGTAAAGACCTACGAGGCGATAGTAAAGGGACAGAACATCCCCACACCGGGAATCCCCGAGTCGTTCCGCGTGCTTATCAAGGAGCTGCAGTCGCTGTCGCTTGACGTGCGCGTGCTCGACCAGAACGGCGAGGAGATCGACATCAAGCAGAAGTTTGACGAGGACGAGGATCTTGCCGACGCAGCCGCCACCGATTTTGACGAGGACAGCATAATGACCTCTATGGACGGCTATACCCTTGACGAGGGCGGCGAGGAGGACAACATGTTTGACGATTCGCTTGCCGACGAGGAGGACGACATTTTTGACGTTTTTGACGACTTTGGCACAGACGAACTGTAAGGAGGAAGTAAAATGATAGACAACAATGTTTTTGATTCCATAAAGATCGGACTTGCTTCCCCCGACCAGATCAGAGCATGGTCTTACGGCGAGGTAAAAAAGCCCGAAACCATCAACTACCGCACGCTCAAGCCCGAACGCGAGGGTTTGTTCTGCGAGCGCATTTTCGGCCCCACAAAGGACTGGGAGTGCCATTGCGGCAAGTACAAAAGAATCCGCTTTAAGGGCAAGGTCTGCGACCGCTGCGGCGTTGAGGTCACCCGCTCAAAGGTAAGACGCGAGCGCATGGGTCACATTGAGCTTGCGGCTCCCGTGTCGCACATCTGGTATTTTAAGGGAATCCCCTCCAGAATAGCCCTTATGCTCGACATATCTCCCAAGGTGCTCGAGAACGTGCTTTACTTCTCGCAGTACATCGTCACCGACCCCGGCGATTGCCGCGACCTTGCCAAGTATCAATGCCTGAGCGAGGCGGAATACAACGACATGCGCGAGAAGTACGAGGACGACTTTGAAGCCGGCATGGGCGCAGAGTCCATTCAGAAGCTTCTTGCCGAGATAGACCTTGAGCAGCTTTCGGCTCAGCTCAAGGAGGAGCTTGAGTCGGCGTCGGGTCAGAAGCGCATCCGCCTTTTGAAGCGCCTTGACGTGGTAGAGAGCTTCCGCACCTCGGGCAACCGCCCCGAGTGGATGATCCTCGACGTGGTTCCGGTCATTCCGCCCGACATCCGTCCCATGGTTCAGCTGGACGGCGGACGCTTTGCCACCAGCGACCTCAACGACCTGTACCGCAGAGTAATAAACAGAAACAACCGCCTTAAAAAGCTTTTGGAGCTCAACGCTCCCGAAATAATCATACGCAACGAAAAGCGCATGCTTCAGGAATCGGTTGACGCCCTTATCGACAACGGCCGCCGCGGCCGCCCCGTTACGGGCCCCAACAACCGCGCCCTCAAGTCGCTTTCCGACATGCTCAAGGGCAAGCAGGGACGCTTCCGTCAAAACCTTCTGGGTAAGCGCGTTGACTACTCGGGCCGTTCGGTTATCGTAGTAGGCCCCGAGCTCAAGATGTACCAGTGCGGTCTGCCCAAGGAAATGGCGCTGGAGCTGTTCAAGCCCTTTGTTATGAAGCGCCTTGTCGAAACCAAGGCAGAGCAGAATATAAAATCCGCAAGAAAAGCTGTTGAGCGCGCCAAGGAAAACGTTTGGGACGCCCTCGAGGTCGTTATCAAGGGTCACCCCGTAATGCTCAACCGTGCGCCTACGCTTCACCGTCTGGGTATTCAGGCGTTTGAGCCCGTGCTTGTCGAGGGTCGCGCAATAAAGCTTCACCCGCTGGTTTGCACCGCCTTCAACGCCGACTTTGACGGCGACCAGATGGCTGTTCACGTTCCGCTTTCGGCAGAGGCTCAGGCAGAGGCACGCTTCCTCATGCTTGCGGCAGGCAACCTGCTCAAGCCCTCCGACGGTCAGCCCGTTGCGGTGCCCACGCAGGATATGATCCTCGGCTCCTACTACCTTACGCTTGACAAGGACGGCGAAAAGGGCGAGGGCAAGGTGTTCCGCAACATAGACGAGGCGATGATGGCGTACCAGACGGACGTTATCAACCTGCATTCCAAGATAAAGGTTCGCCGCGAGATGGAGATAGACGGAGTTGTGCGCTCCGCTCTTGTGGATACCACCATCGGCAAGATAATCTTCAACAATCCCATTCCGCAGGATCTGGGCTTTATCGACAGAAGCATACCCGAAAACAAATTCAAGTTTGAGGTCGATTTCCTTGTAGGCAAGTCGGGACTCAAAAAGATAATAGACGCGAGCATCAAAAAGCACGGAGCCGCCCGCACCAGCGTGCTGCTGGACGACATAAAGGCTCAGGGCTACAAATACTCCACCAAGGGAGCTATCACCGTTGCGGTATGCGACGCCGTGATCCCGCCCGAAAAGAAAGAGATAATCAAGGCAGCCGAGGAAGAGGTTGACTCCATCCGCGACGAGTACATGATGGGTCTGCGTTCCGAGGAGGAGCGTTACGAGGAGATCCTCAGCGTCTGGGCAAAGGCTACCGACGACGTTACAAACGCCCTGCAAAAGAACCTTGACCGCTATAACCCCATCTTTATGATGGCGGACTCGGGCGCGCGCGGAAGCATGAGCCAGATCCGTCAGCTTGCAGGTATGCGCGGACTTATCGCAAACACCTCGGGTAAAACCATCGAGATCCCCATCAGGGCAAACTACCGTGAGGGTCTTAACATTCTCGAATACTTCATCTCCTCGCGCGGCGCGCGAAAGGGTCTTGCCGACACCGCGCTGCGTACCGCCGACTCGGGTTATCTTACCCGCCGTCTGGTTGACGTATCGCAGGAGGTAATCATACGCGACGAGGACTGCGGAACCCCCGACGGTCTTGAGATATTCGACATCAAGGTGGGCGACTCCAACATCATAGAGCCGCTGCACGAGCGCCTTATCGGCCGTTATCTGCTCGACGATTTCTGCGACGAAAACGGCAACGTGCTTGTTTCCAAGAACACCATGATGGGCGACAAAGAGGCTGACGTCATCGTTAATTCCGGAGTTCAGAGCATCAAGATCCGCTCGGTGCTCTCCTGCCGCGCAAAGCACGGCGCCTGCCGCAAGTGCTACGGCGCAAACCTGGCAAACCGCCAGCCCGTAACGGTGGGCGAGGCTGTGGGCATCATCGCGGCTCAGTCCATAGGCGAGCCCGGTACACAGCTTACAATGAGAACCTTCCACACCGGCGGCGTTGCCTCGGCAGAGGATATCACACAGGGTCTTCCGCGTGTTGAGGAGCTGTTTGAGGCGAGAAAGCCCAAGAGCCTTGCCATCATCAGCGAAATCGACGGTGAGGTGCGCTTTGAGGAGATCAAGGGCGCCCGTCACGCGGTCGTATATAACAAAGAAACAAGCGAGGAAAAGACCTATCTCATCCCGTTCGGCTTCCGCGTAAAGGTCGCCGAGGGTCAGGAGATACGCCGCGGCGACAAGATCACCGACGGTGCGGTCAATCCCCACGACATTCTCGACATTCTCGGCCCCGAGGCGGTAATGAACTACCTCATCTCGGAGGTGCAGAGCACCTACCGCCTGCAGGGTGTTGAGATCAACGACAAGCACATCGAGGTAATCGTGCGTCAGATGATGCGCCGCGTGCGCGTTGACGAGTCCGGAAGCACAGCCTTCATGTCGGGTCAGATGTACGACAAAAACGAGGTGCTGTACGAGAACGAGCAGATCAAAAAGCGCATTGCCGCAGGCGAAAGCGACCTGCGCCCCGCCGAGTTCACCCAGCTTCTTCTGGGCATTACCAAGGCGGCGCTTGCCACCGACAGCTTCATGTCGGCTGCGTCGTTCCAGGAGACCACCAGAGTGCTGACCGACGCCGCCATCAAGGGCAAGATCGACCCGCTGGTTGGCCTTAAGGAGAACGTGCTCATCGGTAAGGTCATTCCCGCCGGTACCGGTATGCAGAGATATGCCGACGTGCAGATCGAAAGCGCCGTTCCCGAGCCGGTCGAGGAATCGGTCGCAGACAGCTTTGACTGATTTGTAAAGGACAAATAACCACGCTCCGCGTTTCGGGCTTACCGATTCGCGGGGCGTTCGTTTTGCCGCCGCGGTTTTGATTGACATACCGCATTTATTGTGATAATCTATTAAAAACCGCTGCGGGAGGAATAACGCATGAAAAACAAGCCGTTCAGGCTGGGAATAACCGTGGGAAGGTTCCAGACCTTTCACACGGGGCACGAATATATGATAAACAAGGCGATAGAGCTGTGCGGCGAGGTGGGGATATTTGTCGGCTCCTCGCAGGAATCGGGCACTCTGAAAAACCCATATACATACGAAATGCGCCGCGGGATGCTTCAAAAGGTGTTCGGCGACAGGGTGAAGATATATCCCCTGCCCGACATCGGCGTAGGCAACAATTCCACCTGGGGCGAATATGTGCTGCAAAACATAGCCCACCGCTTTCACCGCGCGCCCGACCTGCTGGTTTCGGGCAAGGAGGAGCGCAGGCTCGACTGGTTTGACGGCGTCAGCGTGCAGCTGAGCGAGCTGTATGTGCCGAAGCTTATTGACATTTCGGCAACGCAGATGCGCGCCCATCTTATAGAGGGAAACCTTGAGGCATGGAAAAAATACACCTGTCCCGCGCTTTGGGAGGATTACGAAGCCCTCAGACAGGCGGTCATCGCGGCAAAAGACAACCTTGAAACCGCGAGTATGTAGTATATATTCTCTTTGCGCGACAAAAAATCAAAAAAAGCATTGACAAGGTTTCGGCGAAAATGGTAAAATAACGGTAATCGAGAATTTTACCGATCGATAACAATTTCACAGGAAAGGATTTTAAAAATGAAAAGAATCATAAGTGCGATCCTCGCGTGCCTTTTGTGCGTGAGCGTGGCTGCAGGCGTTTCGGGCTGCGGCTGCGAAAACAAGAAAGGAAAAAACAAAAACTCCAACTCCGCCGGCTATAAGGTAGAGACCACGGCTCCCGACCTTGAGGATGAGAACTTCGGCTACTACAAGCTCAACGATAAAGAGGTAAAGGTCACCGTTTATAAGGGCAACGACAAGAACGTCACCATTCCCGAGTCTGTTGACGGTCACGCAGTAAGCGTTGTGGGTCACAGCATTTTCCAGGCAAAGGATAACATCGAGAGCGTAACGCTTCCCTCGACCGTTACCGAGATCCAGGACTACGCTTTCTCCACCTGCAAAAACCTCACCAAGGTAACTCTGCCCGAGGGTCTTAAAATAATCGGTCAGAACGCCTTCTGGAACTGCCAGAAGCTCGAGGAGATCACCCTGCCCTCTACTCTTAAGAAGATAGACTGGTACGCCTTCTCGGCAACAGGCCTCAAGTCCGTGACCATTCCCGAGAGCAACACCCTGCAGGAGCTTAAGGAGAAGGTGTTCTTCCAGTGCGCCTCTCTTACCGAGGTTTCCATCCCCGTGACCATCACCAAGATCTCTCCCGATACCTTTGAGCAGTGCGCAGACGGCTTCACCATAAAGGCGTACTCAAACTCTTATGCGCTCTCTTACGCAAAGCAGAACAACATCAAGTTTGAAGAGATCCCGCGCTGAGTAAATAACCCGGATACTGTAGCTGACCGTCGTGCTTTCGGCGGTCAGCATAAAGTTTTTTATAAGAGGTAGATCACATGAGCAACAAAGAATATCCTATCGTAGAAAATCCGGAAGGCTTTGAGGCGGCTCTTGCAAGGGTAAGAAAAGCCCAGAGCATTTTTGCCTCCTACACACAGGAGCAGGTGGATAAGATTTTCCTCGCCGCCGCCACCGCGGCGTGCAGCGCAAGGCTTCCGCTTGCCAAAATGGCAGTTGAGGAAACCGGCATGGGCGTTGTTGAGGACAAGGTCATTAAAAACCACTTTGCCTCCGAGTATATCTACAACGCATACAGAGACGCCAAAACCTGCGGCGTTATCGAGGAGGACAAAACCTTCGGCATAAAGAAAATAGCCGAGCCCCTCGGCGTTATCGCGGCTGTTATACCCACCACCAACCCCACATCCACCGCTATCTTCAAGGCTCTGCTCTGCCTTAAGACCCGCAACGGAATAATCATCAGCCCCCATCCCCGCGCAAAAAAATCCACCATAGCTGCGGCTAAGCTCGTGCTTGAGGCGGCTGTTCGGGCGGGCGCTCCCGAGGATATTATAGGCTGGATAGACGTTCCCTCGCTTGAGCTTTCCAACATGCTCATGCAGGAGGCGGACTGTATTCTGGCAACGGGCGGCCCCGGCATGGTAAAGGCGGCATACTCCAGCGGCAAGCCCGCCTTGGGCGTGGGCGCCGGCAACACCCCGGCTATAATCGACGACAGCGCCGACATCCTGCTTGCGGTCAATTCGGTCATCCATTCAAAAACCTTTGACAACGGCATGATCTGCGCCTCGGAGCAGAGCGTTATCGTCTCGGAGAATATATACGACGAGGTCAAAAAGGAGTTTGCGGCGCGCGGCTGCTACTTCCTGAGCGACGAGGAGTGCGAAAAGGTAAGAAAGACCATCATCATCAACGGCGCGCTCAACGCAAAGATTGTTGGTCAGCGCCCCGTTACCATAGCTGCGCTGGCGGGAGTTACCGTGCCCGACAGCACCAAGATACTCATAGGCGAGGTGGAGAGCGTTGATATAAGCGAGGAATTCGCGCATGAAAAGCTCTCTCCCGTGCTTGCAATGTACAAGTCGCGCAGCTTCGGCGACGCGCTTGACAAGGCGGCTCAGCTTGTTGCAGACGGCGGCTACGGCCACACGGCGTCGCTGTATGTCGATGCGGTAAACCAAAGACAGAAGATAGACGAGTTCGCGGCAAGAATGAAAGCCTGCCGTATTTTGGTCAACACCCCGTCCTCGCAGGGCGGCATAGGCGACCTGTACAACTTTATGCTCACTCCCTCGCTCACCCTCGGCTGCGGCTCCTGGGGCGGCAACTCAATATCCGAGAACGTTGGAGTAAAGCATCTGCTCAACATAAAAACCGTTGCCGAAAGGAGAGAGAACATGCTGTGGTTCAGAGCCCCCGAAAAGGTGTATATCAAGAAGGGCTGCATGCCCGTAGCCTTGCAGGAGCTTAAGGACGTTCTGGGCAAAAAGAGAGCCTTTATCGTCACCGACTCTTTCCTTTACAAAAACGGCTACACCAAGCCCATAACCGACAAGCTCGACGAAATGGGCATAACACATACTACCTTTGCCGACGTAGAGCCCGACCCGTCGCTTATTTCGGCTCAGAACGGCGCCGAGGCGATGCGCAAGTTTGAGCCCGACGTTATAATAGCCCTGGGCGGCGGCTCCGCAATGGACGCGGCAAAGATAATGTGGGTGCTGTACGAGCATCCCGAGGCGGACTTTAAAGACATGGCGATGCGCTTCTGCGACATCCGCAAGCGCATTTACACCTTCCCCAAAATGGGCGAGAAGGCATATTTCATAGCTGTTCCCACATCCTCGGGCACAGGCTCCGAGGTCACTCCGTTCGCGGTCATCACCGACCAGGAGACGGGCATAAAGTATCCGCTTGCGGACTATGAGCTTATGCCCAACATGGCTATCGTAGATGCCGACAACATGATGAGCGGCCCCAAGGGTCTGACCTCGGCGTCGGGAATCGACGCGGTATCGCACGCGCTTGAGGCATACGCCTCGATAATGGCGACCGACTTTACCGACGGTCTGGCGCTCAAGTCGCTCAAGGTCATCTTTGAGTATCTGCCTGCCTGCTACGAGAACGGTCAGAACGAGCCCGTCGCGCGCGAAAAGGTAGCCCACGCCGCCACAATGGCGGGCATGGCGTTTGCCAACGCATTTTTGGGCGTTTGCCACTCAATGGCTCACAAGCTGGGAGCGTTCCACCACATCGCCCACGGCGTTGCCAACGCGCTTATGCTCGAGCAGGTCATCCGCTTCAATTCCTCCGAGGTTCCCACAAAGATGGGCACCTTCTCGCAGTATGATCACCCCCATACCATGGCAAGATATGCCGAGATCGCCCGTTTCCTGGGCTTTGGCGGCAAGGACGACGCCGAGAGCGTGGAGAATCTGATAGACGGCATTAACGAGCTTAAGAGTAAGATCGGCATAAAGGGCTCTATCGCGGAATACGGCATAAGCGAGGAGGACTTCCTTGCAAGCCTCGACGAAATGACCGAGCAGGCGTTTGACGACCAGTGCACGGGCGCAAACCCCAGATATCCGCTTATCAGCGAGATCAGGCAGATGTATCTGAACGCCTATTACGGCAACAACAAGGACGCGGTTTAATAAAAAAATTTACGGTCGGAAGGACAGCGGTTTTTCCGGCCGTTATTATATTGAAGGGAAATATTATGGATAAGCTTCTTTCAAACATAGAAATGCTAAACGAAACGCTTGCTGTTTTTGCTCGGGGCGGCTATGAAAAGAACGGCAGGGTCGTTAGGCTCAAAACCTCCTTTAGAGAACAACGGGAGTGCAAAGTGCTGCTGCCGGAGGACGTGGAGAGTATTTGCGAGCACAAATTTGTGAGCAAGCCGTACTCAACAGGCAAAATAAGCGTTGACTGTGTAAACACCGACTCCTTTTCGGCGGCGATTTCGGTGCATGACAGGTATCTTACCGACAAACAGGGCGAAAGGATACTTGTGCTCAACTTTGCGAACCCCGTCAACCCGGGCGGCGGAGTGAGAAACGGCGCGATCGCTCAGGAGGAGGATCTGTGCCGCAAAAGCTCGCTGCTGCTCTCGCTCGAAAGCGAAAACGCCCGGCGATACTACGAATACAACCGTTCGCTCAACTCGAGAATGGCGTCGGACGCGATGATTTTTTCAAAAAAGACAGAGATAATCCGCGACAAAAACGGCGAGCTGCTCGACGATACCGTTACCGTGGGTGTGCTCACCTGCGCCGCCCCTTACGTGGTGCACGGCATAGGCGACATGACCCCTGAGGATTACATGGAAGTGCTGTCGCATCGCATTTCCGCCATGCTCAAATGCGCGGCGTTCATGGGCTATTCGCATTTGGTGCTCGGCGCGTGGGGCTGCGGAGCGTTCGGCAACGACCCGAACCTTGTGGCGGAGCTGTTTTACCGCGCCGTAAAGGAATTTGACTATGACGGCGTGGGCTTCAAGGGCTTTTTCAGATCCGTGACCTTTGCCGTGCTCAGCCGCGACAGGGAGCAAAAAAACTTTAAGGCATTTGAAGAGTTTTTTACAGATTATAACTTTTACAGGGACGAGTATCAGCCGGTATATGACGCCGTTGAGCAAACGATAAAGCAAAAGGAGCGTTATTTGAGCAAGGTTAAGGGCTGCCTTGTGGGCGGCGCGGCAGGTGACGCGCTCGGCTATGCGGTGGAGTTTATGTCCGAGAGCGCTATCTTCGGCACATACGGCGAAAGCGGCATTACGGAGTACAGACTTGACGGCAGCGGCAGAGCTCTCATATCCGACGACACCCAGATGACGCTGTTCACCGCCTGCGGTCTGCTGTTTGGAGAAACCCGCGGCAAGCTCAGGGGCATAGGCGTAAATCCTGCCCATTGTGTTGCCGCCGCGTACAGCGACTGGCTGCTCACTCAGAGGATAAGCTTTGAGCAGCGCGGAAACCAAAAGCATTACACCTGGCTTTGGAACGTTCCCGAGCTTTTCAGCCCGCGCGCACCCG
The DNA here is from genome assembly GCA_902798365.1 of uncultured Ruminococcus sp. GTDB lineage: Bacteria > Bacillota > Clostridia > Oscillospirales > Acutalibacteraceae > Ruminococcoides. The sequence goes on from CADBWP010000012.1 coordinate 20,483, forward strand.
GCAACACCTGCCTTTCGGCGCTGTCAAACAGGGCGAACGTTTTTGACGGCAGGGCAAGAAACAACAGCAAGGGCTGCGGCGGCGTTATGCGCGTGGCTCCGATCGCGCTGCTGTGTGACAAGGCGTATATTCGCGCAATCGCCAAAGAGGCGGCGAGTATTGCCGCAATAACTCACGGTCATCCGCTGGGCTGTATTCCCGCGGCTGCCGTGGCATATGTCATCCACCGCTGTGTGTATGACGAGCGCGGACTTTCTCTTTTGCAAATAGCAGAGGAGGCGCGCGATGCGGTGGCGGATATGTATAAGGACGAGCCCTGTGCAGCTGATTTTACCAAGCTGTTCAACAAAGCGATAAGGCTTTCGCAAAACGGCAAAGCCGACCTTGACAACATCCACGCCCTGGGCGAGGGCTGGGTGGCCGACGAAGCGTTTGCCATAGCGCTTTACTGCGCCCTCAGATATCACGATGATTTTGACAAGTGCATCATAGCCGCGGTCAACCACAAGGGCGACAGCGACTCCACGGGAGCAATAGCCGGAAACATTCTGGGCGCATGGCTCGGCTATGACGCGATAGGCGAAAAATGGAAGAAAAACCTTGAGCTTATCGACGTTACGGAGGATATCGCCGCCGATCTGTGCCACGGCTGTATGATGAGCCAATACAGCCCTTACCGCGACGAAACGTGGATAGAAAAGTACATCACTTTTACTTACAGTCCGCGCAGATAAGATGTGCGCAAATAATCATTGAGAACGTCAAAATATTAACCAAAAGAACAAGGCGGCGGAATATTGCACTTCAAGCCGAGATTTGCTATAATATATACCGCATGGGTTTTATGAAGCAATCATATGGAAAGAGGTAATCATTATGGCAGAAATCAAGGCGTTCAGGGGAATGCGCTACAACACGGAAAAGGCGGGCGAGCTCGAAGAGCTGTGCTGTCCGCCCTACGACATCATAAGCGAGAAGCAGCGCAGGGGGTATATCGCCCAAAACAAGTACAATGTTATCCGTCTTGAGCTTCCCAAGGACGGCGACGATGTTTATGCGCGCGCCGGCGAGGTGCTCGACGCATGGCGCAAAAGCGGTATCCTTATTCACGAGGATAAGCCCGCGATATATATTTATGAGGAGGAGTTCAACGCCTACAACCGCCGCATGAGCATAAAGGGAATAATAGCCCGCGTCAAGGTGGAGGAGTTTTCAAAGGGCGTTATCCTGCCGCACGAGTTTACGCTTTCAAAGGCAAAGGCAGACCGCTTTGAGCTTATGAAGGCGACCGGCTGCAACTTCAGTCAGATTTATGCGCTGTATATGGACGAGGAGCACAAAACGCTTAACACCATCGAGGCGCTTTCAACGGGCGACCCCGACCTTAAATTTACCGACGACGACCGCATCACCCACAAAATGTGGATAGTGACCGACGAAAAGGCGATAGAAAAGCTGACGGCGGACTTTGCCGACCGCAAGCTTTATATAGCGGACGGACATCACCGCTACGAAACCGCTCTCAATTACCGCAATTACTGCCGCGAAAACGGCATTTCAAAGGAGGGCGACGCGCAGGACTATCAGATGATGTACCTTATGGACATGGAGCACCCGGGTCTTGTTGTGTTCCCGACCCACCGCATGGTGCGCGACCTTCCCCGTTTTGACAGGAATATAGTGCTTGAGGGCTGCAAAGACTATTTTGAGATAACCAAATTTACCGACGTGTCCAACCTGAACCCCGCGCTTGCAAAGGAATACAAGGCAGGCAGGCACGCGTTCGGCTTCTATTGCGGCAAGGGCGAATGGTATCTGCTTGTGCTTGCCGACAACAGCGTAATGGCAGAGGTGCTTCCCGACCTTTGCGCCGCTTCTCAGCAGCTTGACGTGAGCGTGCTGCACGCTCTGGTGCTCGAGAAGATCCTCGGCATAGACAAGGAGAACATGGCAAATCAGATCAACCTGACCTACACCAAGTTCTTTGAGGAGGCTATAATGAAGGTTGACAGCGGCGAGTTCCAATGCTCGTTTGTGCTCAATCCCACCCGTGTAACAGAGATACGCGACGTTGCCGCAGCGGGTGAGAAGATGCCTCAGAAATCGACCTATTTTTACCCCAAGATGATCACCGGCATGGTGATGAACGACATCGGAGTTGAATAATTTTTGAAAATCACCGTGATCTTTACGGGCGGAACCATAGGCAGCAGCCGCGACGGAGACGTTATTTCGCCGAGGGCGGAAAACTCGCGCCTGCTGCTTGATATGTACCGCAGAAGCGGCGGCGACGCGGAGCTTACCGTTAAGGAGCCGTACCGCATTTTAAGCGAAAACCTGACGGCAGACCGCCTTTTGTCGCTCGGGGACTGCGTAAAAAACAGCCTTGACGGCTGCGACGGCGTGATAGTGACCCACGGCACCGACACCCTGCCGTATGCGTCGGCGTATCTCGGCTATGTGTTCGGCGGCAGCAGCGTGCCGATAGTTTTGGCGTCGGCGAATTATCCGCTCGCCGACAGCCGCTCAAACGGGCTGCAAAACTTTAGGGCTGCGGCGGACTTTATTCGCTGCGCAGGCGGAACCGGCGTATTCGTTTCGTATAAAAACACGGGCGACGGCTTTACAACCATACACCGCGCGACAAGGCTTTTGCCCCAGCTCCCTTATACCGACAGCGTTTTCAGCGCGACGGGAGCCTGCTACGGCAGGACAGAGGGCAAAGGCTTTTGCAAAAACACCGGCTACAGCGCCGTAAAGGACGAGGTGTCCCTCGGCGGCGAAATATTCGGTGACGTTCTGTTTTTAAGGGCGCACCCCTGCATGACGCTTCCGCAGCTCACGCCCCAAATCCGCGCGGTTCTCCTTGAGGGCTATCACTCGGGCACGCTGCCAACGGATGTGTCGGGCTTTTGCGATTTTTGCGACGAGGCGCGCAAAAAGGGCGTGCCCGTTTATCTTACGGGAGCCTGCGAGGGCTTTGACTATGAAAGCAAGCAGAGCTTTTCGCGGCTGGGGATAGTTCCGCTGCCGGCGGCGTCTCCTGCGGCAATGTATGTGAAGCTGCTGCTTTGCAAAAATCCTGCCGATGTGCTAAAGCCCTGTGCGGAGGATTTTGTATTAATGCCGTAAATGAAATAAAAAGCAGAATAAGTGTGATAAAATAAATCAGTACGTTTTATAATAAACAATGTATTACACGGAGGCTGATAAAATGTCAGATGTAATCAGAATTCTTGTTGAGAAGCGCGACGGCTTCAACGTTGTGGCAAAGCAGACCCTTTGGGACATCCGCCACAATCTGGGACTGCGCAGCGTCACCGACCTCAGATATATCGTGCGTTACGATATAGAGGGTCTTACCCGCGACGAATACGACAGGGCAAAGGGCATAGTGCTGTCAGAGCCCAACGCCGACGTTATTTATGAGGAGACCCTGCCCGTAGAGGACGGCTGGCGCGTGTTTGCAATGGAGTATCTGCCCGGTCAGTATGACCAGCGCGGCGACTCTGCCGAGCAATGCGTGCAGCTTCTCACCCAGGGCGAAAGGTGCAAGGTGCTTACCGCCCGCGTTATCTGCCTTAAGGGCGACGTGACCGACGAGGAGCAAAAAAAGATAGAGGCGTATCTTATCAACCCCGTGGAAAGCCGCCTTGCCTCGCTTGACAAGCCCGAGACCCTCGACATGGAAACTCCCGTGCCCGAGGACGTAAAGCGCGTTGAGGGCTTTATAGGCTGGGACGATGCTCAGATGGAAGCCTACTTCGGCTCTATGGGCTTTGCAATGACGCTTGACGATCTCAAATTCTGCCGCGACTACTTCCGCGACACCGAGCGCCGCGATCCCAGCGTTACCGAGCTGCGTGTAATAGACACCTATTGGTCGGATCATTGCCGCCACACCACCTTCCTGACAAGACTCAGCGAGATAGAAATAGAAAAAGCCGCCCTCGGAAAGGTCATCGAGGACGCTCTTCAAGAGTATTACGACACCCGCGACGAGGTTTACGGCAAGGACAGCGACAGGATAGTGTCGCTTATGGACATGGCACTTATGGGCATGAAGTCCCTTAAAAAGAGGGGCATGATACCCGACCTTGACGAGAGCGAGGAGATAAACGCCTGCTCCATCGAGGTTCCCGTAACCATAGACGGCAAAACCGAAAAATGGCTTGTTCAGTTCAAAAACGAGACCCACAATCACCCCACCGAAATAGAGCCCTTCGGCGGAGCCGCAACCTGCCTGGGCGGCGCCATACGCGATCCGCTGTCGGGACGCGCCTATGTTTATCAGGCAATGCGCGTCACAGGCTCGGGCGACCCCACAACGCCGTTCAAGGACACCATGCACGGCAAGCTGCCCTCGCGCAAGATCACCACGGGCGCGGCAAACGGCTACAGCTCCTACGGCAACCAGATAGGTCTTGCCACGGGTCAGGTCGTTGAGCTTTACGACAAGGGCTACATGGCAAAGCGCATGGAGATAGGCGCGGTAATAGGCGCATCTCCCAAGGAGAACGTTATCCGCGAGGTTCCCATGCCCGACGACGTTATTGTGCTGCTGGGCGGCAGAACGGGACGCGACGGCTGCGGCGGTGCAACGGGCTCCTCAAAGGCTCACACCGAAAGCTCAATAGAAACCTGCGGCGCAGAGGTTCAAAAGGGCAATCCGCCCACCGAGCGCAAGATACAGCGCCTGTTCCGCAACCCCAAGGCCGCAAAGCTTATAAAGCGCTGCAACGACTTCGGCGCGGGCGGCGTTTGCGTGGCGATAGGCGAGCTTGCCGACGGACTTGCGGTGGAGCTTGACAAGGTAACAAAAAAATACGACGGTCTCGACGGCACCGAGCTCGCCATCTCGGAATCTCAGGAGAGAATGGCGGTAGTGCTCGACAAAAACGACGTCGATACCTTTATTAAATATGCAGAAACCGAGAACCTTGAGGCGACTGCCGTTGCGGTCGTAACCGAAAGTCCCCGTCTTACCATGACATGGCGCGGCGACAAAATCGTCGATCTCAGCCGCGAATTTCTCAATACCAACGGCGTTACCCAGGTTGCCAAGGCTTACATAGCCGCACCAAAGGCGGAGGACTGCTACCGCACCGCCTGCCCCGAGTCTCTGCGCGACCTGCCCTTTGACAAGGCGATATGCGGCAACATGGCGCGCCTGGAGGTTTGCTCTCAGATAGGTCTGAGCGAACGCTTCGATTCATCCATCGGCGCGGCTACCGTTATTATGCCCTTCGGCGGCAAAACACAGCTCACTCCGCAGGAGGCAATGGCGGCTAAAATCCCGCTCGAGAAGGGCGAGACCGACGACGCCACCGCGATGAGCTACGGCTACATTCCCGGCGTTTCGCGCTGGAGCCCCTTCCACGGCTCGGCTTATGCCGTTGTTGAATCCGCCTCAAAGCTTTTGGCGATAGGCGCCGATCCGCTTACCGCAAGGCTCACCTTCCAGGAATATTTTGAAAGACTTAAGGACGTTCCCTCGCGCTGGGGCAAGCCCGCCGCCGCGCTTTTGGGCGCAATGCAGGCGCAGCTCAGGCTGGGACTTCCCTCGATAGGCGGCAAGGACAGCATGTCGGGCTCGTTTGAGGACATCGACGTTCCGCCTACGCTCGTCAGCTTTGCCGTGGCGATGACCAAGGCAGGCAAGACCATTTCAGCCGAGTTCAAAAACACGGGCTCGCGCGTGGTCTATGTGCCCGTGCCCGAGGTAAAAGAGACCCTCATGCCCGACTGGGACAAGCTTGTAAATATGTATAAAGCGGTTTATGCGCTTGCCGACCAAGGCAAGGTGCTGTCCGCGTCTGTTGTAAAAGAGGGCGGCGCAGCCGCGTGCGTTTGCAAGGCGTGCTTCGGCAACATGTACGGCTTCCGCTTTGCAAAGGAGCTTACAAACAAGGAGCTGTTCGCTCCGCTTTCGGGCTCGCTCGTGCTTGAGCTTGCCAACGGCGCACAGCTTTCAGACGACGTGCTGTACTACGACCTGGGCGCCGTTACCGACGACGGCAAAATAACCATGGGCGACAGCAGCGTGGCGCTTGACGACGTGCTTTCAAGCTGGACGGCTCCGCTTGAAAAGGTGTTCCCCACCAAGGCGGAGTGCCCCGAGGTCACCGTTGACGCTCCCCTTTACACGCAGAGAAACACCGCGTCTCCGGCTGTTAAGGCGGCAAAGCCCAGGGTGTTCATTCCCGTATTCCCGGGCACAAACTGCGAGGTGGATACCGCCCGCGCCTTTGAAAAGGCGGGAGCCGAGGTTGAAATGCTCATCGTAAAGAACCTCACCCAGCAGGGAATAGAGGAAACCATCAGCCGTATGGAGCAAATCATAAAGAGCTCTCAGATGATAATGCTGCCGGGCGGCTTCTCGGGCGGCGACGAGCCCGACGGCTCGGGCAAGTTCATCGCCACCACCTTCCGCAATCCGCGAATTGCCGAGGCGGTGAACGACCTGCTCAAAAACCGCGACGGACTCATGCTTGGTATATGCAACGGCTTCCAGGCGCTTATCAAGCTGGGCTTGGTGCCCTACGGCGAGATCCGCGACCTTAAGCCCACCGACCCCACCCTCACCTTTAACACCGTGGGCAGGCATATTTCCCACATGGCATACACCCGCGTCACCTCGGTAAAATCTCCGTGGTTCTCGGGTGTCAACGCAGGCGACGTGTTTGCTATCCCCGTATCTCACGGCGAAGGCCGCTTTATGGCGGACGAGGAGACCGTTAAGCAGCTTGCGGCAAACGGACAGATTGCCACGCAGTACGTTGATTTCAGCGGTATGCCCTCGGGCGACATCGCCTTCAACGTCAACGGCTCGGTCTGCGCCATAGAGGGCATTACCTCGCCCGACGGCAGAGTGCTGGGAAAGATGGGTCACAGCGAAAGAAAGGGCGAAAACCTCTACAAAAACGTCCCCTACGAAAAAGACCAGAAGATCTTTGAAAGCGGCGTTAAGTATTTTAAATAATCAAAACACAGGGCTGACCGCAGAAAAACGGTCAGCCCTTATAACATCAGTCATATTCCTTTTGCAGCCAAAGGTAAAACTCCTCAAAGCTGCCGTGCCTGTATTTTGAGATGTCTTTTTCGTGGCGGTTTATTAAGCAGTCGGTGATAAGGAAGGTGTCAAAGCCCGGTTCGGCGGCGCACATGTCCTCGTCAACATCGTTGCCAACCATCATGCTTTCTTCGGGAGAAATGCCGCATATCGCGCAGATGTCGGCATAGTACCGCAGGCTCGGCTTGCAGCTTGAGCTGTTGTCATACACGGTGATAAGCTCAAAATCGGTCGGATCAAGCCCTGCCCACTTGATTCGCATAACGGTGGCTGAGATGGGGAATATGGGGTTTGTGGCAACAATCAGCCTGCAACCCTTGCTCTTGAGCAGCTCAATGCTTTTTGCGGCGTGCGGGCTTTGCCACACGGCATCCTTTGCAGCCGCAAAGCCGCCGGTGTAGTAATCGTCAATGTCTTTTTTGAACACGCGCATGTCGCGTCCGCAGGTCGAGTTCATTGCCTCCCAGAACAGCTCGCTGTTTATGTAATTGCCGTCGTTTTGCGCCATGGCGGCGGCGCCGTTCCAAATGCCCGTGGATAGGGTATCGCCGTCAACGCCCGTCAGCGGAACAAAGCGTTCACAGAACGAGCGGAGATAAATCTTGATGAATTTGGGCAGATCCATTGGCAGCAGCGTGCCGTCAAGGTCGAATAGGATGTTTTTGCGCATATTATCCTCCGAATAGTGTTTGCTCTATAAGAAGTATATCATATTTTCGGAGCTTTGCAAGTTGATTTGCGCAAAAAAATATGCTATACTTAGTGACGGTGATAAAAATGGCACATCCCATAAAGCATTTCAGAACAATAACGCGGCACAGGCACCGCGTTATAGCCCATTGCCGCAAGGCAGGCATACTGTGGCAGGGGCTAAGGCACGATCTGTCAAAATACAGCCCCACCGAGTTTGTTCCGGGCGCGCGGTTTTATCAGGGCACGCGAAGCCCCAACGAGCGCGAGCGCGAGCTGTACGGCTGTTCGTGCGCGTGGCTGCACCACAAGGGCAGAAACCGCCACCACTACGAATACTGGAACGACTACAACCCCGTTACAAAGAATATTGAAAACGTGGAAATGCCTCTGCGTTATGTTGCCGAAATGTTCTGCGACCGCGTTGCCGCAAGCAAAATATATAAGGGCGACAAATATACCGACAAAGAGCCGTACATCTACTTTTTGCGCATAAAGGGCAAAAACCGTATGCATCCGGACACCGAAAGGCTGTTGTGCAGCCTGCTTGAAATGCTGCGCGATGAGGGAGAGGAAAAAACCTTTGCGCACCTTAAAAAAATGATAAAGACCGAAAAAAAACAAGGTCGTGAGAAGAAAGTCTGACTGTCTTCTCACGACCGTTATTATTTGGATTAGTTTGATTTCTTTTTGGCGTCGGACATAAACAGCGCGTTCAGCGTCGCGTTGTCCGCTTCGCCCGTTTCCTCTATGCCGCTTGCCTTCTGGAAGTCCTTGACCGCCTGCTCGGTAACGCTGCCGTAATAGCCGGTCACGTTTTCGCTGTCGTCGATGTAGCCAAGGTCGGACAGGCGCTGCTGCATCGCCTTTACATCGTCGTTGTTGTCCTGCTTTTTAAGCGTAAGCCCGTCAAGGTCTATCTTGTAATCGCCCGCTACCGACTTGGGAGCCTCGGTGGGCGCCTCGGTGGGAGCCGCTGTGGTTGCCTGAACTGCGGTTGAGGGCTGTGCGTCCGCCTGAGGAGCGGAGGCTGCTGCCTGAACCGCTTCGTCGGGGGTCGCAGGAAGCTGACCGTCGTAAATGAAGTTTATCATCTTGGTCAGGGTGTCTATTGCGGTAAAGCCCGGACGGCGCATTTCCTTGATGGGGATCTGCATCATCTTGTTGTTGGTCACGGCGGCGAGCTTAGACAGCACGCTGTCGGACTTGATGGCGTTGAGCGCCGCTTCGTCGGAATAGAAGATGAAGTTGGGGTTTGCCACCTGCAGGGTCTGCACGTCAACGGTGTTTTGGTCGATATTTACAGCCACGTTAACGCAGTTGGTGTAGCCCATAAGGATATTGCCGTAGGTGCCGCTTGTCATCAGCTTAAGGCCGTTGTCCTCGTAATACAGATAGCAGATGGTTTGCAGGGCGCCCGATCCGCTCAGGTCTTCAACGCTCTTTTTAAGCGTGTCCATTTCGCCCACAAGCCTGTCGTAAGAGTCCTCGCCGTCCTTTTTGCCTGTGATGTTGCCGCTGAGTATCTTTCCTATGGTAACATAGTTGGTCTCTACCTCTTTGGAGCTGTTTGCCTGCTGCAGCTTTATCACCTTTATATTCGCTTTTTNAATTTCGGCGTTGGTCTCGGTTATTTTGCCTATGTCGGGGTTGCCAGAGGTGCCCACAACGGGAGCTGCGCTTAGCTTTTCCTGATCGACCTCTTCGCTTCTGCCCGCAAGCTTTCTGTCATAGCCCATGTAAGAGATTATGTCGGCAGCCGCGGCGTCAAGGGCGACCACGTTCTCGGGCTCCTTTTCAATCTTATAGTTTGCTATCTCCACGGGATACTCGCCGTCGCCGCAGGCGCTAAGCACGGCAGCTGCCGATACCGCCATTACTCCGGCAAGCGCGATTGAAAACAACTTCTTCATATTATTCCTCCTTGTGTTCAGCAGAAAAGCGATTCAACATACTGCTTGGCGCATCTCGGAGACCGTCCTCCGCGTGCCAGCGCAAAGCGCTCGGCGCCGGCGTCAAGCTCGTCCTTTGCCATGTCTATGCCCTTCTTTTCGGCAAGCGCGCGCACTATCATAAGATACTCGTCCCTTCGCGGAACGGTATAGCACACGCTCAGCCCGAACCTGTCGGACAGCGACAGGGTTTCCTGCATGTTATCTCTGGTGTTAACGTCGTCAACCTCTGCCGCGCGGTCGGAAAGCCTTTCCTTTACGATGTGCCTGCGGTTAGAGGTGGCGTATATCAGAGCGTTGGACGGCCGCGCCGCCAGTCCGCCCTCCAGCACCGCCTTAAGGGTGGTGTAGCTTTGGTCTTGGTTTTGAAACGAAAGATCGTCGATGAATATGATGAACTTCATGGGCAGCGCCGCTATCTTGTCGGCAAGCAGCGGAAAATCTATAAGCCTCTCCTTGGGAATCTCAACTATCCGCAGTCCGTCGGAGCGGAACAGGTTTGCCACCGCCTTGACGGTAGAGCTTTTGCCCGTGCCCATGTCGCCGTACAGCAGGCAGTTGTTGCAGCTTTTGCCCTGCATGAACGCCCGGGTGTTTTCCATCACCTTGTCGCGCTGCCGTTCGTAGCCGGTAAAGTCGTCAATGTCTATCGTGTCGTAGTTCAGCACGGGGCGGATGTCGCCGTCGCGCCACACAAACGCCTTGTACCGCGCAAAAATGCCGCAGCCGTTTTTTCGGTAATAGGCGGCTATCCTGTCAAGCGAGCCGTCATACATCTTAAAGCTCTCGGCGCAGTCGCCACATTGCCAACGGGGCAGCGTCGCGGCTATCTGCTCTATCTCGCGGTAACGCGGATAGGCGCGCAGAACCTCCTCGGAGCTGAGCCTTGACGCGGACAGAATAGCGTCGCAGTCGTGCTTTACGGCGCGCAAAACGTCCCTTGGCAGCTTGTCATATGTTCCGCCGGCGGCACAGCGCGTAAAGCGGTTTTCGTCAAACAGCGCAGCCTCGGTAAATGCATAGGCGAGGCTTTGGCTGCATCCGCGCTCGCACACCAGCGAGTAAAACGCTCCGTACAGCCGCAAAAACTCCTCGGGACTTTTGTCAAGCCCGCAAAGCAGATCGTAAAACGCGCGCGGCACGCTTCGGTTCATTATGCCGCGAAAAACCGACAACGCAGACAGATTCAGCCTTGCGGTTTCAACATTATTCATCAAGATCATTTCAATCACCTTCCATTGTACGCTTTTTTCGCGGATTAGTCAATAATTTGCAGCAAAACTATGTCAAAGAACGGCAATTATTTTTTGGGGAGCTCAATGCCGCTCGCGGTTTTCAGGAAGCTGTAAAGCTTGTCATAAATAATATCGACGCCGCCTTCGCTGTCGCTCTCTATGTTAAGCGGCATTATCGGGTCATGAACCGACAGGCGGAGCAAAAACCATCCGTCGCCGTTGTCTTTGTCAAATGAAACGCGGATACCCTCGCGGTTGTCGTCGGCGACCTGCCAGCCGTCCTGCGCCTCGGCATAGGCGGTCAGCTCGGCTATTATCCTCTCGCCGCAGGCGCGAAAATCCTTTTCGGTTATCTTAAAGCGTATCTCGCGGCTCTCCTTCGGCTCCTTCAAGGCGGCGGTCAGCTCGTCAAGCTCCTTGCCCTGCTTTCTCAGCTGAGCTGCCTTGATGATGATTTTCGTGCAAAGGTAAGCTCCGTCGTCAAGAAAGTAATTCTCTCTCATTGCGGCGTGACCCGAGGTCTCTATTGCAAGGGGGCAGTTGATCCCCTGCGCGTTCAGCTCCAATGCCTTGTCAATAACGTTCTTGTACCCCCTGCGGTAACGGTAGTGCCTGCCGCCCATGGTGTTTTCTATATAATCCTTAAGTCCGCTCGAGGTTATTGAGTCGGTGACTATTGTGCCGCCCTCGTTGCCCTCAAGCGCAATCGCCGCCGCCACGGCAACCAGACGGTTGCGGTTTATCTCGTTGCCCTTGCTGTCAACCGCGCCGCCGCGGTCAACGTCGGTGTCAAATATAACGCCCAAATCCGCGCCTGCCTCGCGCACCGCCTCGCACACGGATGCCATAGCCGCGGCGTCCTCGGGGTTGGGCACATGGTTGGGAAACATGCCGTCGGGTTCAAGATAGCGGCTTCCTGCGGTGTCGGCTCCCAAAACGGCGAGGACCTTGTCGGCGTAAAAGCCGCCTGCGCCGTTGCCTGCATCAACAACTATCTTAAAGCCCTTAAGCGGATGGTCGTAGTCGTCGGCGCAGACCTCTTTTTTTATCTTATCACACAGGCCGGCTGCGTATTCGCTCATATAGTCGTATTCGGTCACGCTTCCGCCGTCCGCCGCCTCGGGGTGCATGTCGTCCTGCGCAAAGGTGAGTATGCTTTCAATGTCGCTGCCCTCAAGTCCGCCGCCGCGCGTAAAAAACTTTAGTCCGTTTCTGTTAAAGGGGTGGTGGCTGGCGGTAATTTGAAGCGCGCCGTCGCAGCCCAGATCCACCGTGGTCATAAACATTGACGGCGTAGATGCAAGCCCGCAGCAAATAACCTGCGCTCCGGCTGCCCTGAACCGTTCGGTGCACAGCTTCATAATATGAGGACCCGAGATCCTGCTGTCGCGTCCCACCGATATTTTGAGCTCACAGGGCTTTTTGCCCGTTTTTTGGGCGAGCCACAGCACAAAGCCGTCTGCCATGCGCTGCAAAACCTCGTCCGTAAGGTTTATAGTCTGTCCCTCTACGCCTTCAACGGCAACTCCGCGAATGTCGGTGCCGCTTTTAAACTGCTTATAATAATCGTTTAGCATACTCCAAAATCCTTTCCTGCATACAAATTGAGGTCGGCAAAGCCGTTACCTCCATTATAATTTGTAAAAACCGAATCGTCAATAATTAAAGCGGTATTTTTAAGGCAATACCGCATAATTCAGGTGTGCGGATTGCACAGTAAGATTTTTCGTCAGGTTGTACAAATAAATCGAGGTAAGGCTGTCGCCCTGCCGAGATTTTTTTGGGCAAGCTGACGGAACAATATTCAAGCAAGCCGTGCGCCTTGAATTGTGCGGTGTTGCCTTAAAGCCGTAAATTACTAAGTTTGGCAAATCCTCACTCAGTTTTTTGACCGAATCAAAATATGTTGTGGCAAATGACTAAAAACAAATAACGAGGTTGTCTGTGATAATTCTCTACAAGAAAATACATGGTTAAAATGCACATAAAGGACGTTTGATTATTGGGCATAATTTACTTATAAAAGGCAATATGCCCAAATATTAATTCGGGAAATTGTTGACTTTTTCAAAAGATTGAGTATAATAGCAAATGTCAGGTAAATAGTCCGCCTGACAATATCGGCTTGATTCACACAGTCTTACTCGAGTAACAATTGAATAACCCACGGTCGATAGAAAATCATGATTTGCCAAATGGTAAATGGCGCACGAAATTTTATCGGGCGGCTCCCTTATTTGTGAGCTGACTCATTTAAAGGAGGAAACTATTATGACGACCATCATGAGCTTACACAACATTGATGTAGCAGAGTTCCTCGCCGTGCTTGATACCTGCGAGGGCAACGTATTTCTTGTTACCAACGAAGGCGACAGACTCAACCTCAGAAGCAAGCTTTGCCAGCTGGTTGGCTTGACCAAGCTTATTGAGGGCGGCAAGATCGCCGAGGCGAGCATCTTCTGCGAAAACAAGAACGACGAAAGCAAGCTGTTCAGATTCAACTGCTTTGGCGATATGGCCGACGCAAAGGTCGGTTAAGGTTGTCTGACGTTTCAATTGGAAAGTATTTTGGAAAGTATTTTTGAAAAGATTTTGTCAATTAATTAATTACACTAATCCACGTTTTTCACGTTAATTTCAAAACTTCTAAATCCGGAAAGGGTCGCTGACAAAGCGACCCTTTTCGGTTTTTTTAA
>CADBWP010000013.1 GCA_902798365.1 uncultured Ruminococcus sp.
AATCCGAGAAAAATTGTATATTCCTCCATAGCTCAGTCGGTAGAGCGCATGACTGTTAATCATGATGTCACTGGTTCGAGCCCAGTTGGGGGAGCCAAAAAGAATACTCACTATCAGCAGTTGGTGTTGATGACGCAGGGGGTCCACCCGTTCCCATACCGAACACGGAAGTTAAGCCCTGTAGTGCCGAAGATAGTGCCTTGGCGACGAGGTGTGAAAATAGGAAGATGCCAACACAATGATAGTGAGTATTTTTTTTTTCTGTTTTTCTATGTGAATTGCCTAATACGGGACTGGACAATATTATTCCCGTGTGTTATTCTATAATAGAAGGCTTTATTTTTTTATTTTGATATTCGATTACCGGAAGTCATGATTTAGCGTTTTAGGAGACCGGAGCATGAAAAAGATTGTAATAATTATCAACGTGCTTATTATGACTGCCATTTTGGTTTTTGTTGTTCTCTATTCCAGATTTGAAAGCAATAATTCTTATTTAAGGCAGGTAGAGCACTTTGAAAATATAACGGTTACAATGGAGCACGTGACCGAGAATTATATGGAAGGCGAGCAGAGGATCTGCGATGTATGGGCTCGTTATATAAACAACAAGTCCATGACGATGGAAGAGGCAATTGATTATATTCGCGCCTCTCACGTTCTTACGAACACTTCGGCGCATCTTATTTCTCTTGATACGCTTACAGGGCTGTCAACACGACCGAAACAGGGCACTGACGACGATTATGCCGTTTCCTATAAACGTTTAGATCTGTTTAACAACGTGGATTGGATAAATAAAATCGGAGAGGCTATCAATGTTTCCCGCGCTTATACCAATCCCATGAACGGCGAGCAGTCGCTGGCTTTCTGCGATAAGGTCACGCTTAAGGCTGCAAACGGCGGTAAATCCGATGAAGCAGTCATTTTGAGAGTTATCCCCATTTCGGAGCTCGAGCAAAAATGGGTTTTTCCGCAGGAAGAATTTGCAAATGCCGAGCTTTCCATGATCGACTCAAACGGCAATTATATCTTTAAAGGCTCAAGCTTTAAAAATTCCAATTTTTTTGAGTTTTACAATTCTTATAATCCATCTGATCCCGCGTCTTCGAAGGAATTGTTCGACAATATCACTTCGTCGACCGGCACTGTTTCGATGATCAACTCACACAGGGATGAATGTATTGTTGCCTTTACTCCTTTTGCCGACACTGTCGGGTGGACGCTGCTCAGTCTTGTGCCGGCTAAGGATCTTAATGTGGGTATAGAAAACTGGCTGCTTGTTGGAGTAGTTTCCGCCGGATTGTTGATTCTGTTTCTTTTGGATCTGTTCTATATGCTTAATTTGAATAAGCGTCTTCAGGTATCAGCCAAGGAAGCGGAATCCGCAAGTAAAGCGAAAACCGATTTCCTTTCTACCATGTCCCACGATATTCGCACGCCCATGAACGCCATCATAGGTCTTACTACTATCGCCGAGAATAACCTCGGAGACGTGGAGTCAACAGGGGTGAGCCTTAGAAAAATCAGGCTTGCCGGCAATCATCTGCTGACCTTGATCAATGATATTCTGGATATTTCCAAGGTGGAAAGCGGAAAGCTGAAATTGAATCCCCTGACGTTTTCCCTTGCCGAAACGGTCGAAAACCTTATTAATATTTCGCAGCCGATGATCAAGGAAAAGAACATTGATTTCCGCTTTCATATCAATCAGATAGAAAAGGAATATCTGTATACAGATCAGCTTCGTTTGAATCAGATATATATCAATATCCTCTCCAACGCTATCAAATACACGGAACCGAACGGCCGCGTTAGTGTAGAATTAAGCGAGAAAGCGAGCGAGATACCCGGCTGCATACAGCTTACCTATGTTGTAGCCGATACGGGCATCGGTATGAGCCCGGAATTTATGGCAAATATGTATCAGCCTTTCTCTCGCCAGATAGACAGCCGCGTCAACAGCATTCAGGGAACCGGCCTGGGACTTGCGATCACAAAGCAGATGGTCGAGCTGATCGGCGGAGTGATCGAATGTCAGAGCGAGCAGGGCGTGGGTACAACCTTTACTGTTGTGCTGAATATTCCCGTAGCTGACAGGCAGCGTGATAATATGCAGCTTGAACCGATCGACATTTTGGTTGTTGACGACGATGAAAGCACGCTGCGGACGGCTGTTAAAACCCTTGAAGCTCTCGGAGCATCGGCAGATCAGGCGCGAAGCGGAGCGGAAGCGATCGGTATGATCGAGCTCAGACATCTTTCCGGACAGGATTATAAGGTGGTCATCGTTGACTGGAAGATGCCCGAAACCGACAGCATCGAGACTATCAAAAAGATCCGCGCTTTGGAAGTAACAAAAATCCCGTTTTTGCTTGTTTCCGCATATGACTGGTCGGATATTGAGGATAAGGCAAAAGAGGCGGGCGCGAACGGCTTCATCAAAAAACCGTTTTTCCGCTCAACGCTCCATGATAAGATCAACGATCTGATCGGCAACAAGTCCAATTCCGGGGAGCCGGAGGATGATTTTTCCGATCTGAAAGGGATGCGCATACTTATTGCCGAAGATAACGACATCAACTGGGAAATCATATCCGGCATGCTTGATATGTTCGGGATCGATACAGACCGTGCCGAAAACGGACGGGTTTGTGTGGACATGATAAGCAAAGCGGCTGAGGGAAGCTACGAGCTGATCTTTATGGATGTGCAGATGCCGGAGATGAACGGACTCGACGCAACAAAAGCTATCCGAAAGCTGGATAATCCGTGGGCTTCCTCGATCCCGATCATCGCAATGACAGCAGACGCTTTCTCGGAAAACGTAGCAAATTGTTTGAACGCAGGAATGAACGGGCATATTGCAAAGCCCGTTGATATTAAATTAGTCATCAAAGAAATCAGAAGGATCAAAGAAAGAAGGGAAAAATCGTGAAAAAAACGATGTGCAAGATTTTAGCGGTACTGATGGTTCTGGGACTGGCTGGGTGCAGCCCGGAAAAGCAGGAAACAAAAGCAGAGGAAGGCTTTCGAACGTCTCTTGACAGTTCAACCGAATGTCAAATAACCGTTGCCGGAGGTTACGACAACTTTGAGGCGCTTGAAACAGAATTTGAGCATTTCAACGAGTATTATCCCAATGTTGAAATGAAGTACACGAAGGTTGACGATTATAATAATATGATCGGAACGGCTTTGAACGGAAAGGACGCCCCCGACATATACGTCAATTACTCATGGATGTATGATCGTGAGAAGTATAAGGCTTCCATAGATCATGCCGAGGATCTGTCCGATTCCTCCGTTAAGCTTGATCTGGACTGCATCCGCAGCAATATCATTCTTAATACGGCCGACGATACGCTCCCGATGGTTCCGGTTTTTTCAAATACCTATGGTATGCTCGTGAACAGCGATCTTTTTGAAAAAGAAGGTCTGAGCGTTCCTAATACTTATAATGAACTTGTCGATGTGTGCAAAGCATTCCGCGAGAAGGGATATAAAAACCCGCTGATGGGCTTTTCCAACGAGGAGACAACATCGCTTTTCACTCTGACGACCTATCCGTTCTTCTGCGGAACGGTGGCAAATGACGAGGAGGCTGTCAAAAAGCTCAATGCCCTTGATAAATCAGCAGGCGAGTATATGCGCTCTTCACTTGAAAAGGTGCAGCAGTTTATAAAAGACTGCGGTGTGGATCTTGAAGCCTGCTCAAAGATTGAAAACAACTATGACGCCGTGATCCTCCGCTTCTTTGAAGGCGACGTACCCATGATGACCTGCTCGGGAGATACCGTCTCAGGTACAAAGAAGAGGGAGAGCCGCTCCGAGGCGTTTATTGCGAAGCCCTTTAAATACACCTTTGTCCCTGTTCCTATGTCGGACGAAGGCGCTTACTTCCTTGATATGCCGAATTTGCAGTTCTCTGTCAACAAAGACAGCTCGAATTTGGATATGGCAAACGAATTTATGCGTTTCCTGATCACATCACAGGAACTGAATAAAATGGCGCAGAACAAAGGGCTTATGTCACCCACCAAGGATCTGTCGTTTAACAGTATGTATGCCGCGTTTGGCAATGTTCCGGAATCGAGAATCATATCGCCGGAGGAAATTGGCTTGACGGATGATGCAGTCATACAGTTAAGACAGGCGGTTTACGGTGTAGGAACAGGCGCAATGACCATAGACGAAGCGATAGCAGGCTTCGGAACCTTCACTCAGTAACCGGGCTGTTTTGCCGATATTATACGAAGCTTTGCAATACCGCACGTTGTAATCGTGCGGTATTGCTCTAATCTTTTTTGAGATTGAATACACGATTACATAGGAGGAACCAAATGGTATATGATAATCTTACATACCATCCATCATGGATCAGTATTGTTAATATAGCTCTTTCTGTTGTTCTGATATTACTTTTCCTGTGTTCTTTTCTTAGGACTTGGTTTTCCTGCAAAGGAATCGAAAAAAAGTATTGTTTATGTACTCACACCACAATTACCAAAAAAAGGATGCAAATAAATTTATTTGTGATTTCCATATTCTCTGAGATAATTGTTTACCTTTATTTTTGTATCTCTTTTGGAATTAGATATTTTAATTACCCGGCTAATCCGATAATAGGAGGATTAAGTGTTATTGTTTGGGAATATGATACACGTTTTGAGGGAATCATTAAATACCTTGCAGGAGTTATTTTTTGGTTTGCCTTAAACTCAGCTCTTACAGTTACATATTTGTACAATTCAGAAGGGAAGCTTGAAAGAAAAAACAGATTCATTTTAGGGTTGCTTTCTTCCGTCAGAAACTTTCCTTTCTATCTGTTATTTCAGATTCCTGTGATTATCTATGGGCTGCATTTTGTTGAGATGATCCATAAAAAAAGCATATTATACTAATGTTTCAAAGATAATACTTTCAGATTTGTGTTTATTTGAAGAGGAATTCACATCGTCCATGGTGAATCGGCAAAACTATAGAAAGCAAAACGTATGAAAGCCGTCAGGCTGTGTAACAAGTGCACAGCCTGACAGCTTACAACACATAGACGGATTTACAGTATAAACAATCAGTATGATTATATTTGTATCCGTCAATATTGGCATTTAAAAAAGCTATCCGAATCGGGTAGCTTTAATCTTTAACAAAATTACACAAACCTCTTCCGTTTGATATTTTTTTATGTTATACTATAGTGAGTATTATTCCCGGCTTAAGAAAAACATCACCGTAAGATATATGAATAAACAATAAATCGATTCAATACCGTGAAAGGATACCCCATGATAAAAGAGTATTTGCTTCAGAACTGGTCCCTGATACTGGTTTTGTCTGCTTTTGCGATAGCGCTTCACATCACCGTTTTTATGGATAAAAAAACCATCAGGCGTATGTATGTTTTGATAGCAGGCGTGTTTTTGCTTTCTATCATTGTGTTTACAGAGTTTGAATTTGCCGCAAATGCCGAATACAAAACCCTGCGCATCGTTTTGATGGCGATACGTTACAGCGCGACTCCCTTTATTATCTCGCAGCTGATCTATACGCTGGTAAAGAAACAGACTTTGTACATATTTATCCCCTCGATCATCCTTGCGGTGATCAACTTTGTCTCGATATTTACGGGCATAGTCTTTGTTGTAGAAGAGGACAACAGTTTTTCACGCGGTGTGCTCGGTTACCTGCCCTTCATCGTGGCGGGGCTGTATTGCATTGCCTTGGTTTATCTCCTTATCAAAAGAAGCAACAAAAAGTGGATGGAGATAGTTCCCATTGCCTTTCTCAGTTTAGCGTTGCTCTCAGAGCTGGTCTTTCCGTTTGTGTTCGGAAGTGATTTTTCCAAAATTTTCTGCTCAAATATCGCCGTAGCGCTGTTTGTATATTACGTTTTTGAAATCCTGCAGCAGACCAAAAAAGACTCTCTGACAGGATTGCTCAACCGCCACGCCTACCACGCAGATATATGCAAGAAGCCCTATGAAATCACGGCATTGATATCTATTGATATGAACGGACTGAAAGAAATAAACGACACTTTGGGACATGCCGCCGGAGATGAAGCCTTGGTTACGCTGGCGCTTTGCTTTCGCCGCGCATTAAACAGCAGGCAGTTCGGTTACAGGATAGGCGGAGACGAGTTTGTGATTCTTTGCCGCAAAACAACCGAAGCCGAAATGATGGAATTGATCAGATTCATTGAATCTAACGTCGGAGAAACAAAATACAACTGCGCTGTCGGTTACAGTTATTCCGCAGACGGAAAAAAGACGGTTGAAGAAATGCTTAAAGAATCCGATATGATGATGTATGCCATGAAGGAGCTTTATTATAAGGAACACGGAAAATAATATCAAATACTGTTTTCCGTACTTCTGAAAGTGTTGTGCATAATTGAACGGACTGTTGAACCAAGCCCAAATAAACCAATAGGGGGGCAGGCTCTTGTTTGAGCCTGCCCCTTAATGCACTTTTAAGTATCTGTCGATAGCATTTGAGTAAATTCGGAATGGTGTGAAGCCTGATATTACCTCAGCATCATTTGCTTTCCCTTAAGGCAACACCGCACAATTCAAGGCGCACGGCTTGCTTGAATATTGTTCCGTCAGCTTGCCCAAAAAATCTCGGCAAGGCGACAGCCTTACCTCGCGGTATTGCCTTAAATATTTCCGCAAAATAAGGGAATGGTCAACAGAATAAGGGGATAATCCCTTATTATTTTACCGTAATTACGGGAAAGCATTCTTATTGCCATGTCTATAATTCTACAGCAAAACCTGCTGTGCAAGCTGTTTGGGATGACCGCTTTAAAGGCTGTTTTAAAAAGCGTGAAAAATTGTTCGTCGGCAATATTAAACAAATAATAGTTGACATTTTGCCGAAAAAATGATATAGTATACTCGGTTTTATGTGTTAATTAATGATATGTTGGAAGTTTTAATTGCCGTACGGCGCTTGATTTTGTATATTTTTAATGAAACACATTTTATAAAGAAAGATTATAAAGCATTGGCAGTTGGTTGGTTAACTATATTTTTGCAAAGATTTGGAGAATGAACTGAAGCAATGAAAAAGATGATTGAAAAAACCGAAAAGAAAGACAAAAAGGAAACCGGGCTTGAAATAAATATTCTGCCCCTTCTGTTGTTCCTGCTTAAAAAGATATGGGTTATCCTGCTTGTGGGATTACTCACGGCTGCCATGGCTTTTGTGGGTGTAAAGATATTTGTTCACCCAACCTACCGTTGCAGCTTTACGGCGTACATCAACAATAAACACGCCGCCTCAACCTCGAGTACGGAGTTTCTGACAAGCTCGGACGTAAACGCCGCCAAGGAGATTGTAAAGACATATTCGGCTATCCTTAAGTCAAATACGATCCTCGCCTCTGCCGACGAGGCAATGCAGTCGAGCTATTCGGTAAAGGAACTTAAGGGAATGGTCACCACCCGTATCCAGGACGAAACCGAGATCATTCAGGTGTTTGTAGTTGCGAAAAGCCCCGACGAGGCGTATCAGATAGCATCGTGTATCGCCAGCGTTGCGCCTAAAATAATGTCGGACATAGTTGAGGGAAGCTCAATGAAGATAGTTGAGTATCCCCAGCCGCCCACGGGAATTTTTTCACCCAGCTACAGCAAATTCGCTCTCCTCGGCTTTGGTGTGGGCGTTCTAATAACAATAATCGTGTTTGTAATCAACTACATGCGCAACGACACCATTTTGGACGAAGCCGAGGTTGAAAGCCGCTTCAGCGTACCGGTTCTGGGCGTGCTTCCCGACGTTAACAACCATTACAGCGGAAAATCGGGCTACTACTACAACCATTACTACTATTATCAGGATTATCAGGATCATTCGGATAGGGAAGGAGGAGAAAAGCAAGGTGAAAATGAGAAAGCGTAAAAAAAACGTTCAGCAGATTTTTGACCCTAAAAAGATGCTTTTGTCCGAGGATTCTTCCTTTCCCGTGCGCGAGGCTTACAAGTCGCTGCGTACCAACGTCATGTTCACCCTGCCCGGAGGCGGAAGCAAGTGCATAGGCGTCGTTTCGGCTAACCGAGGCGAGGGAAAAAGTACGGTTGCCATAAACCTGGCTATATCAATTTCGCAGGCTAACAAAAAGGTGATAGTGGTTGACTGCGATATGCGTCTGCCCACGATTGCCGCCAAAATAGGAATAAACGGCAAGCCCGGTCTGAGCAATTATCTTGCCGGCAACGAGGATGTTCAAAGCAGCCTTATCCAGCATGTGGAGGAGTACGGCATAGACGTGCTCGCCTCGGGAGACATTCCGCCCGACCCCACGCCCCTGCTTATTTCGGAGCAGATGAACGGACTTGTTAAGCTGCTCAAGGATTATTACGACTATGTTATCCTGGACTTTCCGCCCGTAACCGTTGTTACCGACGCTGTAATAATGTCGGGCACGGTTGACGGCTACCTTGTTGTTGTGCGTCACGGACTCTCCGAGTTCCAGAAGCTTAAGGAGACCTTCCGCCAGATGGACTTCTCGGACGCAAAGGTTCTGGGCGTTGTGTATAACGGCAAGGGCAACCGCAGCCACTACAGCAAATATTACCGCAAAAACAATCACTACTACTATTACTACGACGAGTATTATCAAAAGAGTCCGTCGGAATCTAAAAGCGATTAATCGGAAAGCGGTTGTTGCATATGAAACACAGGCCTTACGGCATATACGAGCGTTTTTTTAAGCGTGCTTTTGACATAATTTTGTCGCTTTTGGCTGTAATACTCTTTTTCTGGCTTTTTGCCATAGTGGCTCTGCTGGTAAGGGTCAAGCTTGGCAAGCCTGTGCTGTTCAGGCAGGAGCGACCCGGAAAAGACGAAAAGATATTCATGCTGTACAAGTTCCGCACCATGACGGACAAGCGCGACAAGGACGGACAGCTTTTGCCCGACGACATGCGCCTTACCAAATTCGGCAGGCTGCTCAGAAAAAGCTCGCTCGACGAGCTGCCCGAGATGTTCAATATACTTAAGGGCGAAATGAGCTTTGTGGGTCCGCGCCCGCTGCTTGTCAGGTATTTGCCGCGCTACAGCGCAAAGCAGCGCAGGCGTCACGAGGTTCGTCCCGGACTTACGGGCTACGCCCAGGTGAACGGCAGAAATCTTTTGTCCTGGGACGAAAAGTTTGCCTTGGACGTTGAATACGTTGATACTATCAGCTTTTTTATGGATTTGAAAATAGTTTGTAAAACAGTCGGCTCCGTGCTGATGCGCAAGGGAATATCTCAGGAAGGAAGCGCTACCATGGAAGAGTTTATGGGGAACAGCGCGTAACACAACACTATGAAACCATTGATAATTATAGGAGCCGGGGGCTTCGGCCGCGAGATAGCGTGGCTGACCGAGCGCATAAACCAACGCGAGCCCGAATGGGAGATAATCGGTTTTCTTGACGACAATCCAAAGCTGCAGGGACAGGTGCTCAACGGTATTCCCGTGCTGGGCGGGTTGGAGCTCATCACCTCGCACAAAGACGCATACTATGTCTGCGCCGTAGGCAGCTCTGCCGTGCGTAAAAAGCTCATTGACAAGGCAAAGGCGCTGCTTCCCGAAATCCGTTTTGCCGTGCTCATAGACCCCTCGGTTGAAATGTCACGGTATGTAACGGTGGGCGATGGCAGCATGATATGCGCACACAACATACTCACCGTGAACATTTCCGTCGGAGATCACGTAATAATCAATCTTGACTGCACCGTAGGTCACGATTCCGTAATAGGCGCCTTTGCAACGCTTTACCCGAGCATCAACATCTCGGGCGGAGGCGTTATCGGTAAGGGCGCCGAGCTTGGAACAGGCGCGCAGGTTTTGCAGTATAAAACAATAGGCGAAAACAGTCTGATAGGCGCCGGAGCGGTCGTTGTAAGCGATATTCCCCCGCATTGTGTAGCGGTTGGGGTTCCGGCTGTAAAGAAAAAGGATTTGGCTTGAGCCGCACACATCATTCGTATTTTAGGAGACTATATGGATATTAAAACTGTCACCGTAATCGGTTCCACAGGCACAATGGGAAGAAACGTAGCCGGTATTTTTGCGTCCTTCGGCAATGCAAGGGTTTATATGCTTGCCAGGAACGCCAATGCCGCACGCCGTTTGATTCCCGAGGTGGTCGCCTCTGTGCGCGCTGACAGTATTGCAAATAATCTTGTTCCGGCAGGCTTTTCGCAGCTTGAAGAGTGCGTTGGCAAATCCGATCTGGTTTTTGAAAGCGTTGCCGAGAATTTACAGCTCAAAAAACAGATAGCCGAAAGGGTGGGCGCCGCCTTGAGAGACGACGCCGTGTCCTGCTCAGGCACCTCGGGTCTTTCTGTTACCGAGCTTGCAGAGTGCTATCCCGAGCGCCTGCGCGGCAGGTTTTTCGGTGTGCACATGTTTAATCCGCCCTATAACCTTCAGCTGTGTGAGTTTTGCGCAACAAAATATTCTGATCCCGCGGTAGGCGCCGAGCTTAAAGAGTACCTCTCCAAACAGCTTATCCGCTCTGTGGTAGAGGTGAGGGACATGCCCGCGTTTCTGGGAAACCGCGTGGGATTCAGGCTTATAAACATGGCTATGCAGTACTCGGAACAGTACAGCGATTACGGCGGAATAGATTATATAGACGCGGTTTTGGGTGAGTTTACCGGCTGTGCCATGCCGCCGCTTGTTACCGCCGACTTTGTGGGTCTTGACGTTCACAAGGCTATCGTTGACAATTTGTATGCCAACACTTCCGATTACGCCCACGAAACCTTCCGCCTTTGCGACTACGCCAACCGTTTGGTCGATAACGGCTGCTACGGAAAAAAGACCAAGGCGGGGCTTTATAAAACGATTAGGGAAGACAACGGAAAAAAACAGCGCTTGGTTTATGACATCGACGCTGACGAATACAGAGAGATCATTCCTTATGAATTTCCCTTTGCAAAAAAAATGAGGGGACATATAAAAGACGGCAATTATCATCAGGCAATCGGCGTGCTCATCAAAAACCATTCTCAGGAGGCGCAGATATGCCTCAGATTCATGGTGAATCACATTTTATATTCGCTGTACAGCGCGTCTGTTGTAGCCTGCAACCCGTCCGATATCGACGACGTTATGGCAAGGGGCTTCAACTGGTGTCCGCCGCTTGCAATGGTTTCGCTTTTTTCTCAGATAACCGATTTGCGCAGGCTTTTTGTTGAAAACATCGATCCGTCGGTGCTTGATAAAATAGATTTGGACGCCCTGCTTTCTCAAATCACGCCGTCGCGCTATGATTACAGATCATATTTCAGAGCGGGAAGGTGACGGACTTGAACAGTAAAGCATATATTCTGGGCGGCGCTCAGACGGATTTTTCCAGAAACTTTACAAAAGAGGGAAAAGGCATAGTTGCGCTGCTTAAGGAAGTTGTTACCGACGCGCTTCACAACTGCGGACTTGATTTTAACGACATCGAACGCCTCGGCCGCGACAACAGAACAGCGTGCTTCATAGGCAATTTTTTGGCTGAAAAATACATTCAGCAGGGTCATCTGGGCGCATTTCTTACAGAGATACACCCCTGCTTTTACGGAGTGCCGTCGGCGCGGTATGAATCCGCGTGCGCATCGGCATCAACGGCGATAGACGCCGCCATGAGCAAGATAATGTGCGGAGAATTTGATTTGTGCATCGTTATCGGCTGTGAGCTTATGAAAAGCGTAAGCTCGGTAAAGGGCGGCGATTACCTCGGCTTGGCTGCATTGCGAGAAAAAGAGGCTGTTAACGTTGAGCTGCCGTTTCCCAAGCTTTTCGGAAGGCTCGCCGACGAAACAATTAAAAAATACAGGCTCGACGAAAATCGCTATATGGACGCTTTGGCAGAGATAGCCACCATCAATTACGCAAACGCCAAGCGCAACCCCCTGGCTCAGACGAGAAACTGGTTTATGAACAGGGAACAGGCTTCAATGCGCGGCACCGAAACAAATCCCTGTGTGGGCGGAAGGCTTGCTCTGTCCGACTGCTCTCAGGTGACAGACGGAGCGGCGGCCGTGCTGCTTGCCTCCGGGGAGCTTGCCGAAAGACTCGGAAAAAACAAGCCCTATATAAAGGGTCACGGTCACCGCAATGCGCCCCTGCTTTTCAGCGCAAAAATGGAAGAGGCGCGCACAAGCGAATACATTCTTCCGTGGACAAGACAGACCGTTATCGATGCATATAAGCGCAGCGGACTCGGTCTTGACGATATAGATGTAATAGAGACCCACGACTGCTTCACCTCAAGCGAGTATGCGGCGCTGTCGGCTTTTGGTTTAACAGAGCCGGGCAGGGAATACGAGGCGGTCGAATCCGGTTTGATAGCCTTTGACGGAGCAAAGCCCGTTAATCCGGGCGGAGGCCTTATAGGCTGCGGACATCCCGTGGGCGCCACGGGCGCGCGTATGCTGCTTGACTGCTACAAGCAGGTGAGCGGACTTGCGGGCGATTATCAGGTTGATAACGTGCGCAACGCCATGATGCTGAATTTCGGCGGAACGGCTTCTACAAATTACGCGTTTATTATAGGCAAATGACGTTGGAGGGCACAACAATGGAAAACCTACCTTCCGCGGAGCATTACGGCACGAGGTAGTTCCCGCAACAGGTCACACCTACGAGGTAATCGACGGCGTTCTTAAGTGCAAGGACTGCGGCGAGCTCTTTAACGGCGAGTTCACCGACGGTAAGACCTATGCAGACGGCGTTGCTCTCGAGGGATTTGTAAATAACAAGTACTACATCGACGGCGTTGCTCAGGATTACACCGGCGTTGTTCAGATTGACGGCACATACTATGAGTTCGACGAAGACAGCAACTACGTCGGCGAATACACAGGTCTTGTTCAGGATGAAGAGGGCGTATATCATTACTCTAAGTTCGGTACACCCGCTGCAGGCTGGTTCGAGATCGAAGAAGAGTGGTATTACTTTGATACCGAAACTCTTGCTCCCGTAGCAGAGAAAACCTTCACATATGCTAACTCCAAGGCTGTTACCACCTATCAGTTTGAAGAGACCGGTAAGATTGTTGACGGCGTATGGGTTACTCTTGATGGCGGCACAAGATACTACTATGGTCCCGACTTCCACAAGCTCGTTGCTCAGGTTGGTAACGTTAAGTGGGTTGAGATTGACGGCAATACCTATGGCTTCGATAAGATGGGTTATCGCCATGAGGGCATTTGCTTCATCAAGCTCTCCAACAACCCCCGTTACCTTGCAGTATTTACCGATGACGGCATTTATGTAGGCGCATATACCGGCATTTATGAAGACAGCTACTATGTTGACGGTTATGTAAAGGGTGTAGGTCTTATTCAGCAGGCTGACGGTATGTACTACATCACAAAGCAGGGCAAGGTCTATACAGGCGGAACACTTTATCTCAGCGACGATCTCACCAACGGTCTTGTTCCCGCAGGCAAGTACGAGTTTGACGAGAACGGCAAAATGGTTGTTAAAAACGGCGTTATTGACGGCTTCTATTATGAGGACGGCGCTGTTGTTAAGGGCAAGGGTATTGTAAAGATCGGCGATGATTACTACTACGTAACCCAAAATGGTTCCGTCTATGCCGGCGATACTCTTACAATAGCCGAGTCAAAGACAAACGGTCTTATTCCCGCAGGCAAGTATGAGTTTGACGAGGACGGCAAGATGATCCTTAAGAACGGTATCGTTGACGGTTACTATTACATCAACGGCTCGGTTCAGAAGGGCGCAGGTGTTGTATCCGTTAACAACGACCTCTACTTTATCGGTCAGAAGGGTCAAGTCTATGACGGAACAAGCTTCTACATTGCAGCAGATAAGACAAATGACCTTATTGCTCCCGGCAGATACAACTTCGACGAAAACTGCAAAATCGTTCTGAAAAACGGTATCGTTGATGGCCACTACTACGAAAACAGCGAGCTCATGAAGGGTAAGGGTGTTATTTCCGTTGACGGCAAATACTACTTTATCAATCAGAACGGCGCTGTATATACCGGTACAAGCCTCTATATCGCAACATCAAAAACCAACGATCTGATCGACGGCGGCAAGATGTATTACTTCAATGCCGACCACACAATCATCGTTGACTAAGCAATAACAATCGCCTGACCCCGTTTTCGGGGTCAGGTTGCTGCGCATTAATCCGGAGCCTCCGCGGGGCGCGCAGCGGGCAACGTATTTACGGCAGATACCGGAAAACTATTGGAAACAGGATTGGCATGAACATTTTATTTTTGACAATCGGGCGTTTTGAAAGCATTCACGCTCACAGTATTTACACCGATTTATTAAGAACCTTTTTAAAAAACGGTCACACGGTCTATACTGTCAGCGCGAAAGAAAAGCGACGCAACAAGCCCACCGCTTTTTTTAAAGAGGGCAATTACGGAAACCTGAGCGTTAAGACGGGCAACCTTACAAAATGCGGTTTGATTGAAAAGGGCATATCGACTGTTCGCATAAGCTCACAGTACCGTAAGGCGATAAAAAAGTATCTTTCCGATGTGCCGTTTGATCTTATAATGTACTCAACGCCTCCCATTACGCTGGATGGTGTTGTTTCAAAGCTGAAGAAAAAGACAGGGGCAAAAACATATCTGCTTCTTAAGGATATTTTTCCGCAGAACGCCGTTGACATCGGTATGATGTCAACCTCCGGGGCAAAGGGCGTGCTTTACCGCCGTTTTCGCAGGCAGGAAAAGAACCTGTACGCGATCTCGGATCATATCGGCTGCATGTCTCAGGCAAATGTAGATTACCTGCTTAAGCACAATCCCGAGATACCGCGCGAAAAGGTTGAGGTCAGTCCCAACAGCATAGAGGTGCGCGATTTTGCTGCATCACCCGATGGCAGAAAAAGGCTGCGTGAACAATTCGGCATCCCGCTCGGCAAAAAGGTTTTTGTATATGGCGGAAACTTCGGAAAGCCGCAGGGGATCCCGTTTTTGTCCGAGTGTATCAGGGCGGAAAAGGATAATAAGGACATATTCTTTATGCTGGTAGGCTCGGGAACCGAATATCCCGCGCTGGAAAAGCTTTTGCGGGAGGAGCATATCGAAAACGTGCGCCTGCATCCGTCTATGCCGAATGATGAGTACTGCAAAATGCTTGCGGCGTGCGATGTCGGCATGATTTTTCTCGATTACCGCTTTACTATTCCGAATTTCCCCAACAGGCTGCTCACCTATATGCAGGCGGAGCTTCCGGTCATAGCCTGCACCGACCCCAACTCGGACGTTGGCGCGATCATAACCGAAAACGGCTTTGGCTGGCGCTGCAACAGCAACAGCGTCGATGACTTTGTGAATGCAGTTAAAGACGCGCTCGGCTCCGATCTTAACGCCATGGGAAAAAAGGGCAGAAAGTATCTAACCGAGAACTATACTGTTGAAAAGCAATACGACGGCATAATGAGGAGCATCAAAAAACGTGAAACCTCTTAAAAAAATAAAATGGCTGTTCGCAAAGACAGCAAAAAGAATCTTGCAGCCGCCTGCACTTAATAATTGCAATATTCATAAAACGTCAAAAGTGTGTTCGGCTTCTGAGCTTACCTGTGTTTCACTTGGCAAATACAGTTATATAGGCAGCAGATGCTGGGCGGTTAATGCAGAGGTAGGAAGTTTTTGCTCAATTGCAGATGATTGTCGCATCGGCGGCGCAATCCACCCGATGGAGCATGTTTCTACCTCGCCTGTTTTTCACAGCGGCAAAAACATAATGAAAAAAAACTTTGCGGAATTCGTTATTCCAAAAACTCCCCATACAACAATAGAGTACGACGTATGGCTGGGCGTGGGCTGCCGAATAAAATCAGGCGTGACCGTTCACACGGGCGCTGTAATAGGTATGGGCAGCATTGTGACCCATGATGTTCCGCCGTATGAGATTTGGGCTGGGAACCCCGCAAGAAAGATACGCGACCGCTTTGACAAAGAAACGGCGCAAAGGCTGCTTGAATCGAAGTGGTGGGAGTATTCCGACGAAGAGCTGCGCAAGGCGGCGGCGTACTTTAACGACGCGGAAGCCTTTTTGCGATACATAAAAGACAAGGATAATCATTAATGAAAATAACACATTTGTGCTTGGGCTGCTTTTTTCCGGACGGCTTTTCATATCAGGAGAACATGCTGCCCAAATTTCATAAGCAGCAGGGGCACGAGGTAACGGTTATCGCCTCGCTGCAAACCTTTGACAAAAACGGAAAGACCGCCTTTATGCCAAAGGCTTCGGCTTACCGCAATGAATACGATATTCCGGTGATAAGGCTCGACTACAAAAAGCCGCTTAAGCTTTACCGCAAAATGAAGCGCTTTGAGGGAACCCGTGAGGCGCTCGAAAAAGCCTCGCCCGATGTTTTGTTCATACACGGCTGCCAGTTTCTGGATATAGACAAGGTCATAGGATATATAAAAAAACACCCGGGTGTTACGGTGTATGTCGATAATCACGCGGATTTTTCCAACAGCGCCAAAAGCTTTACATCCAAGGAGCTGCTTCACGGTGTTGTTTGGAAGCGCTGTGCGCACAGGATCGATCCGTATGTAAAAAAGTGGTACGGCGTTTTGCCTGCGCGCGTCGATTTTTTAAGAGATATTTATAAGCTGCCCGAAAACAAGATAGAACTGCTTGTTATGGGAGCGGACGACGACAAGGTGAAAGAGGCGCTGAATCCGGACGTAAGGCGTGAAATACGCCAAAAATACGGCATAGGCGACGGCGATTTCCTCATAATGACCGGCGGCAAGATAGACAGGGCAAAGCAGCAGACAGTCCTTCTTATGAATGCCGTCAACCGCATTGACGATCCGCGTGTAAAGCTGTTGGTTTTCGGCTCGGTAGTGCCCGAGCTTAAGGACAGGGTAGAGGCGTGCCTGAGCGACAAGGTACAATACATAGGCTGGATAACCTCAGACGAGACCTACGCCTACTTTGCGGCGGCAGATCTTGCCGTGTTCCCCGGCAGGCATTCCGTGCTGTGGGAGCAGGTCGCGGGCATAGGCGTCCCCATGATATGCAAATACTGGGACGGTACCACCCACGTTGATGTGGGCGGAAACGCTTTGTTTTTATACAAGGATTCAGAGGAAGAGATTTATGATGTTCTTCTTAGAATTCTCGGCGACGAAAAAATATATGCTGAAATGAAAAAAGCCGCTGAACTCAACGGAATAAAGACGTTTTCCTATGACAGTATTGCAAAAAGAAGTGTGGAAGATCAAGCATGAAAACATTTACGGTTACATTTCATCACAGCAACAATTACGGCGCTTTGCTCCAGACATACGCCCTGCAGCAGACAATTATCGGATTGGGCATAGAGAATACTGTTTTTGAGTATCCCTACAGCGACCGATATTACGACAGGCTCGATCTTCGCCGTCCCAAGTCGGCGGCGGTAACGGCATATTGCAACTGGAACAAGCTTATTCATAAAGAAGCTATCAAAAAACGGGACGAAAGCTTTCGCACCTTTCACCGCGAAAGGCTGATCCTTTCGCCCGAATTCAAAACAATGGACGAACTGCGCGCCGCAGAAATTGATGCCGACGTTCTTATAACGGGCAGCGATCAGGTGTGGCGCTTTTCGGGCAACAAAGAGTTTATTCCTGCGCGGTTCCTTGATTTCGGCTCCGCGTCCGCAAGGCGCATAAGCTATGCGGCGAGCATAGAAAAACTAAACTATACAGACGAACAAAAGGAGCAGGTGCGCAAATGGCTAAAGCCGTTCGGCGCGGTTTTGCTCAGGGAGGAATCCGCGAGGGAATACATATCCGAAATAACCGGCAAAAAAGCGGTTCGGGTTCTCGATCCCGTTTTTCTGCCGAGCACGCAGGCTTGGTCAAAGATCGCACGGGAGCCGCGAGTTAAGGAGCCGTATATTCTTTGCTATCAGGTGCAAAGCAGCAGCGAAATGCAAAGAACGGCCGACGAAGTTAAAAAAATGACGGGTTACAAGACTGTGGCTGTTTTGCCCGGTTCCCTAAAGCATATAAAAACGGATGAAGCGTTTTATGACGTTTCGCCCGAAGAGTTTATAGGCTTGTATCAAAACTCCTCGGCGGTGGTAAGCGGCTCGTTCCACGGATCTGCCCTTGGGTACCTTTTTAAAAAGCCCACATATGCGGCTGTACGAAAGTCGGGCTCCGGCAGAGTGCTTGACCTTGCGCGGCTGCTGGGCGCAGACCGCTTTTGTATAGGAGAGGAAGACACAGTTCCCGCTCCCGGTGAATTTGATGTGAATGCCGTGCAGACCCGCATAACGGCAGAAAGGGAAAGGTCGCTCGGCTTTCTTAAAAACGCACTGACGGAATGATTAATTTATGAAATATTCTTTTCAAATCGGACGCATAACCATCAAGCTTCAATCCCTGTTGATGCTTGTTTTTGCGGTTTTTTACATATTAAAAATGCGGCGTGCTTTTTCGGGCAGCAGCGTTCAGGGCGGAATATGGAACTATATCCAGCTGTTTTTCGTAGCGCTTGGATTCGCTCTATTTGCCATTTATATCGTAAGATTCATCAACTGCAGCATAGTGATGTCTATTTGCATTTATTCGGCGCTTTCTCTGATAAACGGAATGATCTATCTGCATATGAATCAGAGCGAGGTATTCCGATATTTGCTTATCCCTTACGCCTTTTGCATTTTGATTATCGCCTGTGTAGATGGCTTTTACAACGATATTTCTTCAAACTTTATTCTGACGGTCACTTTTTATATTTGCGCGGCAATGTACATTATTCCGATGCTTCGCAACGGCGGCTACAGCACAAAAACGGGCGCGGTTGCCGACGTCTATTACGTGCTCGGTCTGCTGCCGATGATGCTCATTTGGACAAAGCGGTTCAAGATTATCCCAATGTCCGTTTGCGGAATCGCGGTTCTTGTAAGCGGAAAGCGCGCGGGTATATTCGCGTTTGCGCTGATGATAATCGGTTACTATTTGTTGAACATTTTTGTTTCCGAAAACGTTCTTTATCAGCTGACCGATTTGCTAAAGTTAGCGGTCATTATCCTGCTGTTTATAATCGTCTTTAATTACCTTGACAGTAACTTCAACAACAAGCTGTTATCGAGAATGATGCGTGCCATTGAAGAACAGGATACCGCAGGCCGTGCTGAACGGTGGGATCGTATAATTACGGCATTTCGGGAAAACAATGCAGTTCAATGGGTGTTTGGCAACGGAAACGGAGCGGTATCCCGTGAATTTGGAGGCAAACGCACCGCAGTTTTTGATGACGATCATCTTTTCGATTATAATCGCGTTCTTTTCCTTCTACGTTATCGACTCGACATATATCACATCGGGAATGCTGTGCGTCGGGTATATGATGGTCGATTTCAGAAAAAAGCACATGCCACACCATGCCCTTATAAGAGATTTGGACACGACCGGCAACGTTTTGTCCGAGAGGATAACAGCATGATAAATACTTCAGATTTAAAAAACTGCTGCGGCTGCATGGCATGCGTTTCGGCTTGCCCTGTTGACGCGATACGCCCTTCTGTTGATAAAAACGGCTTTTCGGTTCCGTTTGTCGATACCGAAAAATGCATTTCCTGCGGAGCCTGCGATAAGATTTGCGCCTTTGACCGCGAAAAGCAGACCGTGCAAAATGTTCTGGGTGCATATGCTTTTCAGTTAGCCGACAAAGAGGCTTTGAAAAACAGCACCTCGGGAGGAGCGTTTACCGCCTTGTCCGACGCGGTGCTCAGCTCGGGCGGAGTGGTTTGCGGCGCCGTTATGGACGGCTTTACCGTAAAACACGTCTTTGCCGAGGATAAAGAAGGCAGAGACGCCATGCGCCTGTCAAAATATGTTCAAAGCGACACAACGGACGTTTTTGAAGAAGTCAAGCGTCTTTTGTCGGGCGGAAGGCAGGTCATGTTTACGGGAACGCCCTGTCAGACAGCGGAGCTCACCGTTTATTTGGGACGGCAGTATGACAACCTGCTGCTCTGCGATTTTCTGTGTCACGGCGTACCGAATCAAAGCCTGTTTTCGGCGCATATTGCATATCTTGAAGAAAAATACAAAAAGAAGGCGGCGGGGTATTCCTTCCGCGGAAAGCGTTACGGCTGGAATCACGGCATAGAGGAGATTGTCTTTTCCGACGGCAGCTACAAGGACAGCCGCGCCGTGCAAAGCTACAGCCGCTTTTTCCAGAGCGGAGTATCTCTGCGCGAATCCTGTCGCAACTGCAAATACCGCAGCCGTCACCGCTTTTCCGATATTACGATAGCGGATTTTTGGGGTATCGAAAAGGTAATGGGCAGGCAGGATGCAGAAGGTTATTCTTTGCTGTTTGTCAATACCGCTCAGGGTCGGTGTTTTGCAGAAACATTATCCGCAGCCGGAAGCTTAGACGAGCTTCCTCTCGACAAGGTCTTGTACAGGATCTCGGAAAAGCCAGCCTCAAGCAAATCAGACCCCGAGGTTTTTTGGAAAACCTTCCGCGAACAGCAGTACGGCGGAGTTGTTGAACGTTATGCCAAGTCGTCTTTGCTGGATTCGCTTAAGCACGAAATAAAAAAGAAAAAATCAAAATGATTGTGAGTGTAATGCACATAAAATGAGATTGTTTACTACCTCAAAAAAAGTTGCGGTTTCGCTGACCTATGTAAGCATTGTTGTTCAGGCGTTAAGCACCATGCTGCTTACAAGCTTTTATTTGAGAACACTCGGAGCCGAAAAATACGGGCTTTATCAGATGATCAACGCCGTTGCCCAGTATATCATGATACTCGACCTGGGCATAAGCACGGTGATGATACGCTATATCACGGAGTTCAACACCAAAAACGATCACAAAAAGGCTGAAAACTTCGCCTTTCATTTCGGGCTGATAGTGCTTGCCGTGGCGGCGTGCGTAACGGCGATAGGCGTAGTCGTTAACCTGAACCTTGAAAACATCTACGCTAACCTGACTCCGGAGGAATACGAGCTGTCGCACAGGATGTTTAACGTTATCATCATTCAGCTGGTGTTTACGGTTATCGGGCATTTCTTCCAGGGCATTTCATTTGCCTATGAACAGTACGCGTTTGAAAAAACGCTGTCCATCTGCCAGATTATCGTCAATACCGTCCTTGTGTTTTCGCTGGTGACGTTTGGCTTCGGGCTTATGGGTATCGTATATTCCAACGTAATTGTCATCGCTCTGCACACCCTTATCTCGTTGCTGTACGCTCTGACGGCTATAAAATTCAAGATAAGGTTTCATGGTTGGGAAATGTCGATGCTAAAGCCTGCATTTTTGCTGATGATGGCAATGCTGCTGCAGGCTATCGTGGGGCACGTCAACAGTTCGGTGGATAAAACCATTCTGGGCATAATGACTACCAAGACAGATGTTGCAGTATATGCCGTTGCCGCGACCGTCATCACAATGTTCAACACCCTGCCCACGGCTGTTTCGTCGGTGTTTCAGCCCGACGCGGTAAAGCTTGTGGCAAGGGGAAGCGACGGCGAGGGCCTTACCTCCTTCATCATAAAGCCAGGCAGAATACAGTTTATGCTGATGGGCGGGTTTATAGCGGGCTTCTTTTTGTTCGGACAGGACTTTATCATCTGCTGGACAAACAAAAACATGCTCAACGCTTGGGGTTATGTGCTTATTATCCTTATACCCAACGCCGTACCGCTCATGCAAAACACCTGCCTTTCGGTGCTCAATGCACTTGACAAGAGAATGTTCCGCTCGGTCGTGCTTGTTTTGCTTACGGCAGTAAACATCGGGCTTACCGTGGCGCTTATCCCTGTGCTGGGACCCGTGGGTGCGCCCGCCGCTACCGGCATATCGTATATTATCGGTCACATTGTAATAATGAACATCTATTATCAGCGAAAGATCAAGCTGAGCGTTCCCCGAATGTTCAAGGAGATGCTCAGCCGCAGCTGGCTTTGCGTAATTGCAGCCGCTGCGCTCAATCTTCCGCTTATGCTGTGGAGAATTGACGGCAACTGGCTGGTGCTGGCGGTAAAGGCGCTGGTGTTCTGCGGCATGTATTTTACTCTGCTTGTATTATACGGCTTTAATCAGTCCGAAAAGCAAATGCTGCTTTCGGCAATAAATAGAATACGACGCAAAAAAAGAGGAAAAAATGAGCATTAGAAAAAAAACAGATAAGCTCCTCCGCTGTTTAATGACAATTATTTCCCCAAAACTGAATACTCGGGTTTTGTATTATTCAAAAAAAAGAAAGCGCTTTAACATGTCAAATCCTCAGACCTTTGAGGAAAAGCTTTTGACCCTTAAGCTGAACAATTATAATCATAATCCATTGGTAAAACAATGTGCCGATAAATATGCTGTTCGCGGTTTTATTAAAGAAAAAGGCCTTGAAGAATTGCTTAACGAGCTTTACGGAGTATATGAGAGTCCCGAAGATATTCCATGGGATGAACTGCCGAATCAGTTTGCATTAAAGCTAAACGTCGGTTGCGGATGTAATTACATATGTAAGGATAAAAGCAGCGCCGATAAGACTAAAGTTTATGAGCGAGCAAAAAAATGGCTTAAGAATAATTACTGGCTTGGTTATGCAGAAATTCAGTACAAAAATGTCCCTAAAAAGCTTCTTGTTGAAAAGTACCTTTCCAGTGCAGACGGTACAGTACCTGCCGACTACAAGATATATTGCTTTAACGGCAATCCAACTGCAATTCTTTTTATGGACGGCAGATTTACCGGTGAAATGAACGTCGGTTTTTTCGACGTGGATTGGAATTATTTGGGAATAGAACACAATAAAAAAAAGAAATTCAGAGATTTTGCGGCAGAAAATATGCCCTCCGCACCGTGCGCACTAAAGAAAATGATAAATGCATCGAGGGTGTTATCGAAGGACTTCCCGTTTGTCAGAGTTGATTTTTTTGAGATAGACGGCAAGGCGGTGTTCAGCGAGTTAACCTTTACGCCCGCCGGCGGTTTTGAGCCATCGCAGGTGAATGTTAACGGAAAAACCATGGCTGAGCTGTTACAGCTGTAAGCCTGAATAATAAAAAATTTAAGAAAGTAGGTATTTTTATGAAAAAAGCAATGCTATCCGTGCTATTAGCGCTTGTTTTGTGTTTAACGGTGTTTGTTTTACCTGCATCCGCCGCCGATAACGGTATCGGTGTTTTGCAGGTTGCCGACACGGCTCAGACGGGCGAGGGGATGGATCACTTCATCAACTGGTTTAAGTCCTCAAAGGACGGAAAATACTACCTTCTGCTTCCCTCGTCGTATGACAAGAGCAGTCTTACCGTAAGCTTCTCGGCGTCCGACGCCGTATATTGCGGAGAAACCGAGCTTGTCAGCGGTGAAATCACAGATGTCTTTGCAGGCGGAAGCGCCGTGCTTACCTGCGGCGGCAATAGTTATCAGGTGGTCGTACTCGACGGCGGCGCTACGGGTTCGGTTTTCATAAACACCGAATCGGGCTCGCTTGATGCGGTTCACGCCGACAAGGAATACAAGGAGCCCGGCACCGTAAGGGTCATTGACGAAAACGGCGAAAGCATGTACGACGGTGCGCTTGACTACATTAAGGGCAGAGGCAACTCCACCTGGGGCGCGGCAAAAAAGCCGTACAACATAAAGCTCGGCAAAAAGGCCGATCTGTTCGGCATGGGCAAGGCGAAGAAGTGGTGCCTGCTGGCAAATTCATCCGACGCCACCCTGCTGCACAACCAAATGTCCTACAGCCTCGCAAAGTCGCTGGGAGTTGAAACGACCTCCGACGTTATTCCCGTGGGACTTTACGTAAACGGCAACTATATGGGCGCTTATTCCATCACGGAAAAGGTTGAGATCGGCGAAAACCGCGTCGATATAACCGATTTGGAGAAGCTGACCGAGGCTGTTAATGAAAAGGAATTGGATCGGTACGCTTTGGGCGGCGATCAGCGCACAACTCAAAAGGGTACATACCAATATGTAAAGATCCCCAATAATCCCGAGGATATTTCCGGCGGTTATTTGCTGGAGCTTGAAAAGGTGTATCGCTACGTAAACGAGGATTCCGGTTTTATTTCAAACAGAGGTCAGGCAATAGTAATGAAATCTCCCGAAGCAGCGTCTAAGGCTCAGGTCGAATACATGCGCGCTTATTATCAGGAGTTTGAGGATGCGCTGTATTCTTACACCGGTTACAACTCACTTGGTAAGCATTTTTCTGATTATATTGATTTGGATTCAATTGCCGCTATGTATATTACCGAGGAGTTCGGAGAAAACTTTGACGGCTGCAGTTCCAGCTTTTTCCTGTACAAGGATGTTGACGGAAAGCTTACGGCAGGTCCGGCTTGGGATTTTGATCTTGCCTTCTCCACAAACAGCCGTTTAAATACTCTTATTAACCGCACAGCGCCTTTGGGAGATCCTCAAAGCTTGTACATTCAGCATTGCTTCATAGACAATTACGATGAATCGCACAAGGCGTTTCTGGCACAGCTGTTCACGCACGATGAATTCCAGCAGACTGTTCAGCGTATTTGGAACAACAGCTTTAAGCAGCTCTATCCGGATTATGAAACAGGTATTACCGATGCGTCGAATATAGTATCCTCGCAGGCGATAATGAACGCCATCCGCTGGAACAGCTACGGAACAACAAACACCGAATCCATTCTCTCATCCTATCAAAGCCGCGTTGCTACGATGCGTTCGTTTGCCGCGTCGCGTTATGAATATCTGTCACAGGCATATGACGAGGGCACATTCTTTGTAAAATACGACATCGGCGACGAGGGAACTACTCTTGTATTTGACACAAATATGTACATGCAGGGAGAACAGGCAACGGTCGTGTGTGACCCCGTTTCGGAAACCGACCAAGAGCATTTCCTCTATTGGACAGCAAATCCCGACGGCACAGGCACTCAGTATCGCGCCGGTGATACCCTTACCGTAAGCGGAAACGTGAATTTGTACGCTAAGTGGGAAGATCATATCCTTGCTGCAGATCCCGACGGCACAGAAACATGTACGGTTTGTGCTAAGACATATCATAATGGCGAATTAATCCCAGACGGCTGGTTTGAAAACAGCTATTTCAAAAACCATCTCCGCCTTTCCGGTATTCAAAACGTTGAAGCCCCTGACGGAAGCGGAAGCTATTACTATGATTTTGGCGACGACGGCCAGCTCAAAGACAAGTTTACCGGTATTTTTAACGGTTACTATTATTCCGAAGGCTTACTTGCAAAGAATGCGGGTATAATAAAGCTTGACGGAAGTTATTACTACATAGGTCAGCGCGGTCAGGTTTATGCAAACGGTACTCTGACGATAACGCAGGATAAGACCAACGATCTTTTACCTGCGGGAAAATACACCTTTGCCGAGGACGGAAGGATCATACT
Source organism: uncultured Ruminococcus sp. (assembly GCA_902798365.1). Lineage (GTDB taxonomy): Bacteria > Bacillota > Clostridia > Oscillospirales > Acutalibacteraceae > Ruminococcoides. The sequence continues at coordinate 25,380 of CADBWP010000013.1, forward strand.
GAAGCAAGGTATTATCGACGGCTTCTACTATGTTGACGGAACCATAAAAAAGGGAGCCGGCGTTATCAAGCTTGACGGCAGCTATTATTACATAGGTCAGCGCGGTCAGGTTTATGCAAATGGTTCACTCTACCTTAAGGCAGAAATGACCAACGGTTATTTTCCTGCCGGAAGATATACCTTTGCGGCAGACGGAAAGATCGTGCTTAAACAGGGTATAGTTGACGGTTTCTATTACATAGACGGCGTGCTGCAAAAGAACGCGGGCGTAATCAAGCTTGATGGCAGCTATTACTACATTGGCCAGCGCGGTCAGGTTTATGCCAATGGCTCACTATACCTTAACGCTGATATGACAAACGGATACTTCCCTGCCGGAAAAACTTCCCTGCCGGAAAATACACCTTTGCGGCAGACGGAAAGATTATAAGATAACTATACCATTAAGGTGTAGTGAATAAACAAAAAAAGGAAGGCTGAATATGAAAAGAAGGATAGCATTTTTTCTGGTTATTGCAATGGCGTTTTGCCTGTCGGCATGCGGCGGTGGAAATGATTCCTCCGGTAGCTCCGATGTAAAGCAGAGCGCTGCAACAAAGGATGAAGCTGCATCGGGTGAAGCGGATAGTACAGCAGCTCCCGCAGTTCCCGAAATGACTGAATCTGAGGTCGAGACATTTGAAATCGAAACAAAATACGCGGTTTTAAAATACCCTAAAAAATGGGAAAAAGACGTTAACGTTAAGATTAACGACGGTGATCCCTATACGGTTTCTTTTTCTTCAAACAACGTGCCTCTGTTTTCGTTAGTTTTCAACGGTACACAAGGAGATTATATTGGAACCCTAAAGCGAGATGACGGTAATGTTACGCTTCGAATAGTTTCTGAACACCTTGACAAAAATTCAGACAGATACGAGGATTACGCATCAATGGCAGAGGATGTTAACGAAATCCTCAATCACCTTCATTTTGACTATGGTCTTGAAATCGGCGAGCCTGAGGAAATAGATGATTCGGTATATGAGATAAAGACCGAATTAGCTACGCTTTACTATCCTCAGCGCTGGAAGGATAAGGTGTCTGTTTCAACAAAAGACAATAAGGTAACGTTTTCTTCCGGTGAAACACCTCTGTTTACGCTTGTGTTTGGCGGAGAAGAGGGAGTTCCGGTTGGCACTTATGACGGAAAGCAGCTGTGTATTATCGATTATCCGGTCGAAAGTGATGAGCTTGCAAATATGCAGGAGGATGTTAACGTTATCTTGCATTATTTGATAGGTGATCAGGGCTTTTAGTCCGATGAACTGACATTTTTGTTACAGAAGGAAGGAACAGAGAAATGGAGATTAATTCTTTGGGCAATATAAAGCGTCGTGTATTATTGAATCCGGGTCCATCTACAACAACAGACAGCGTTAAATATGCACAAATTGTTCCGGATATTTGTCCTCGTGAGGTTGAATTCAGCAGCCTGATGAAAGGCTTGCGCGAGGATCTGGTAAAAATCGTCCACGGCGATCTAAAAAAATATACTGCGGTGTTGTTTTGCGGTTCGGGTACAATTAATATAGACGTGTGTCTCAATTCTCTGCTTCCCAAGGATAAAAAGATACTTGTAGTAAACAACGGTGCTTACAGTACTCGTGCGGTTGAAATATGTGAATACTACGGTTTGCCGCACATAGATTTGCAGTTTCCTGTTGATGAACGCCCCGTCTTGGAAAGGGTGGAGCAAGTACTTAAAAGCAATCCCGATATTGCCATTGTGCATACCACTCATAACGAGACGGGAACCGGTATCTTAAATCCGATACGTGAAATCGGTGCGCTGGCTCACAGGTACAATGCGGTATTTACAGTAGATACCACAAGTACCTATGCCATGCGCCCGATAGATATAGAAAAAGATAACATTGATTTCTGCATGGCTTCTGCGCAAAAGGGGCTGACTGCATTTACAGGACTTAGCTTTATAGTGGGAAACACCGAAATAATCAAGGCAAGCGCCGATTATCCAAAGCGCTCCTATTATTGCAATCTCTATATGCAGTACGAGTTTTTTGAGCGAACCGGCGAAATGCACTTTACTCCCCCTGTGCAGACTATTTATGCTACCGTTCAGGCAATCAAGGAGTATTGGGCAGAAGGTGAAGAGGCAAAATGGGCGAGGCACACTCGTGTTTTTAACGCTATTCACGACGGTCTTGACGAGCTGGGCTTTAAAGATGTTATCAAACGCAGCGAGCAAGCGGGTCTTGTTGTTTCTGCTGTTTATCCCGACGATCCCAACTGGAGCTTTGAAAAGATTCATGACTATTGTTACGCCCGTGGTTTTACCATTTATCCGGGAAAGATCAGCACGACGAACACCTTCCGCCTTTGTGCGCTTGGTGCGATTGACGAGGTTGACATAAAAGCTTTTTTTGAGGTGTTTCGGGAAGCGCTTAAAAAAATCGGGGTAGTTGTACCTGTTGTATATAAGGAATGATAAAATGAGTATTGTATATACCTGCTTTTGCACCGATGTTATTCATGACGGGCATATGCGTATTATTTATGAAGCTAAAAAATATGGTGAGGTGATTATCGGCGCATTAAGCGATGCCGCTCTGATCAGGTACAATCGATTTCCCACACTCAGCTTGGAAGAGAGAATTAGGCTGTATGAATCGCTTGACGGAGTTTCAAGGGTAATCGTACAGAACAGCATGATGTATGAGGATGTTATTCCTGTGCTGAAACCGGACTATGTGGTGCACGGCGATGACTGGCTTCGTAAGCCAAAGTCATACATAAGAAACCGCGTAATGGATTTGCTTGGCTATTATGACGGTAAGATAATTGACGTTCCATATACATTTACCGAAAACGCAAGAAAAACCGATGAACGGCTTAAAGAGAAACTGTCGATGCCTGAGTACCGAAGAGCTCGCTTGCGCAAGCTTATTGGATTGTGTCCTATTGTAAAAACAATGGAGGCTCACAGCGGACTGACAGGTTTGATAGCAGAAAAAACCGTTGTTGAAAACAAAGGTAAGCTTGACCAATTTGATGCTATGTGGGTGTCGTCGCTATGCGACAGTACCGACCGCGGAAAACCTAATATAGAACTGGTAGATATGTCTTCCCGTCTGAGAACCATCAACGACATTATGGACGTAACAACCAAGCCTATTATTCTCGACGGAGATTCGGGCGGTTTAACAGAGCATTTTGTTTATAAGGTGAGAACCCTTGAGAGAATGGGCGTTTCAGCTATCATCATCGAGGACAAGACGGGCTTGAAGAAAAACTCTTTATTTGGTACTGAGGTTGAACAGACCCAGGACTCGGTTGAAAACTTTTGCGCAAAAATAGCAGCCGGAAAGAGAATACAGCTTACGGATGATTTTATGATAATTGCTCGTATTGAGAGTCTTATACTCGGTCGCGGAATAGATGACGCGCTGCAAAGAGCAAAGGCGTATGTTCAGGCGGGAGCAGACGGTATTATGATACACAGCTGCAAAAGTACGCCAGACGAAGTTTTTGAATTTTGTGATAAGTTCCGTGCAGAGGACAAGGTTACTCCGTTGGTGGCAATCCCGACAAGTTTCAGCACGGTAACCGAGGAAGAACTTGCGGAACATGGAGTGAGTATTGTTATTTATGCAAATCAACTTATGCGAGCAGCTTTTCCTGCCATGAAGAGGACAGCGGAAATGATTTTGGAAAACCACAGAGCTTTTGAGGCAGACAAAATGCTGATGCCCTTTAAGGACATAATTTCATTGATAAATGAGATAGATTAGGATCGCGTATGAAGGTAGAAAAACTGCTTGAGATAATCGGTGCGTCGTTTTATACAGGCGTGCCCGACAGCCTCCTTAAACCGCTGTGCGATTATTTGATGAATACGTACGGTATTAACAAAAAACACCACATAATTGCTGCAAACGAGGGAAACTGTGCTTCTCTTGCTGCGGGTTATCATTTGGCTACGAAAAAGGTTCCTGTTGTTTATATGCAAAACAGCGGCGAGGGGAATATTATTAATCCGCTTGCGTCATTGCTTAACGATAAGGTATATGCCATTCCGATGGTTTTTATAATCGGCTGGCGCGGCGAACCGGGAGTGCATGACGAACCGCAGCACATATATCAAGGCGAGATAACCGTCAGTCTGATGGAAAATATGGGTGTCAAAGCCTTTGTTATCGGAAACGACACGACCGATGAAGAAGTTCGGGACGCCATGAACGGATTTAGAGAATCGTTGAGAAACGGAAAGCAGGTTGCTTTTATTATCCGCAAAGGTGCGCTGAAGTGTGAAGGAAAACATATATATCAAAACGACAACACCATGAGACGTGAGGATATTATTCGGCATATTGTGCAGTTCAGCGGAGATGACCCGATAATATCCACTACAGGTAAAGCAAGCCGGGAGCTTTTTGAAATAAGAGAAGCAAACGGTCAGAGTCATAAATATGACTTTTTGACAGTGGGGTCAATGGGGCATACGTCTTCTATCGCTTTGGGAGTGGCGCTCAATAAACCCGAGAAAAATGTATGGTGTGTTGACGGTGACGGCTCGGCGCTTATGCATATGGGAGCTATGGCCGTTATAGGTGCCAATGCTCCCGATAACCTCATTCACATAGTAATTAATAACGGCTCTCATGAAACGGTTGGCGGAATGCCTACTGTAGCGGTAAATACAGACTTTGTTGCAATTGCAAAAGCATGCGGTTATCCAAATGCTGTAGGAGTGTGCACCTTTGACGGGCTTGACAAAGTACTGAAAGCTGCAAAAGCGCGTAACGGTCTATCCTTTATTGAGGTGAAAAGCGCGTTGGGCGCAAGAGCGGATTTGGGAAGACCCACAACCTCGGCGTTAGACAACAAAAACAGCTTTATGGATTATTTGAACAGCCTGTAATGTGCTTGTTTTGTTGTTTTAAAGACTTCTCGTCAACAGCGGAAACGACATCATAAAAAACACCATACTGTCAATTATGCTGGCTGCCATGTGCGGTTCCGTCCTGAATGACAGTATGGTTAATTATTTCAGTATTATAAAAAGGGACTGTTTTAATATGCAGCAGAAAAGAAAAGCCGAAAACCGCATTTCAAAATGGATAGACAGCCACAGCCTTGTCAGCTCCGCAATACTGTGCGCAGTATTCTTTCTGATCTGGTTTGCAATAAACAGCTTTCGCATACATACGGCAGGCGATGATTTCAGTATTAACAGCCTGATAGAAAACAGAGAGCTTGGGGTGAGGTTTGTAGAATACTTTTACATGCTTTTTGCCTCGGCTATGCAGTCGCTTTTTTCTTTTATCAATTTCCACTTTGTTTTTCAGCAGATCATAGCAGTCACATCCGTTATAATCATTAACTGGTTGTTTATCAAACGGTGTCGGGGAATAAGAGGGGTGTTCTTTTCGGCCTTTTTCGATTTGGCTTTCTTTTCATCTTACCTTATATTCATACAGTTTACCCATACCTCCGCCGTCGGCTGTCTGGCAGGTATGCTTTTGGTCGTTTATTCCACTCTTTACGAGGAAAGAAAAAAAATACGTATCCTTCAAATAATCTGCGGATCGGTATTGGTACTGTTCTCATCACAAATGCGTTTTGACCCCTTTGCCGCAATGTTTGCGCTGTTTTGCACAGCCGCCTGCGCGTCGCTTCTTGTTGTATTCCTAAACCTCAGGCAGAATAATAACGCCAAAGAGGCGCTTAGACTTATGCTTAAAAGGTTTGGTAAAACTGCCGTTTCGGTGATTTTAATATCAGCGTGCGTTTTCGGTTTGTACAAAGCATCCGGTGCATTGAAATACACGGTTGACGGTTACGAGGAGTTCGTTGAATACGGTTCGGCTCTCTCGGATGTGAACGACTACAAGGCTGCTTTTTATTATCAGAACCAAGAGTTTTACAACAGCATAGGGATAAACTCGGCAAACGACATTGACATGATTCATAACTGGATGGTTGATGTTGATTTCTTTACCGTGGATAAGCTCAAAGCTATTGATGATAACGCAAAGATACACGGAGACTACGACAGAGGCAACCGTTTTTCCTTTGACAAGGTGTTAAATTGGTACGGCGACAGGTTCAGTTGGCACTTTGAAAGCGGTTTTATAATGATCGACGGACTGATTCTGCTTGTGCTTGTTTCGGGCTTGGTGGTGTTGCGAATAGCGTCAAAAAAGGTCTTTAACAAGCTTTTTCCGCTGTTTGTTTTGTCAGCTATGTGGCTGTTTTTCTTTGTGTCGCTCGATTACCGCGACGAATGCTGGTTGTTTGTGTTTCCTCTTTTGGCGCTTGTTCTGTATATCGGGATTTTTTACAGCGGCAGGCAAAGTCTTGTATCAATATTTGTCAGCGCCGTGTTCATTGTCCTTTATTTGTATTTGCAGTTTGAGAGGATCCATTTCAGAGCAACTCTATGCATTTTCCTGCCGGCGATCGTGCTGTTGATTTTTATGCTCTCAAACGGCAATCTTCAAAAAACCAAATTAAATACTCTGCTAAGGGTTCTCAGCCCCATACTTGTCACCGTTGTGCTTATAACCTCGGTTTTGACCGGTATGCGCGTATATCAGAAGTATATTTATTTGGAATACCCTGCCGATTGGGATGAAACCGTGTCGTATATAAAAGAACATCCCGAGAATGAGTTTATAGGAGAAGAAAGGTTTCGTTCCGGCAACACCTTCAATCCTTTTATCAAAAATGACGCGCCCGAAAACAGGGCAAGCTTCGGCGGATGGGATATCAAAAGCCAAACTCATCAAAACAAATTCAAGAAGCTCGGCATAAACCACCTGTTCAAAGATGCGATCGACGGCAATATAGTCTTTGTTTTTTATACCTATGACGGTGATTACGGCTTACCCGAAGTCAAAGCGAACGCTTTTGCCGAATATTACAACGAACACTATGCGGCGCCGGGTGAAACGATCGAGCTTGAAAAGGTGAAGGATTATACTCACTATTACCTGTATCGTGTGGTTTCCGAAAAAACGCAATAAAAACCATAAACTGTCGGCTGCGGTCGGCGGTTTTTGTTTTGCCGCTTTTGTTTATTGTCATAAAGCCGGATATAATGCAACAGCCGAACAAAAAATCGTTTTAGGCATTGCATTAATTCCGAAAAGATGATAAAATATAAACAATTGTATAATAATTATTAACTTTTTAAGACCAAATTATATAAAGTCTTAAAAAATCAACTCTGAACATCAAAAGGGGGTTCGCTATGAACGACAAATCAAAGGTTATTTTCGGCAACAAAATAAGCGGCAGGGCGCAGCGTAAGGCTGAAAAAACCAAGCGCAAATACAAAAGAAAGTACGGCGACGACAGCGGTGCGCACTACAGCGTAAAAATATCGGAGAACGCCTGCCTGTTCAAGCCCCTGGGCGTGTATAACATCAGGGTAGGCGAGGGCTCGGGCGGTAAACAGTTTGACAGCGAAATGGGAGTTATTGTCGGCAACATCCGCATGGGCTTCGGTCATTACCGCATATCTATCGCAATGGCGTCGGCGGCTCACGCAATGGGCTACACCCCGTACTGGATGGATCTCAACTCCTTTCCCGACACCACCTGCACAAAGGTGATCGGCGCGCAAAACGACCTTTATTCGCTCGGTTCGCGCATTTCTCAAAAGAGCAGGCTGTTCAACAAAACGGTATGGGAGCCGCTCAATTACGAAGGCTTCCGTCAGCTCAGCTATAATTCCTCCGACCAAAAGAACGCCGAGCTGATGGCGACGGTTTTCGAGAACGTGCCCAAGGATATTCCCGTCATCGGCACTCATGTGTGGCCTGCACAGGCGGCGCTTCACGCGGGCATGCGCTATGTTGTGAACGCCATACCCGACAACTGGCCTATGGCGCTTCACCTTGCCGAGGGCAGCGTTCACACCGTTCAGACCCATCAGTCCTACATAGGCTACCGCATACTCAACGGTATGCAGAAGAACGACGTGCTTAAGCCCATGCCTGCCGACAGCCTTGTTTATACCGGGCACTATATAGACCACGAGCTTGCGGCAAATCTTGAGGCGGACTGTGACCGCAGGCTGGTTCGCAAGAAAAACGGCAAGCCAATGCGCTTTTTGCTGACTATCGGCGGCGCCGGAGCCCAGCGAGAGCTGTTTGCGGCGGTGATACGCCACCTTATACCGTTTGTGCGCAGAAACAAGGCGGTGATTTATGTCAACGTGGGCGACTACAAAAAGGTGTGGGAGGAGCTTTGCGCCGAAATAAGAGAGCTTGACAAGATGAGCAAAACCCACTTCAACGATTGGAGCGACACCGAGGCGTTTGCAAATGCGGCGATCGACGGTGACGTAAAGGGCATACACGCCTTTTGGCACGAGAACATTTTTGAGGCGGTATATTGCACCAATCTGCTTATGCGTTCCTGCGACGTGCTGCTCACAAAGCCGAGCGAGCTGGCGTTTTATCCGGTTCCGAAGCTGTTTTTAAAGCGCATAGGCGGCCACGAAAAATGGGGAGCAATACACTCCGCCGAGATGGGCGACGGCACCCTTGAATGTGCCGACGTTCCGCACACGCTGTAAATGGTTGACATGTTCCTTAACGAAAAGGAGCTGTTTGAGCAGATGTGCACTCAAATAAAGATAAACAAATCCATAGGGCTTTACGACGGCGCCTACAAGGCGGTAGAGCTTGCCATGAATCTGAAAAACAAGGGGTAACCCCGGGAGGAAATATGAAACGCTTAACCAAAAGACAAATGAGGATATTTGCCGTGGGTCAGCTCGGCTGGTCAACGCTCAGCGGAATAATCAGCGCGTGGTTCGTCACCTTTTATCTGCCCACGCAAAACGACATAAACGGCGGCGCCGTTCAGTACATAGCGCCCGGTCTGGTGATCGGCGGCTTTCTTACCGTGCTGGGTCTCATCACAGCCCTGTCGCGTGTGTTTGACGCAGTTACCGATCCTCTCATAGCGTCCCTGTCCGACAGAAGCAAAAACAAGCGCGGCAGAAGGATCCCCTTCATGCAGTATGCTGCCGTGCCGCTTTCGGTGGTCACGGTGCTGCTGTTCTGCGCGCCTGCCGAGCAGATAAGCTCTGTAAACGTGGTGTGGATCTCCATATTCATCGTGCTGTTTTACCTGTTTATGACCATGTACTGCACGCCCTACAACGCCCTCATTTCCGAGTTCGGCAAAACTCAGGACGACCGTATGTACATCTCAACCGCTATTTCGCTCACGTTTTTTGCAGGTACAATGCTCGCCTACACGCCGTTTGCGTTTGCAGGTATGCTGCGCGACAGCTTCGGCTTTGCGTGGAGCTACCGCATCTGCTTCATCATACTGGCAGTCATCTCCTGTATATGCATGCTGATCCCCACCTTCTGCCTTAAGGAGAAGGATTTTGTTGAAACAAAGCCGTCAAACTCAAACATGTTCAAGTCGCTCGGCGCAACCTTCAGAAACAAAAGCTTTCGCACCTTTGTGGGCTCCGACATCATGTACTGGGTGGGTCTTACCCTGTTCCAGACAGGTCTGCCGTTCTTTGTAAAGGTTTCAATGAAGCTCGACGAATCGTTTACAATGATCTTCCTCGGCGGCATGACTGTGCTTTCGGCGGCGTTCTATCCGTTCGTGCCCAAGCTTGTTAAAAAATTCGGCAAGAAAAGGCTCGTTATCACGGGCTTCCTTGGTCTGGCGCTCGCCTATGTTATAGCAGGTCTCATCGGCGTTATCGGTACCACCGTCGTTCCGGGCATAGTATATGGCGTGCTCATCTGCGTCATAGCGGCATTCCCGATGGCGCTGCTCGGCATTATCCCGCAGTCGATAGTTGCCGACGTTGCCGAGGCAGACGGCTATGAAACAGGCGAAAACCGCGAGGGAATGTTCTTTGCCGCGCGCACCTTTGCCATGAAGTTCGGCCAGTCGCTTGCAATGCTGGTGTTCACCTCGCTGGCGATCATCGGCACTACCCAAAACACAAACAGCAACGACATCACCGCATCGGTTTTAGGCATGACCATAGTCGGCTTTGTCGCCGTGGCTTTCTGTACTCTCGGCGCTTTGATCCTCAGCCTGTACAACGAAAAGAAGGTCATGTCAACAATAGAAAAGAAAAACAAAAACAAGTAAGCCGGGTGATTTGATTGATTAGAAAACTGAGCGGCAAACGCACCGCGTTTGTGCTCGATACCGAAAACACGACCTACGCTTTTTCCGTTACGCCCTCGGGGCATTTGGAGCACCTGTATTACGGCGGCAAAATAAACCTCGGCTCCGCCGCCGACTGCGAGGTGTTCCGCGAAAAGCGCGAGTTTGAGGCGGGCAACAGCATTGTTTATTCAAAGGAGTACCCGACCGTGCTGCTTGAGGACATGTGCCTCGAATTTTCCGCTCCGGGTCACGGTGACGTGCGCGAGCCGTTTTTGGAGCTTGTAAGAGCCGACGGAAGCCGCAGCTCCGACTTTCTGTATTCAGGCTCCCAAGCGGACGCCGAGCCCTCCGATTTTGCCACTCTGCCGTCATCTTACGCCGAGAAGGGCAAGACGGAGCATCTTTGTGTTACCGTGCGCGACGGCGATTTTGTTCTGGAGCTGCACTACCGCGTTTATCCCGACTGCGACGTTATCACGCGCAGCGCAAGGCTTATCAACAAGGGCAAGGAGCCGTTCGTGCTTGAACGCCTTATGAGCGCTCAGGTTGATATCCCGTTCAGCGGCGTATGCGTCACCTCGTTCCACGGCGCATGGGCGAGAGAGATGAACAAAAACACCGCCTTGCTCACCGCAGGAAAGTTTGTGGTGGAGAGCCGCGCAGGCTGCTCGTCAAATCGCGCAAACCCGTTTTTTATGGTTCATTCGCCGTCCGCCACCGAGCACACGGGCAGCGTATATGGCTTTAACCTGATATACAGCGGCAACCACTATGCCGCCGCCGAGGTGAACGCCTACGGCAAAACAAGGATAATCAGCGGAATCCAGCCCTCCGGTTTTTCCGCTTTGCTTGAACCGGGCGAAAGCTTTGAAGCGCCCGAGGCTGTAATGACCTTTTCGGCGCAGGGCTTTTCGGGTCAAAGCGTCAACATGCACCGCTTTGTGCGCGACCATATAGTTCGCGGCGAGTGGAAGCGCAAGCCGCGCCCGGTTTTGCTGAACAGCTGGGAGGCGTTCTATTTCAAGATCAACGAGCGCGACCTTGTTTCGCTTGCGAAATCCGGAAAAAAGCTGGGTGCCGAGCTGTTCGTTCTTGACGACGGCTGGTTTGGCGAAAGGGATAACGACACAAAGGCGCTGGGCGACTGGGAGCCGAACAAAACCAAGCTGCCCGGCGGACTTAAATCGCTTGCAGATAAAATCAACGCGCTCGGCATGAGCTTCGGCATCTGGGTGGAGCCCGAAATGGTCAGTACCGACAGCAGTCTTTACCGCAGGCACCCCGATTGGGCAATGGCAATAAAGGGCAAGCTGCATTCCGAGGGCAGAAACCAGCGCGTGCTCGACCTTGCCAACCCTGCCGTGCAGGACTTTTTGATAAATAAGATGACCGAGGTCTTTTCCTCGGCTGATATTTCATATGTAAAATGGGACATGAACCGAATATTCTCGGATGTTTTCTCGCCCTATCTGCCGCCAAAACGTCAGGGAGAGACCGCTCACCGCTACATCTGCGGACTGTACCGCGTTATGAAAACCCTTACCGAACGCTTCCCCAAGATTCTTTTCGAGGGCTGCGCCTCGGGCGGAAACCGTTTTGATCTGGGCATACTCTGCTATTTTCCGCAAATTTGGGCGAGCGACAACACCGACCCCCTGTGCCGAGTTGCCATTCAGGAGGGTTACAGCTACGGCTATCCGCAGTCCTGCGTAGGCGCGCATGTCAGCGCCTCGCCAAACCATCAGACCCTCAGAAAAACGCCCATAGAAACGCGCTTCGGAGTGTCGGCGTTCGGCGTGCTCGGCTATGAGTGCGACGTGCGCGACTTTAACGCCGTTACAAAAGAAAAGGTGGCGCGTCAGATCGCTCTTTACAAGAAATGGAGAAGCGTTTTGCAGTACGGTCAGTTTTACCGTGTGCTGTTGGGCAATGTCCACGAGTGGATATGCGTTTCGCGCGACAAGACCCGCGCCGTCGGTCTGCTTATGCAGGAGCTTACCCGACCTAACACACAGGCTCAGCGCTTTTATGCCGCAGGGCTTGACCCCGCCCTCAGCTATCGTCTGTACAGCATAGCCGAGAGGATAGACGTCAGACAGTTCGGCAGCCTTATAAACACCGTGACGCCTGTTCATGTAAAGCAGGATTCACTTGTGCACAACGTTATAGCCAGAGCGGTAAAAATGAGCGGAGAAACCGAAAACATAACCGCAACGGGCGGGATACTGATGCACACGGGCGTTGCCCTCAGCCCAGCCTTTGCAGGCACGGGCTTCAACGAAAACGTGAGGATATTCAGCGACTTTTCATCAAGGCTGTATTTTATAGAGGCAGAACAGAGGAAGTCGAGATGAACAATATAAAAGAAGCATTTCTAAGCATATATCAAAGGCCGCCCGAGGTGATTTGCTTTGCCCCGGGCAGGGTCAATCTGATAGGCGAACACACCGACTACAACGGCGGACATGTGTTTCCCTGCGCAGTTGATATGGGCATAACCTGCGCCGCCTCGCCCCGCCGCGACAGAGTTTTTCGGTTTTATTCGCAGAATTTCATTGATGACGGCATACGGGAATACCGTGCGGTTAACTTAGCACGGCAAGGCTGCTGGGCAGACTATCCCGTCGGAGTTATACGCGCCTTTGCGGCGTTCGGATACCTGTTGGCGGACGGCGCTGATTTTTACTTTTGCGGCGATCTGCCCGACGGCGCCGGACTGTCGTCCTCGGCGGCTCTCGAGGTGGCGACCGGCACGGCTCTAAAGGCGCTGTTTGATGTTCCTGTCACGCCTCAGGAGATTGCCGCCATCGGTCAGTTTGCCGAAAACCGTTTTATCGGGGTCAAGTGCGGTATCATGGATCAGTTCGCGTCCGCAATGGGCAGGCGCGGCTGCGCGGTCCTGCTCAATTCCGCCACGCTCAAATACGAATACGCGCCCATAGGCGACGCCGCGACGGTGATAGTTAACAGCGGCGTAAAGCATTCGCTGGCTTCCTCTGCCTACAATCTGCGCAGGCAAGAATGTAAAACCGCGTTGTCGGCGTTGGGTGCGCATACTCTTTGTGAGCTGACGCCCGATGAATTTGAAGAAAACAAGAACAAAATCACCGACCCCATCTGCCGCAAAAGGGCAAGGCACGTTATTTACGAAAACAAACGCGCCATAGACGCTGCAAGCGCTTTGAAAAGCGGAGACCTCGCCCTGTTTGGCAGGCTGATGAACCTGTCGCACGCCTCGCTTCGTGACGATTACGAGGTGTCCTGCGCAGAGCTCGATTTTTTGGCGGACTCGGCTCAGTCGATCGACGGCGTTTATGGATCGCGCATGACGGGCGGAGGCTTCGGCGGCTGTACCGTAACTCTTCTCAAACGGGGCGGAGAAGAAAGCTTTATCGAAAAAATTAAGACCGCATATCGGGATCGCTTCGGAACAACACCCGAAGCATATGCTGTCACCGCCGCCGACGGTGCGGCAGTAGTTGAGAATGTGAGGCAAAAATGATATTTAGTGCCATAGAAGCCCTTGCGGCATACGCGCCGGACAAGGGCTTGACAGATAAAAGCGAAATCATTTATACGCGCAACAGGCTGCTTGACGTGCTGGGCGAGGACAGCTTTGAGCCGTCGCCGCCCATGGAAGCTCCGCTTGCGGACATTTTGAAAACGCTTACGGATCATGCGGTGCAAAAGGGTCTGTGCGCCGACACCACCGAGAGCCGCGATATTTTTGACACAAGGCTTATGAACTGCCTTACACCGCGCCCGGGCGAGGTGAACCGTCGCTTTTTTGAGCTGTACAAGAATTCTCCTCAGGCGGCAACGGATTGGTTTTACGGCTTTGGCGGCGACACAAATTATATTCGCCGCGACAGAATTGCACGCGACCGCCGCTGGAAGGTAAGCAGCGAATACGGAGAAATTGATATTACCATCAATCTTTCAAAGCCCGAAAAGGATCCGCGCGATATAGCCGCCGCCGGCAAATCAACCGCCGCGGCATATCCTGCGTGCCAGCTTTGCGCCGATAACGTGGGCTACGCGGGCAGAATAGGTCATCCCGCAAGAGCCAATCACCGCGTGATTCCCGTAACTTTGCACGGAGAGGACTGGTTTTTCCAGTACTCACCCTATGTTTATTACAACGAGCATTGCATAGTTTTCAACAGCCGCCATGTGCCTATGAAGATCAGCGGCGAGGCGTTTGAAAGGCTGTTTGATTTTGTCAGGCAGTTTCCGCATTACTTTGTCGGCTCCAATGCCGACCTGCCCATTGTGGGCGGTTCAATACTCAGCCACGATCATTTTCAGGGCGGACGCTACACATTTCCCATGGAAAAAGCGGAGATTGAAAACAGCTTTACGGTTGAGGGTTACGAGGACGTTGTCTGCGGCATAGTAAAGTGGCCGCTGTCCGTTATCCGCATAAGAGGCCGCGACAGCGCGCGGCTTGTTGCTCTTGCCTCGCATATCCTTGAAAAATGGCGCGGCTATACGGACGAAAGCGCCGTGATCTTTGCCCGGACAGACGGTGTTCCGCACAACACAATAACTCCCATTGCGCGAAGAAGGGGAGAGGATTATGAGCTTGATCTCTGCCTGCGCAACAACCTCACCACCCCCGAGCATCCGCTTGGGCTGTATCATCCTCACGCCCGTTATCACCACATCAAGAAAGAAAACATCGGGCTTATAGAGGTGATGGGGCTCGCGGTTTTGCCTGCGCGCCTGCAAAAAGAGCTAAGCCTGCTTGAAGAATATATAGCCGACGGCAGAGATATTTCCTCAAATGAAGCCATAGCAAAGCACGCCGAATGGGCGGCAGCCTTTGCTCCCGCGCTTAAGGGTCAGCCTGTTGAGGTCATACGCCAAACGCTTGAGTCTGAGGTGGGCAAGGTGTTCCTCGGTGTTCTTGAGGACGCCGGCGTGTTTAAGCGCGACCCAAAGGGACAAGAGGCGTTTATGAGATTCATAAGCGATATAGGCGGTTGATTCTAATATAACAGTTAAAGCGGCAATCGTTACGGTTGCCGTTTTACTTTTTTGGCAAAAACAGCAATCTTTTAGCGGCAGAAGCAATATATTCTTATTGAATTTAACGCACGTCTGTAATATAATATAGAAAATGACAGCGGGAGGCATTATGAACAGGGCAGAGCTTGGGGAGCATATTTTTAAGACATACGGCGTTGAGCCCGATTTTCCGTGGGACAACAGCCCCGACTATGCCGTTTATCGCCACGCCGACAACCGCAAATGGTTTGCGCTTGTCATGGTGATCCCGAGGCGGACGCTCGGCTTGGACGGCGACGGAACCATTGATGTTGTCAATCTTAAGTGCGACCCGGTGCTTATCGGCTCGCTGCGGCTTGAAAAGGGCTTTTTTCCGGCTTATCACATGAGCAAGGAGAAATGGATAACCGTCGCTCTGGACGGCACAGTTGATGATGAAAGACTGAAGGCGCTTGTCGATATGAGCTTTGACCTTACCGCCGTTAAGATAAAAAAGAATAAATAAAAATGCCGATTGATTCGACAGGATCAGTCGGCTGTGCTTTTTGGCAAAAAATTCGGCGAAAAATAATTATCGTTATTGTTTTTTGCACATATTTGTGGTAAAATATCCGGGGTTCCATTTAATACTATCTGTTGTATAAAGACATGAACCGTTTGGTGTTGTACCTGAAATGATTTTTATTCCGGAGGTGAGAGCCATGCAGGACATGATAAAAAGAATAATAGAAGCAGACAGCGAGGCAAAGGCGCTTGAGGAGGCAAACAAAAGAGCCGCCGAAAAGGAAAGGCAGAAGATAGAGCAGGAGGCAGAAGCTATCTATCAAAAATACATGGACGACGCGCAGGCTGCAATAGAAAAAAACGACGCCTATCTTGACAAGCGGTATGCAAGAAAGCTAAGCGACGTCACCGCAAGGCAGGAGTCGGCGCTTATCAAGCTCAGATCCGACTATGATCAAAACCGCGACAGATGGGTTGACGAAATAGTCAGCCGTGTAACGGGCTGACCGGGAGGTGATTTTGTGTCCTCAACATCCTACGCCGTTTTGGCAAAGGCAAGGGCAAAATACGGCAAGTTTCTGACCGACCGCGACTACACAAGCATTTTGGCGTGTCAAAGCGTGGCAGAGGTGATGGTGTATCTAAAGTCGCACACCCACTATGCCTCGGTGCTCTACGAGGTTAACGAGCGCGACGTGCACCGCGGCCGCCTCGAGCAGCTGTTAAGGCAGAATCTTTTTGATGAGTTCGGCTCGTTGTGCCGCTACGACTCAAGCATAAGCGAGGGCTTTTCGCGTTATGTTATCGAAAAAACCGAGGCGGAGCAGATAATACGCTTTTTGATTTTGCTCAACTCAAACTCTACCGAAAAGTTTATCTTTCAGTTTCCCGCGTTTTTGTCAAAGCACACGGATATAGACGTCAACATGCTTGCCAATGCGCGCGACTACGACGATTTTTTAAACGCCCTCAGCGGCACGCCGTATTACGACATTCTCAAAATCTATAAGCCCGACGAAAAGGGCAGGCTTCCCGTGTCGGACATAGAAAACAAGCTGTATGCCCGCGTGTTCAAGCGCGTGCTGGCGCTTATAAAGAAAAAAACAGCAGGCAGCGAGCAAAGGGAGCTGCTGACCTTGTTCAGGACGATAAACGATTACAGTATTTTTTCAAGGATCCTGCGATTGAAAAAGTATTATAACCTATCGCCCGAGGTGCTCAAGGCAGGCATGCTTTCCGAATACGGCAGTCTCAGCCGCTCCGTTATCGAGCGCATGTGCGAGGCAAAGTCCTCGGCAGAGGTGTTCCAAATAATGCAAAGCACGGGCAGCGGCAGAATGATTGGCAAGATAGGCTACAACTACGCAGGCGACATCCATCCGCGCGTGCAGTACCGCCTTGCCAAAAAGAACATACATTTTTCAAACAATCCGTCGGTCGTGATGATCTCGTTCGTGTTCCTCTGTGAAACCGAGCTGATGAACGTCATCAGCCTCATAGAGGGCATACGCTATCAGCTCGACCCCAAAATAATCAAGTCATTGCTTATTCGATGACTGCAACAAAGAGGTGATTTTACTTGGCAGTATCATCAATGCAGGCAGTTAACGTGATAGGTCTTACCGAACACATCGACGAGGTCATAAACGTTCTGGGCGAATCGGGCGTGTTCCACCCCGACGAGGTCAGCAACTTTTACAACGACCTAAGCGACTTTACCCGTCTGCAATCCAAAAACAACTATGCCGAGCCTCTCACCAATCTTAAGGCCGCGCTCAATCAGACAAAACGGCGTTTTCCCGTCACGGATGTAAGCGATTTCAACCCGACGTATGAGGAGCTTGAAGCGTTTTCAAACGCGACCACCGCCGATATAGACGCGCTGATAGACAAAAAGGCGACGGCAGAGAAGGAGCTTGAAGAGACAAAGCACAACCTCAGCATAGTCGAGCACTTTGCCGTGCTTGACGTTCAGATCCAAAAGGTTCTGGATATGCGCTATATGAGAGCGCGCTTCGGTCGGCTGCCCAAGGACAGCCTGCAAAAGCTTGAGGCGTACAAGGACAGCGAATACGTCGATTTTGCCGTTTGCACCGAGGACAAAACCCATTGCTGGGGCGTGTATTTTGCTCCCAAGGAAAGCGTGGAGGAGATCGACAAAATCTTTGAGGGTCTGTTTTTTGAGCACACCGAGTTTATCGGCGAGGACGAGACCCCGAGTGAAAAAATCGAAAGCTATAAGGAAGAGATTCCCGTCCTTGAGGCAAAGCTGAGGGAGGCGGAAGCACGGCTCGACGGCTATCTCAAAGAAAACGGCGACGCAATAACACGCTATCTTTCAAAGCTTGAGGAGCTGTACCTGTACGCAGGAATACGCAGCAAGGCGCTGCAGCACAACAACAGCTTTATTATCGTCGGTTGGATACCCACCGAAAACAAAAAGCAGCTAAAAAAGAGGCTCAAAAAAATAAGAAGCGTGGAGCTTGACTTTTCCGACGCCAAAAACGAGCTGGACAAGCGACCGCCCGTAAGGCTCAAAAACTGCTTTCTGGCAAAGCCCTTTGAGTTTTACACCGAAATGTACGGCGTGCCGAGGTACAACGAGATAGACCCAACGCTGTTCATCGCCATAACCTATGTGCTTATCTTCGGCATCATGTTTGCCGACCTCGGTCAGGGCTTTTGCCTTGCTGTTGCCGGGTTGCTGATGTGGAAGCTCAAAAAGATGAAGATAGGCAAAATACTGTTCCCCTGCGGAATATCGGCAATGGTGTTCGGCACCGTGTTCGGCAGCGTGTTCGGCTTTGAACGTATGCTCGACCCCATGTTCAGGCTGTTCGGCTTTCACGAAAAGCCCATAGAGGTCATGGCGTCAAAAAACACCAACGCCGTAATACTTGGAGCAATAGGAATAGGCGTGGTTTTGCTTATCACCGCCATGTTCCTCAATGTTTATACGTCGTTCAGGCAAAAAAACTACGGACGCGCGCTGTTCGGCACAAGCGGAATCGCGGGAATAATCTTTTACGGCTCGCTTGTGTTCGGGCTTACCGCCGAGATCTTCCTCGGGCTTCATGTAATGACCGTGCCGTACATCATAGGGCTTGTGGTCATTCCGTTTTTGCTTGTGTTTTTTGCCGAGCCTCTCGGCGACCTTGTTAACGGCGAGCGCGACTGGCAGCCCGAAAGCTGGGGCGGATATATAGTCGAGAACATTTTTGAGTCCATAGAGGTGCTTCTCGGCTACGTTACCAACACCATGAGCTTTTTGCGTGTGGGTGCGTTCGTGCTTGTTCACGCAGGCATGATGCTTGTTGTGTTTGTGCTTGCCGAAACCGCGGGCGGCGTATGGTACTGGGTCATCGTGGTTTTGGGCAACGCCCTTGTCATGGTGCTCGAGGCGCTTTTGGTCGCAATTCAGGTGCTCAGGCTTGAATACTACGAGATGTTCAGCCGCTTTTATTCGGGCGAGGGCAGAGAGTTCGAGCCTGTCAAAATATCTACAGATTAACTTTCGGAGGTTTTATAATGACTATTTTTGATTTTATTATTATGGCTTTACCCGTTGCATTTTTACTCATTTCCGTGGCTCTCGCCGTAAGAGCGGTGTCGCACGGCAAAAACAGAAAGAGAACCATGCTCATGCAGCTTGCGTCCTTTGCGGCTGTGTTTGCCGTTTGTATGGTATGTCCGTTTGTCGCAAGCGCGGCTGCCGGTGAGCCCGCTGCTGCGGGTGCGGGCGGAGCCGACGGCATGGCGTTTATCGGCGCGGCAGCGGCAACGGGTCTTTCGTGCATAGGCGGCGGTATCGCCGTTGCAAACGCTGCACCTGCTGCTATCGGCGCGACCAGCGAGGACCCCAAGGCGTTCGGTAAGGCAATCATCTTTGTTGCTTTGGGCGAAGGTATCGCTTTGTACGGTATGCTCATTTCCATAATGATTCTTTCCAAGATCGGCTAAGTGATTTGCAATGAAATTCTATTTGATTAGTGACAATGTTGACACAAAAATGGGTATGCGTTTTGCAGGCATTCCCGGTGTTGTCGTGCACGAAAGGGAAGAGGTGCGGCGCGAGCTCACTCAGGCAATGGAGCGCGAGGACGTGGCTGTCATCCTTATGACCGAAAAGCTGGTTTCGCTGTGCCGCGACATCGTCTATGACCTGAAGCTCAACCGCAAAAAGCCCCTTATTGTTGAGATCCCCGACCGTCACGGCAACGGTCGAACCAAAGACAGCATAACACGATATGTTCAGGACGCAATAGGCGTAAAGCTGTAAGTATTGTCACGGAAAGAAGGTAACTTATGCCTAAAAACAAAACCGATAACTTTCTTAAGGCGATAAAAAAATATGCCAAGGCGCAAAAGAACGCCATGCGCGGCGAGGTCAAGCAGATAAAGACCGAGCGGCTGAGAGAGGCTGAGGACAAGGGAAAGGCGGACAGCGAGCGCCTTATCAAAGAAAAGCTCACCGAGTCTCGCAACAGGCACACCTCACAGCTCGCCGCCAAAACCCGCGAGGGTCAGCGCAGGCTGTTTATCGAGCGCTCCACTATGGTTGATGAGGTTTTCAAGCTTGCGGCGGATAAGCTTGTGTATTACGCCAAGTCGGACGAATACGCACAAAAGCTGATCGAAAGCGCCAAGACTGTGGCAGAGGTATTTGAGGGCAGAGACTGCATAATATACTTAAGCGAGCGCGACCTTGACCGCGCCCCCGACGTTAAGGCTCAGTTCGGCGGCAACGTGCAGGTCAAAGCGGACAAAACCATAAAAATCGGAGGCGTCAGGGGCTATTGCGAAAGCATGGGAATCATAGCCGACGAGACCCTTGACAGCAAGCTTGAAGCGCAGCGCGGGTGGTTTGTTGAAAACGCCGAGCTGTCCGTACTGTAAAAGAGATGATTGATATGAACAACAATGTGATATACGGAATAAACGGCCCCGTAGTAACCGTAAAAAACACCGACAGCTTCGAGATGATGGAAATGGTTCACGTCGGAAAGCAGAATCTTGTGGGCGAGGTCATCGGCATCACAGCCGCCCTCACCACAATTCAGGTGTATGAGGAAACCACGGGACTTAAGCCCGGCGACCCCGTAACGGGCACGGGCGCTCCCATGAACGTGCTTTTGGGTCCCGGAATAATAGACAACATCTTCGACGGCATAGAGCGCCCCCTTAAGGCTATAGAGGCGCAGTCGGGCGCGTTCATCAGCAGAGGCGCGTCGGTTTCGCCGCTCGACCCCGACAAGGTCTGGCAGGTCACCCTTAAGGTAAAAGAGGGCGACAGGCTTTGCGGCGGTCAGATATATGCCACCCTGCCCGAAACACCCATAATAGAACACCGCGTTATGCTTCATCCCGACCTTTCGGGCACCGTAAAAAAGGTCATGCCCGACGGCGAGTACAAGATACATGACGTGATAGCAGAACTGGAGGACGAGCTGGGCAATATCCACAGGCTCACCCTGTGCCAGCAATGGCCCATAAGAACCGCCAGACCCGTAAGCGAAAGGCTCACCCCGTCGATACCGCTTATAACCGGTCAGCGCGTTATGGACACCCTGTTTCCCATAGCAAAGGGCGGCACGGCGGCTATTCCGGGCGGCTTCGGCACGGGCAAAACCATGAACCAGCACCAGCTTGCAAAATGGTGCGACGCCGACATAATCATCTATGTAGGCTGCGGCGAACGCGGCAACGAGATGAGCCAGGTGCTCGACGAGTTTTCCGAGCTTATCGACCCCAAATCAAACCGCCCCATGACCGACAGAACGGTGCTTATCGCCAACACCTCAAACATGCCCGTTGCGGCGCGTGAGGCGTCCATATACACAGGCATAACCCTTGCCGAATACTACCGCGACATGGGCTATCACGTGGCTATGATGGCTGATTCCACCTCACGCTGGGCAGAGGCTCTGCGCGAGATCTCGGGACGCCTTGAGGAAATGCCCGCCGAGGAGGGCTTTCCCGCATATCTGCCCTCACGCCTTGCAGAGTTTTACGAAAGAGGCGGACGCGCCGACGTATTGAGCGGCGGCGAGGGCTCGGTAACGCTCATAGGCGCGGTGTCGCCGCAGGGCTCCGACTTTTCAGAGCCCGTCACCCAAAACACAAAGCGCTTTACGCGCGTGTTCTGGGCGCTCGACAAGGCTCTTGCCTATGCAAGACACTATCCCGCAATCAACTGGATAAACAGCTACAGCGAGTATTTCAACGACCTTGACCCGTGGTTCAGAGAGAACCTCGGCGATGATTTTGTGGAATACAGAAACCGTATCAGCGCGCTTTTGCAGGAGGAAAGCTCGCTTATGGAGATAGTAAAGCTCATCGGCTCCGACGTGCTTCCCGACGACCAAAAGCTGGTTATCGAAACCGCAAGAGCCATACGCGTGGGCTTTTTGCAGCAGAACGCCTTCCACGCCGAGGACACCTATGTTCCGCTTGAAAAGCAAAAGCTTATGATGAAGGTCATTTTGCACCTTCACGCCAAGGCAAAGGAGATCGTCGCGCGCGAGATACCCATTTCAAAAATCATCGATCTCGGGCTGTTTGACAAGCTCACCAAGATGAAGTACGACATTCCCAACAGCCGCCTCGATATGTTTGACGGCTACATCAAAGAAATCGACGAAAAGCTCGGCGAATTATTATTGCAGTAAGGAGGAAACGCTTTGATCATCAATTATGTAGGCGTAAAAGAAATCAACGGTTCGCTGATAGTAATGGACGGCGTAAAGGGCGTTTCCAACGAGGAGATCGTAGATATCAGGCTCGAAAACGGCTCTGTCCGTCAGGGCAGGGTGGTTCAGATAGAGGGCGAAAAAATCGTTGTGCAGGTCTTTGAGGGCACAAGGCGCATCAGCCTCAAAAACACCCGCACGCGCCTTACCGGACACCCCATGGAAATGCCGCTTTCTCCCGAAATAATCGGCAGAGTGCTCGACGGCGCAGGCAGACCCATAGACGGTCTGGGCGACATCTTTCCTCAAAAGCGAGCCAACATCAACGGCACGCCCATCAACCCCGTGTCGAGGGTATATCCCAAAAACTACATCAACACGGGCATTTCAACCATAGACACCCTTATGACCCTTATCAGAGGTCAGAAGCTGCCCATTTTTTCGGGCTCGGGCATGACCCACAACGACCTTGCGGTTCAAATCGTGCGCCAGGCAAAAATAAGCGGCGCCGACAGCACCAACTTCGGCGTGGTTTTTGCCGCAATGGGCGTTCAAAAAGACGTCGCCGAGTACTTCCGCAAGAGCTTTGAAGAGAGCGGCGTGCTTTCAAGGGTGGTCATGCTGCTCAACCTTTCAAACGACCCCATCATCGAGAGAACGCTCACACCGCGCTGCGCTCTTACTGTTGCCGAGTATCTCGCGTTCGAGCTCGATATGCACATCCTTGTCATAATGACCGACATGACATCTTACGCCGAGGCTCTGCGCGAGTTTTCGTCCTCAAAGGGCGAGATTCCCGGCAGAAAGGGCTATCCGGGCTATCTTTACTCCGACCTCGCATCGCTGTACGAAAGAGCAGGCATGATAAAAGGCCGTTCGGGCTCGGTAACTCAAATCCCCATCCTCACCATGCCCAACGACGACATAACCCACCCCATACCCGACCTTACGGGCTACATCACCGAGGGTCAGATAGTGCTTGACAGGACCTTGCAGGGACAGGGCTTTTACCCGCCCGTCAGCGTGCTTCCGTCGCTTTCGCGTCTTATGAAGGACGGCATAGGCGAGGGTTACACCCGCGCCGACCACCAGCCGCTTGCCAACCAGCTTTTTGCGTCCTATGCAAAGGTCACAGACGCACGTGCGCTCGCCTCGGTAATAGGCGAGGAGGAGCTTTCTCCCATCGACAAAAAGTATATCGAGTTCGGCAGGCTGTTTGAGTCGCGGTTTGTAAATCAGGGCTTTACCGAAAACAGAAGCATAGAGCAAAGCCTTGACCTTGGCTGGGAGCTGTTATCCACCCTGCCCAGATCAGAGCTTGACCGCGTTGACGACGCCGTGCTCGACGTATATTACAAGGGCGGTGAGGTGTAACCATGGCTGTGCAGGCAGTACCCACCAAGGGTAATTTGATGAACACCAAAAAGTCGCTTGCCCTTGCCAAAAACGGCTACGAGCTGCTCGACCGCAAGCGCAACATCCTCATACGCGAGATGATGACGCTCATCGACCACGCCAACGCCATTCAGCAAAAGATAGACAGCGCCTACGAAGAGGCGTACATCGCTCTGCAAACCGCCAACATCACCAACGGCTTTTGCGAGGACATCTCAAACGCGGTGCCCATAGAGGACGGTCTGCGGCTCGACTCGCGCAGCGTAATGGGCGTTGAGATTCCCATTCTCACCATGGAAGAAAGCGATACCTGCAACTATCTGCACTACGGCGCACGCACCACAAACTCTGCCGTCGATAAGGTCTATATCCTTTTTACAAGGGTAAAGGAGCTTACGGTGGAGCTTGCCGAGATAGAAAACAGCGTATATCGCCTTGCCGATTCCATAAAAAAGACGCAAAAACGGGCAAACGCGCTTAAAAACATTATGATACCCCGCTTTGAGGAGACCGTAAAGTTCATAACCGACGCCCTCGACGAAAAGGACAGGGAGGAGTTCAGCCGCCTCAAGGTAATAAAAAGAAAGAAGCTCCGCGAAAGCACGGAGCAGTCTGTACAGGAATAAAAATCAAACGGAACTGCCGCTCATCATGCGGCGGTTTCTTTTTTATATCGGCTTATGACACCCAAATGTCGGCATAGTATAGGATAGTGTTAGGAGAGGAGAAAGCGCCCACCGGCGCCCACCGGCGCAGGTCGAAATGACATAATGGTATATGAAAATTACACAATAAATAATCAGGCGCAGCGAAATTAATGTTTTATTGTTACGAATTTTTAAATAGCTTATACAATATTGTTGACTTGGCACTATATATTATGATAAAATGACTTGAAAATTAAAAAAGTAGTATTATGTTATGGTGTGACTGTGTTTTTTTGCCTGTCACGCGCATAGTAAAATTATTACAGCATTTTAACATATACTTAAGGATTGATACTTGACACGGGATAAGAGGTAGGATATGCTCGACAGACAGACAGACAGACAGACAGACAGACAGACAGACAGACAGACAGAGTAATTGCGTCTTTTATATAAATTCACTTTTAATAACATGACCGTTCGCGGCTTATTGGTAAAAATCACCTTTTTGCAATACTTCGGGTGCTTTTGCCTTGGAAAATAAGCCGTGACGGTCTTTTTTGTTTAATCAACTATTCTGCTTATAGGTGGGGATAATATGAAAAAAAGGGTTATATTTCTTTCCTTGTTGCTCACGCTGGCAATCGCCGTCAACTCTGTTGTTCCGGTATTGTCGCAAACAATAAGAGAAGCTTTTCCGTTTCAGCCGCAGGTCGGCTCTGTAATTCAATCTGCAAAGGATTATTCCGCAGATGATACAGAGGACACAGCCGAAGCTGCGCAGTCCGACAAGGAGACAGCATTTGCCGACGGAAAGATCCTCATTTACAGCTACGCCCAGCTGTCTGCGATAGGCAGCGGAAAAAGCATGACATACGGCGACGGCTCCACAGCCGAATATGCCGCCGACGCCGAGTATAAAATAGTGCGCGACATTCCCCTTCCGCGCGGCGCCGTATGGCAGCTTCCAAGCGGCTTTAAGGGAAAAATAACGGGCGACAGGCAGGCTTTTGCTCCCCTGTATGACAGCGAAACCGATACCCTCAGCCTGTACAATCCCTATCAGCTTGCAACTATGGTTATGGACAACGCCGACACCCAGCCCGTGCTGTCGGGCGACGCCGACGCAAAAAGCTTCGGCATGGGTCAGCCCCTTACCACAGGCGACGGCTCTATACTCACCTACGGCAGCGGACACAACTATATCGTTTCGTCTCAGTTTTGCTCTGAGGTTCCCGAAAAGCCCGTGTCCGTATCAACCTCAAAAAAGCAGACCGAGGCGGCAGGCGCTCAGGCGGACGGCTCCGCAGGCACAGCGGCATATGACGGTCGTGACTTTGACGGTCAGGTGCTCAAGGAGATAAACGGAACCACCTATATCCTGATAGGCAACGACGCACAGCTTCGCGCTATCGGCACAAACACAGAGGTTTATACCCGTGTGTATCGTGTAGTGCACATAAACGATCATTATGTTGTCGATAAGGACAGCCACAACAACGACATTATTCTTTACGGCGGAGACGCCGATCTGGATCATACTCAGAACGGTTATGCCGATTTTGACTTCCACAACATACACGACGCAGAACGGCACTATTATTCGGGCGTAGATCAGCAGACGGGTTACGCATATACGGATCTTTCCCACATCACCCACGAAAAATACCTTTCCACAAATGCAACCGGCGGCAAGTGGCACACGGGCGTAACATATTCCTCTAATGCAAACTACATCGTGTTCCGCGACATAGACCTCGGCGGCAGCTCCGATCCCTGGACTCCGCTTATGTTCAGCGGAAATATGTACGGAATAAAGAGCGTAGGCAGCGAAAAGCTGTGGAACGGCGACGCCATAGACAACGCCACGGCAATGAACGACCGCACAACGCAAAACCGTCCGGTCATTTCAAACGTATATGTAAACAACACCCAACCCATCGAGGTTAACAAGTTCATCGGCATAGGCTTTTTTGCCACGATAACCAACGAGATAAACACAGCCGACATCGGCATAAGCGCCGGCACGGTTCATGTGGAGAACCTCGAGCTCAGCGGGGTAGAGGTGCACAACACCGCAACCACGGCGGAACAGGCAACTACGCTTGTAAGCGCTATCACGAGCACAACCGGCTGGCTTGTGGGCGGAATTGTGGATATTTTGCTTGCCGCCCTGTCCTTTGGCGAGGTTAATCTGAGTCTTCACGATACTCTCAGCGCTCTGCTTAACGCGCGCACAAAGGATCCCACTATTTTTGCCACAGGCGGCTTTGCCGGCAGAGTTGTCGGCGACGTTGATATATTCAACTGTGCTGTCACCGATTCCGTTTCGGTTGAAAACGTAAAGAATTACACAGGCGGCTTCATCGGCTACAGCGAAGGTGTAACGCAGTACAGCGGACTTTCTCAGGCGCTCAATATAGCCACAGGCGCGCTGGCGTCGCTGCTCAACGTTGTTCCCGGTCTGGGCCTGGGCGACCTTGTAACGATTCTGCTCAACAACGCTCTGCCGCTCGGCAAGCTTATTCCCACCGGCTATTATGAGCCCAGGGTGAGAAGCTGTACGGTTGACAGCCTCGGCGGTCAGCTCGGTCACTTTAACGGCACGCCCCAAAACCCCGACGTCGATTATGTCGGCGGCTTTATCGGCTGTCAGATCGGCACGGTCATCACAGGCTCCGAAGTAATCAACAGCACATATACCGTAATCGCAAACGAATACGGCGGCGGCTTTGCAGGCGTTGCCCACGACGGTGAGATAAAGGGAACCCTCAACGATTTGGGACTTGACATTATCGACGAGACCAGCATAAAAGAGAGGATAAACCAAAACCTCGACCTCATAGGCAGCGGAAGCTTCCAGTCGCAAAGCCTGCTGCAAAATTGCAGGATATTTGATTCAAACGTAACGGTCAACGGCGGCAGCAATTTGGGCGGCTTTGCAGGCGCTCTTTGTGCAAGCTACGCCATAGATTGTGACATAAAGCAAACGGCTTTTATGTCACGGCAAACGAGGTTCGATCAGGCGATGAAAACTCGGGCAGCGCAGGCGGCTTCGGCGGCTATATGAGCGGCGCACAGGTGTCTTACTGCGACGTTTATAAGCTTAAGCACAGCATAGATAACAAGGAGGTAACTCCTCCCGACGATCTCGAGGCGGTCTCGGCTCCGTCCTACTTTGACTCAACCCAAAGCAGATACGCCGTAACGGGCGGTCACTTTGCAGGCGGCTTTGTGGGCAATGCCGACATAGGCAGCGCGGCAAGCGTGGGCGGAGGACTCAGCGTTCTTTCCGTGCTCGACTTTGAAAACGTTGCCACGGCGCTCAGTTTGGTGGTCACCACCATCGAGCACTCCGACGTTGAGGGCGCGGCAGGCGGCTTCTCGGCGATCTCGGACGGCACCGACAGCAGCGGCAAGGTCGGCAAAACAGGCGGCTTTGCAGGCGAGATCTCGGGCGCGCACATTCAAAACTCACATTGTAAAAACTTTTATTATATGATAGGTCAGGAGGCGGCAGGCGGCTACGTCGGCAGCATGAAGCCCGGCGAGGCTGCAAGGCTTCTTGGCAATGCAGGCGTTATTGCCACACTTGCAGGCATCAACGGCTCTCTGCTTTCGCTGATAAGCGATTTTGTTCCTACCATTCGCAACTCCACCACCTCATGCGTGCCCTGCGGCGGCGCGGTTCGCGCTCAGGCGGCGTCCGACAGCGGTCATCAAAGAGGCTGTGCAGGCGGCTACTGCGGTCACAACGAGGGCGGTCATATCTGGGGTCTTAACACCAACACCTGGCAGGATCAGAACAACGGCGTCGTGCTGGGAAGAAACTTCGGTCACGACCGTGAGGGCGAATATACAGGCGAGCGGCACACAAGCGCCGCATGGCGCATACGTTCCGTGTATGGCTATGAATATGCAGGCGGCTTTACGGGCTTTATGGAGGCTGCCGACACCGCAGGCACGGGCAACGTCGGTCTTTTGGGCGGCTTGGTTCAGGCGAGCAACCTGCTTACCGCGCTGTCTGTTGTTTATCCCACCGAAAAGAACACGGCTGTATATGGTCCTCTGCGCAATGTCGATACGGCAACCTGGAACGCATGGAAAACCTATGTGGGCAAATACGGCGGCTACGGCATGGAGCTTGCCACTCAGGATATTTCAAGCCCGCAGGCAAACTACTTCTACGGCTGCAATGTTGTGGCAGGCAGAAGCACCGTCACCGACACGGTGGGTAACACAACAATGTTCCCGGCAAGCGAGGGCGGCGACGCAGGCGGCTATGTGGGACTTGTTCGTTCGGGCGTTATCACCAACGGTCAATCCCATGACATGAAGCTTATCCGCGCCATGCGCAGCGCAGGCGGCTATGCCGGAAGCCTGCAAACAGGCGGTATCGCCGAGCTGGGAGAGGCGGGAATCACCCTTTTCGGGCTTAACCTCACTGCCGACCTCGGCAAGCTCATAAGCGCCGTAAAGGTATTTGTGCCCACAGTCAACAGCGGCTCTGTGACCGGCTGGCAGACGGGCTTGACCGTCATTGCCGACGGCGTAAGCGCCGACAGCAACAACGACGGACTATATGACAACGACGACGATATAACATACAAATGCGGCTATGCAGGCGGCTATGTAGGCTCGGCATACGGTGCGCAGATCTTCGGCGACAAAAACGTTGGCAATACCGCAGGCACGGGCTGCAACGTGGGCAATCTGCGCTTCGTCCGCGGCAACAACGCCGCAGGCGGCTACGCAGGCATAGTTACGGCGGCTGCAATGGCAGAGGTTGACACCCACACAGCCAAAACAGGACTGCTCCAGGGTATTTTTGACGCTGTTGTGGATAACTCAAGCGAGCTGGCATCCGTGCTTCAGGTAACGGCTTCAACCGTTGTTTATGCTCAGGTCGATCCCGACGACAGCGACTTCGGTTTTGTTGTTGAGGGCACAGGCTCCACTCCGCCCAGATACGCGGGCGGCTTTGCGGGAATCCTTGAAGCGAGCTTTGCAGGCATCAGGGTTGCCGAGATAAGCCGCGACGATGAGGCTGACAGCAACATCGTTATCAACGGTCTGCGCAGCGTTGACGCCATCTATTACGCAGGCGGCTTCTTCGGACTTGCCGATGTGACAGGTGTTGCCGATGTTTCCCACACGGGACAGACGGGTATCCTTGAGCGCCTTGTAACCGTAGGCGAGATCAGCGTCATCGACGCCTTCCGCTCTTATGTGTATTATAGTGAGGTTAACGGCGTTAGCGAGGGAATCGTGGTTCGCACCCACGGCGCCGACAGCCGCGTTACTAACATAGACACACCCAACGAGGGTATGCTCAGCGAAACGCGCTATTCGGGCTGCGCAGGCGGCTTTGGCGGCGCGATGATGAACGGAACCGTAAAGTACGGCAAGGTCAGTAACCTTAACACGGTATATGGCAAAAACTACACGGGCGGTTTCATAGGTCATATGGGCAAGTCCGGCGTGGTAGATGCGGACAATGCCCAGGTTGCCAACCTCATCGGTCTTACGGCAGGCGCATTCGATATATTCAGCACTCACGCTTCGTGGGTTATGCCGACGTTTCCAAAATAAAAACGTGCAGGGTGGAAAACCTTAAGCAGGTATATAGTGATCAGATCGCAGGCGGATTTGTCGGCAAGACCGACATGCATTATGTTGTAAGCGTCGAGGCGGACTCTCCGCTGGTGCAGGTGGTAGAGCAAATCCTCAACCTCCTTTTGCAGGGACTGCTTGTTGACAGGCTCGAGAATATCGATCTGCTCAGCCTGAATCTGGGCATTGCAAACCTGAGCGTGCTTACCGACGGACAGCTTGCATACGTTAATCTGCTCGGCCTTAAGATAGGCGTGACGCTTATCGACAAAAGTCAGGACGGCAAAACAGGCACCGCGCTTGTTACCATAGGCGATTCATCCGTTGCCCTGCCCTTCAACGAGGGCGGCATAGACATGAGCGGCGAAAACGCCGAGGTGGTTGTAAACCTCATCAAAGGCAACCGCACTCACATCGAAAACAGCTATGTAAAGGGAATAAGCACAGGCTATGACGTATATGGCGGCGGCGCAGGCAACAACAGCGACGGCAGCGGCGTAAACGGCAAGGCTGGCGGCTTTGTGGGCTTTAACAACGAGGGTCATCTGCTCAACAACACCATGGAATACTGCGACGTGGTTCGCGGCACAGCACAGATGACGGGTCCGTTCAGCGGCTTTACCTCCTTGCAGTCTGTATATAGCTTCAATACCCTTCAATCCATAGAGGGTGAAAACAACACCTACTATGCATACAGAAAATCCACATTAAAATACGCTCTCACAGACAGCCGCCGGCAAATCGGCGGTCAGGCTGTTGAGGATAACGGCTACAACAGGTTTGCGGTAACTCATCTTGCTGCTCCCATTGTGCCGGGAGAAAACGAGGCGTATTATCTTATATTCCAAAAGTGGGAGGATGCGGTTCTCGCTTCCAACACCGGCGGCTCGGGCGCTGTTCCTGCCAATGTGTATGAAAGCAGCGCAAAGGCGGTGCTGATGCTCGACACTCCCACAGAGCCGAACGATCAGAGCCTTGTGCCCGTGCCGGGCGTCAACAAGGATCCGTGTGACGAAAAGCTCAAGCTGACCATACAGAAGGTATGGCAGGATCAGAACAACGGCTTCGGTGCGCGACCCGCCTCAATAAAGGTGAAGGTGTGGCAGCATTGGTATGACGAAAACGGCGTGGCAATAATGGACGGCTCGTCCCAAAAGGTTACGCTTTACACCGACGCCACCTGCGACCAAAACGGCTGGTTCACATTAAGCGCCGACGAACACGGACGCAGGGATTCCGCGGCGTGGACGAGAGTAATCGACGGTCTGCCTGCCTACACTTCAAGCCCCGACACCTACTACACCTATACCGTGGAGGAGGCTCCCATAGCGGGCTACAGCAGCAGCATCTCTTACGATGAAACAGGCTCGACCGAGACCGCAAAGATAGTCAACACCAAAACCCTTGAAATACAGTTCAAATACTACGACCGTTACGAGATAGACGGAACAGCTGCGGGAATAAGCTCAACCGAAACGGCATACAGCGTTCCCGTCAACGGAATACCGTCAAGTCTTATCACGCTGAACAACGAAACTCAGACGGCGCAGTCCATAAACTTCAGCAGTCTTATCGGAAGCAAGGCGGTAGAGTTTGCCCAAAACAAATTGTCGGTAGGCAACGTGATGTGCGACTACGACCTTTGGACTTCACAAAGCAAGGCTGTTTCGGCGATGAGCGGCAGAAGCTATATTACCGGGGGAAGGGAGACGGATTACGAGGCGGATGATGTCATCTGTCACACCGATTACCTCGGACGTCCGCTGACAGAAGTCGAAAAGTGGGTAACCTACTACGATGCCGGTGACAATGAGCTTGCCGAAACCGCTCTCGGCGAAAACTACAACTGCAACAAGGTAAGCAGAATCGTCGTTTGGTGCTACAACTATCCCAAGCAGTACGACGTGTATATTTACGGCGCGAACAGCTCCGATGATCTTCTTGAAAAAACCGTTTGCGGCAATACCATGTATGTTGCCGACGCCGAATCCGCCGACAACGATGTTAAGTGGCTGGACGAAACCGACTTCTACTATAACCAGCGCTTCGGTGTGGAAATGGGCAGAGAGGATCTGGACGCCGCAGGCTTTATAGAGAACTACGGTCTGCCGGGCTACACGGGTGTTCAGCCTGCAAACTATACCTCGGATTCCTTCGACGGCTACAGCTTTGCATACTGGGCTTACGACCAGGAGGGAACGCAGATAGCTTCCGTAGAGAGAAGCTTCTATTACCGCGTCACTACTGACACAAAGCTTTATGCGGTATATTCAAGGGAAGGAACCTCGGAACCCGGAATCTCGATATCAGCCAACTCAAACGATACCTATGTAGATTCCTCCGGCGTATCAAGAACACGTCTTAACATATTCGGAAGCGTATATGGCGCTCCCGACTATGATCCGAATGTTCAGAAGCTGTCTTTCGTCAACATTTCACTCAGCGAACAGATCAGAAACAATCCCGAGATATACACCCCCGAAAGGATAAACGCGCTGTTCAATCAGTACAAGGATCAGCTAAAGGCGCATATCAGGGATAATGACCTGGAAAACGGCAGCAAGCCGTTTTCGTCAAACGTTACCTATGACGGCGATATTGACGCACAAACGGGTGAGGCGGTTGATACACTTCAGCTGACGCTTACGACAAAGGGCTATATTTACACCGTTGTTTCAAACGGAAACGAGGCTGCAAGCGGCGACTCCACCGTACTGCTCACCAACAAGAACAGGGCGCAGTTTACAATATCCTACAAAACATCCGCTCTCAACATAAACAATACAAACGCAAAGGGCAACACCTGCCTTATGTATTGCGGAGCATTAAAGTATAACGGAGAATGGAGCATAAGCACTAACTGCCTGATCTATTACAACGGCGAAACGGTTGACAACACAGCCAAAAGTTGGGAATGAGGTAATTTATTGAAGAAATCTTACGATTCACCTGAATTTGATTATGTACAGATAAAGATTGCAACAACGCTTTGTGCCTCTGCGGAAAATGTTGTTTCCGATATATTTGAGGAAGATGACGGCGACGATTTGTAATTGTTATTGAACTCCGGGTATATCCATTGTCGGGCGGCAGCAGTAAGGGGACGCCGCCCGGAAGCCCGGTCAAGAGGAACGCTTATGAAGTCTTTAAAAATTCTTATCGCTTTTTCTTTGGTTTTGTCCTTGCTTGCCGCAGGACTGTGCACAAGCGCCTCCGCGCTGGTCATCCACGAAAACGGCTTTGGCTTTGAGGTCAATTCATCAAAGCACACAGCAACGCTCGTAAGCTATGACGGCGACGGGGGAAGAGTGGTGCTTCCCGAGTATTTTTACGGTTATCCGGTAACAGTTATTGACAAAAACGCTTTTTCGGGCAATGAAAGCATTACAGAGGTCGTGTTTTCAAACACAAACACTACCGTTGAAGAGTATGCCTTTATGAACTGCACGGCTCTTGAAACGGTATATATCCCCGAAAACGTGAAAAGCTTCGGCGACAGAGCCTTTGCAGGCTGCACCTCGCTTAAAACCGTGACCATGCTCTCCGACATCGTAAGCATGCCCACCAACATGTTTTCGGGCTGCACCTCGCTTTGCGAGCTTACGATTAGCGAAAGCATAGCCGAGTTTGGCTACGGCTGCTTCAACGGCTGTTCCTCGCTGACAAACCTTGATTTTGCGTCAAACGGAGTAATGCTTCAATCCTACGCCTTTAACGGCACGGGAGCTGAGTCGGTGGTTCTTTCCGATTCGCTTATAGCTATTCCCGACTACGCATTTACAAATTGTTCCCAGCTGAAATACGTGACCGTTCCCGACAGCGTGGTGCTCATTCAGCCAAACGCCTTCGATTACGAAAACCTCACCATACGTTGTTATTATGATTCCTATGCCTACGACTTTGCAGGCGGCAAGGGAGTTGCACGCGAGCTGCTCGACGATATAACTCTCGGCGACGCAAACGGCGACGGCGTAATAAGCATAAGCGATGTAACCACCATACAGCGCCATCTTGCCGAGTTTGAAAGCCTTGACGGCGTCAGGCTGCTTGCGGCAAACATCGAGAGCGGCAACGATGTGGATATTTCCGACGCTACCTCCCTGCAAATGTTCCTTGCGGAGTACGAAACGGATTATCCCGTCGGAGCTCCCATAACCATTTAACGACGACGGCGTTACTACAACCTAATATAATTCCGTAAAACACTTCACAGCGCGGCATATGCCGTTCTGTGGGGTGTTTTGCTTTTTGTGATCAATTGCTATTTTTGGTAAATATGTATTGCAGTAATCAAAAAAATATGTTATAATCATACAAATAATCAGTCAATACTGCAATTTGAGTCAAAAACCGTGTTTTGTAACGCCGTTTTGACGATTCCGATCGATTATACCCGTTTGGCGGCATAAACGTATGCGGGAAGGGGAGCTGCAAAAATGAAAACCGAAAACGAGAGAATGCTGAGGATAATCGGAATAGATTTCGGCACCTCTTCAACATACATGAATATAAAGCGGTACAGTCTGGATTCGTCCGACACCGACAGCTTCAACTATATTCCCGTGTCGTTCGATCACGGCGAGTCAAAGGGCAGCCTTGTGACCGTGATAAGGGAAAACGACGACGGCTCGCTCGACTTCGGCAGAACAGCCAACGAGGAGACCGAGGGCTCGATAGTTCACAGAAACTTTAAGATGAACCTTGAAAGCCCCGACCGTGAGCTGCGCGAGCACGCAAAAATGCTGACAAAGCGGCTGTTTGAATATCTGTATCAAAATTATCAGCAGCAGGTGAGCCACCTCGGAAACGAAGACGACGAGGTTCAGACGATCGTTTCCTATCCCGTGAAATGGCAAGAAAACACAGCCCGTTTTATGGTTGAGGTTGCCGTTGAGGCAGGCTTTGAAAACGTAAGGGGCATGGACGAGGCAACCGCCGCTATCTCTACGGTTGTAAGCCGCAATTTTGACAAGATGACGGCGTCGGGCATTTTTTCCGCCGACAAGCCCGGATACCTTATGCTTGTGGATATGGGCGCCGGCACCACCGACCTTGCGCTGTGCAAATACTATTACGACATCAAGGGCTCTCAGGTCGTTTCCGCCGACGCAATAAAGCTTGAGGTTGTGACAAACTGGCCGCTCAGCGAGGATGACCCCACCTTTGGCGGACGCGAAATTGACGCGGTGCTCACCGAATATATAAAGCAATACCTTACCGAGGCGCTGCCAGACGAGCTTAAGCAAATGGCGGGCGCAATTGCCTCGATGGACAACAACATAAAGCTGTGGAAGGAAAACAACGTTTCGTTTTACCTGAACAAAAACAAAACCGTGCAGTCCTGCGGCTTTATCCGCGCCTATCTTACGCCGGGCTCCAAAAGATTCCCCGAGATAGACCGCAGCCGCTTTGAGGAGCTCATTGCCGAGCAGCTCGAGGACTATTCCTATCTGCTTTTGGGCTGCCTTGAAAACGCCTGCAAGGCAGATCCCGATTTCAGACGTTCGGGTCTTGACATGGTCATTCTCGCAGGCGGCCACAGCTCGTGGTACTTTGCAGGTGACATGATCTCGGGCAAAATGAAGAACAGCCCCGATCACCCCGCGCTTGCCAAGATTAGAGAAAACCCCGAGCGGCTTATCAAGCTGCCAAATCCGCAGTCAACCGTCGCCCTCGGTCTGGTGTATAACCGCCTTATGTCGTCCTTTAAGCTCAACCGCAAGAACACGGTCAGCGACGACTGGGTAAAGGTGCTCTACAACCTTAAGCCCAATCCCCAGTTTATGACAGAGCAGACCGTGCAGCAGGGGCAAAGCGATGTTTATAACCTTGTATGCGACTTTACCTCGCTGTTCCGTTTCCCGTCCGAGCCCGAGCTGATGGGGCATATCTCTGTTTTCAAAAGCAATCCCGCCTGCTGCAACACCTTTGCATACAAGCAGTTTTTTAAAGACAAGCAAAACGACATCTGCTTTTGCTGCGAAAAAAACAGCCAGTCGCCCTGCGGCTTTGCGCTTTCGATGTACGGAATATACTATGAAACAAAGCTTTCCGCAGGCTGCATAGGCTGGGACGACTTTCTCGGCCGATCAATCACGCTTTCGGGCTGGAACAACGACAAGGTCAACCTCGGCTACACCACTCTGCCCACCAACCGCTCCGCCGTTCAGGTGTGCTATCAGTACCTTTCAGCGCTTCAAATGGAGCTCAGGCGTCTGCTCGGCGGCGGCGTTCAGTACTGATTTTTGCCAAAAATCCATTTTTATCTGCAAAAAATCCATGTTTCATTTTAATTTAATTATTTGATATATAATAAAGCCATACTTCAACAGGCGTTATAACATCTACGCTAAAGAGGTTAAGAATAAATTCCAAAAATATTCCAAGGAGGTTTTACAATGAGTTTTGAAGGATACAACGGCTACGAAGTTCTGCCGGACGGAATGCCGGCGGATGTTGCCCGGGATCTCGCCCAACGTGAAATGTATGAACAGCAAATGGAAATGCAGTTCTGGGCGGAGATGCAGCAAAGCCAAATCGATTTTGAAGAAGGGCTGCGTCAGGATCGTATGGATTATCTCAACAATGAGATAAACGAAATGCAGCAAAACCTTGAGCTTATAGACAGCCCGTCGCTTCATTCCTCAATGAGCGCGTCGCTCAAGGACTACGAAAGAGAGCTCAGCGAGCTTCAAAACGGAGGCTACACAAGCGGTTACTCCGATTTTTCAGCCTATATGCCTGCCGACCCTTATTCGGCTTCTCTGTATGAGCCTGTGCCTTACGATATGCCGTACAGCGTGACCGAAACCGACGCTGTAGAGACCGTTGATACGCAGGACTTTTCCGACGCTTCACAGTCAAATGCTTCCGCCGAATCGGTTACTATGGATAGCCTGAACTTAGAAGATACGTATGCCTTTGCCGATTCGTCCGACGTTATGCCCGAGACCGGCGACGAAGAAACGGAAGGCGGCACCGACAGCTATCTTGAGGATTTTGACGGCATGAATTCCGATCTGTTCGATACCGACGGCGACGGCGTTGAGGATCTGCTTATCGTCACCAATGAGGGAGACGGCTTTACCGAGATATTTGCCACTCAGGACGCCGACGGTGACGGCAATTTCGGCGACAAAAACCTGTATATGGAAACCTCGGACAGCGACGGCGACGGCATTGAGGACACTCTCCTCACCATGACCGACGAGGACGGCGACGGCGAGTTTGAATCAATTACGCAGGATACCTATGACGCCGAGGGCAATCTTATAAATCACGAGGATCTCAGCGACGGCGAGCTTCCCACAGATCACGAGGATGATAACGACAACGGCGAGCTTCCCTCAGATCACGAAGATAATACCGACGACAACGATGTTCCCGGAGAAAATAAAGAAGAAAACGACGACGAGGAATTCGGCAATGATCTTGAAAGCTATGAAAAGGCGTTTGAGGGCTTTGATCAGGAAACCGTTGATACCGACGGCGACGGCTACGCGGAAACCTTTGTTGTAAGCGACGAGGGCGAAGCATATGCCGAGGTTTTTGCAACATCAGACCTTGACGGCGACGGACAGTTCGGCGATCAAAGCATTTATCAGACGCAGCTGGACACCGACGGCGACGGCTTCTATGATTCCGTAACCACAGACGTCGATCTTGACGGTGACGGCGCTTTTGACATGCGCTTTAACGAGGAGTACGATGCCGAGGGCAACCTCATCGACAGCTCTTACGAGATTCTGGAAAATACCGAGGTTCCGAACACTAACGATACGAACAATACAAACGATTATCCCGTAAATCCCGAGGGCAACGGCACCTACTACTACGAGCTTGAGCAGTTCGACCCCGCGACTGCGGATCCCGAGGCGGTCACAGGTTCACCCGAGACGGCTATGGAGCATTGGGAGTTCCAGGGCGATACCCAGCGCTGCACCGTATATTCCCAGATGTTTGTTATAGAGGAGCTTACCGGCGCCGAGCTCGACATCGACGAGCTTTGCGAATTTGCTCAGGAAAACGGTTGGTTTTCCGAGGCTAACGGCGCTTCTCCGAGCGATATGAACAAGCTTCTCGACACCTACGACATAGAAAACGAGCTCACCTACAACAACTCGCTCGACGATCTTGAGCAGGCGCTTGCAAACGGCGACAAGGTCATCGTGTGCGTCGATTCCGACGAATACGCGATGGGCGAGAACGACGATGTTTATATTCCGCAGGACGGTCCCAACCACGCGGTTGAGGTTATAGGAATAGACAGGACCGACCCCGAGAACCCCATGGTTATTCTTAACGATTCGGGCGTTCCCAACGGAGCGGGCGAGATGGTTCCCATGGCTACCTTTGAGGACGCCTGGGAGGACAGCTCACACTTGATGATTACTGCACGCTGACGCAGACGGGAGGAACTGAAAATGACAGAAAACAACAGCGCTAAATTTGAATTTAACTTAAGCGATTTTTACAGGGAAATGCGCGCCGATCCCTTTGTTAACAAGGCGCGGATCCCTCTCGGATATGCGCAGGGCTATCCCATGATTTTGGGCGGCGACGACCTCAAGCTCGCGGTGCCCTACCTGCGCTATAAAATCA
This sequence comes from uncultured Ruminococcus sp., assembly GCA_902798365.1. GTDB lineage: Bacteria > Bacillota > Clostridia > Oscillospirales > Acutalibacteraceae > Ruminococcoides. The sequence continues at coordinate 64,006 of CADBWP010000013.1, forward strand.
CGGGAGTTGCCGACGAAACAATGGTATTTCCCATAAGATACATTTTTGTTTATTCAATAAAAAACACCGGCTTCACGGGCTTTTACGACCTCAGAACGGTCAAGTGCTTTTCCGGCATAAACTACGGCAAGCCCGTGGGACTGTTCCGTCACGAAGCCGTCAAAAACCTGAACAAAAACGAGTACAGAGAAAAACAAAAGGAGCTTTACGGCGCCTATTCGGCTGTGCTCACCGCCGCTCTCAACGGCGAAGAGCCCGACCCCAATACCGAAGCTCAGCTGCGTTCGCTGCTCGGACTGCTGCTCGAGCCGTCGCTCAAGCCGTTTTACCGCGTATTTGCCCCCGACTTTTTCAATAAGTATTTAGCAGATTAATCAGCTTGACCTCAGCCTGTTCAGCCGGCGGAAAGGATAACAACATGCAGAACAGAGACGTTTCTTTTAAAGACATATTTACCGGCATAAACAGCGAGAATCTCAGGATCCCCAATCCGCTCACGGTGCCCGACAATCAGTTTCACGAGCTGCTCGACAGGGTAATAGAGCGCGGCTCGCTGGAGGAAATGAGCGCGCGCGACGAGTTTTATCTTGACGAAAACAAGCCCATGCTCGATCTTACGTGGCTCAGGATCGTCCGTCTGCCCGTAAGCCCCGACAACGTTGCCGACTACAATCTTTTTGACCGCTGGCAGGGCGTGCTGTCCTCTCTGCATGAGTGGGGTTATCGCTTTTACTTTCTGCTGCAGCGCAAGGACGGCAAAACCGGGCTTTATCTGGGCGTTCGCTCTCAAAGCGAAAACTTTGACGCAAACGACGCCATAGAGCAGGTGGAGGAGGCCACCTCGGGCTCAATGCCCGGCATAGAGCTTCGCAAGCTTGACAACATGGAGCGCATGCACCTTAAGATGAACCTTGACCAATGCGGTTCAATCGGCGCGGTCACGGGTCTGCCTTCATTTTTTGACGGCGACAGACCCGGCGTGCTGCAAACGCTCGATTCGCTCGCGTTCGGAATCCGCGGCAAGGGCGGCGCAGAGCGCGACTACAACCTGCTTATTATAGGCGATCCCATATCCGATTCCGACACCACCGACATAATGAACCGTATGCGCACCCTCGGCAGCGAGATCCACAGCTTTGTCGAGCGATCCTCCTCCGAGGGCACAACCAATACCGAGGGCAAGCAAAAGGGTCTGGGCAGCGCCGCCGGTTATGTGATGAGCGGTGCAGGAACCGCCGCCACCAACCTTGTAAAGGCGGCAGGCGGACAGGCTCTTGCCAGCGCTATCCCGTTTGTGGGTCCGCTCATTTCACTCGCGTTCAGCGCGGCGGGCGGCTTTATGGCAAGCGCAAGCAAGTCCATTTCAGAGAGCACCTCGCTGTCGGTAAGCACCTCTTACCTTGACAAATTTGCTCAGTATGCCGAACAGCTCACCGATATCCACGTTGAAAGGATGAAGGAGGGACGCAACCTCGGCTACTGGAACGTTGGCATTTACGTGCTCGGCAAGGACGTGAAGGACGTCAACACCGTCAACGGTATGCTTCGCTCAATCTATTCGGGCAAAAACACTTATGTTGAGCCCATACGGCTTCATTCGCTCAAAAAGAGATCGCGCGCCCTCGAGATAGTAAAGGATTACTTTGACCTTATTCCCATATTTAACACCAAGGCGGAGGGGATAACCGAGAGCAGCGAGTGGCACATCTTCGGAAAGTATTACCAGTATCTCAGCACTCCCATGAACACAAAGGAGCTTGCGCTGGCAACCTCGCTGCCCAAAAACGACGCGCCCGGTCTGCGGTTTGTAAAAACAGCCGTGCGCTTTGCCAACAATCCGCCCGTGGTCGAGGGCGATAGCATAACCCTGGGCAACATCGTAAACATGGGTGTTGAGCAAAACGCAAAATATAAAATCAATCACAACGACCTTGTGCGGCATGCACTGGTCGTGGGCTCCACGGGCTCGGGCAAATCCTGCTCCTGCAAGCGCGTGCTGACAGAGATTCTAAAGCACAATATCCCGGCGCTTATCATAGAGCCCGCAAAGGACGACTATGTAAGATGGGCGCTCAAAATGAACGAAAGGCTGCCCGAAAAAAGCCGTTTTCGCATTTACATGCCCGGCATGAGCGAGTTCGAGGGCAAGCCGCTCGATCAGCTTAAGCTTTCGCCCTTTGAGCCTGCGGCGATCCCGGGCGCACCGGTGGATATGACCGCGCGTTGCGAAAACATCATTTCGCTGATAAACGCCAGCCTGCCGTCCGAGGACGTTTTGCCCGTGCTTATCGACGAGACCGTCTATGCGCTATATACTGCCGCATACCGTGAAAGATTCACGAGCGGCGCTCTTATGGAGCAGCAAAAAATGTACCCGGTGCTGTCGGCTCTCTCGATGATGAGCAAGCGCGTGATGAAGGAAAAGAACTACGAGGAAAAGGTGCGCTCAAACCTTGCCACCTGTCTTGACACGCGGTTCCAGTATCTTACGCGCGGCACCAGAGGCAAGCTGCTCAACGTTAGCCGATCTACGGACTTTTCAGAGCTGTTCGACCGACCCGTTGTAATAAACATAAGCGGCATATCGGCAACAAGGGACAAGGCGCTCATTATGTCGGTGCTGCTGCTTTCCCTGTATGAATACAGAAAATCAAAGTATTCCTACGACGAAGAATACCGCAAAGAGGCGCAGAAAAACAAGCTGCTTCACCTTACGCTCATAGAGGAGGCGCACAACGTCCTGCTCAAGCCCGAGGGGCCCTCGGGCAACAATCCGCAAAAGGTTGTGGCAGATCTTTTCACCAACATGCTCTCCGAGATAAGAAGCTACGGCGAGGGCATGATGATAGTAGATCAATATCCCACGCGCCTCATTCCCGACGCCATCAAAAACACAAACTACAAAATCATTCACAGGCTTGCGTCTCCCGACGACGCCGAGGTCATGGCGGCGAGCGCTGCGCTGAGAAACGAGCAGAAGGCGCTTATACCCTCGCTGTTCCCGGGCAACGCCATAATCTTCGGCGACCGCGACGATGCGGCAGCCTGGATCCATATGAAGAAAACCGATATTTAGAGGAAACAACATATGCTTTATCTTGTGTTAAACATTATTTTTGCCGCGGTGACATTCATCTTACTTGTGTGGGTCGTCACCCTCACGGTTCTTCTCGGCAAGGAAAAGAAAAAGAACAGGGAGCTTAGCGCAAGGCTTTTGCGCCCCCAAAAGACTCCCGTGCAAGGCAAGCCGCCGCAGGCTTCCGTGCAAGGCAAGCCTCAGCAGGTTACCGTTGCGGCGCAGCAGACTGCACCCAAGGCTTCAACCATAGCCATCGGAATACGAAAGCACGCCGGAAGCTTTGCGGGCTTGTATGAAAGCCTTTACCGCGTGGTGAAGATTCCCGACAACTTTACGGGCGAGGTGTTTGCCGAGTTTTACGGCAGGGTAGAGCAGCTGGACGACGCTGTGTTCAAAAACGCCTTTGCCAAGCGCTTCCCCAAGGAGGTCATCAACGATGACGCGCGGTGCAGGACAGCCACCGAAAACCTGCTTCGCTTTATTGCCGAGGCGGGCATAAAGCGCGACGCCGTGCGCGTAATAGCCTCTGCCGACGCCGCAATCTCTCAATGCTACATAGACGAACGCGGAAAGCGCCCCGTTGAGGGTCAGCGCTACCGCGTGATCAACCCCGCATGGCGTTGCGGGGATAAGGTTGTTGAACGCGGTCTGCTCTGCATCGATCGCGCCATGTGATGAATGATATGGACATGAAGGACTTTTTTGACGATTCATTTGAAGACATCGCCCCCGACATTGAAGATACTGGCGATGAGCTTGCCGCTGCCGAGCTTTCCGATGAGGAACAGGCTTGGCTCAGAGAGATCCTCGAAGGCTACGACGCGCGCTGTGACGAAACTCTGATACAGCGCAGCGATAATATTGATACCGAGATTCTTACCCCCGTGCACGACAGGGCAGGGGAGAGCGCCGAAGCCGTTACCGAGGGCAGAGAGCAAAACGCCGCCTGCTGGGAGTACTGCGAGGACGCCTCTATGTCGGAGGTGAACTGCGTTCGTTTTGTTATAAACGAGCTGACCGGCAGCGACATCACCGAGAGCGAGCTTTGCGGCGTTATGGAAAACGAGGATTTGGGACAAAACGGCTTTTACACGGGTGAAACCGAGGAGCTTTTGGAGCTTTTCGGACTTGACACCGTCAGCTGTTACGATATTCCCGTGGGAAAGCTTTGCGTTGAGCTTGAAAACGGTGCGCGCGCAATCGTCCCCGTCAGCAGTCTGCTGCTCGAGGGTGAAACGGGCTTTGCCTTTTTCGGCGCCGACGCCTACGTCGAACCCCTGTCAATAGAATACGGCGATTCAGGCAACGGCTTTGTCACGGTCAACCACCCCTGCCGTGAGGACGGCTGTCTAAAGCAATATCCCCTCGAGGACTTTGAAACAGCCTGGCAGGCGGGCGGCAACGCGGCGATTTTTGTGTATTCCGATGAAGCAGGGCAGAGCGGGGTGACGGCGTGACCTTTGAAAAGCTGATTTGTACGCTGAAAAAAACCGAGCCGACCATGCGTCTGCTTGACGCGGACGCATGCTTTTGCCTGCCTGCGTTTTGCACGGACGGCGGCAGGCTTACCGTTACGCTTATCGCCTGTGCGGCTGCCGTTGCAGACGGCGGTCTGCGCGTTGAACCGAGGTGCTGCATGAGTTTTGCTTACCCCGGGCTGAGGCTGACATTCTTTGAGAGGTTTGAAGGCTCACGGCAAAAAAGCGCCTTTGTTTCCGCGCGTTTGTCGCCTGCCGAGGTACGCGAGGCTGTTGCCGCAGCCGACGCTATACTCGAATGTGCCGACCGTGATAGGTTGACACCGGAACAGCTAAACAGCTATAACAGGCGGCTGGAAGCTTTGTCCGAGCCGGAGATCATCTCAATATATTCCGAACGGGGAGCGATGACGCCATGAATCAGATAAAGCTTCTTGCATATGCTCCCAAAAAGCGCGACGCCGAGCTTCTTAAGGACGCTCTTATCCGCTATGCGGTAAAATCGGACAACGAAATATCCATCGACTGGGTTCGCGTTCAGGCGGATGAAAACGAGGTTGCGTCCGCCGCTGCCGAAAAGCAGCTTGCGTTCATTTATGCAGGCGATACTGCCGATGCCGCGCGAATAGGCGGAGCCTTGGCGCACAGCAACCCTGACTGCCTGCTGGCATACTTCGGACCCTGTCCCAAAAGCGAAAGACCCGATGTGATAGGCTATTTTCAAACGCTTTTTCCGAGCCGTCCCGTAAGATATGCCGAAACTCTTAAAAACGCGGAGGTGGAGGATATCCTCCTCGAGTGCGTTCTGCGCTCTGAGGAAAACCTTGTTTTCGTAAGGGAAACAAAGGGCGTGGTTTATCGCCTGCCTTACCGCGACATTGCATATTTCAGAAGCGACCGCAACTACATAAGCGTCTGCATGAAAAATAAGAGCGAGCACCTTTTTATCGGTAAGCTCTCCGACATAGAGCGTTCGCTGGAGCAGGGCTTTTTCCGCAGGATTCACCAAAGCTATCTTGTTAATGCCGACGCGGTCGTAATGATAAACAAAAGCAAAAAAAGCGTGGTTTTGTCAAACGGCGAAGAGATTTTTGTAAGCCGTTCCCATTACAAGGATGTATTTTTATAATTGATTTGCGCCCCGTGGCGCATGTTAAGGAATGATAGTATGTTATGTAACACATGTGGTTTTCAAAACAGTAACGACGCAAAGTTCTGCGAGCGCTGCGGCAGCTTTCTTGCTCAGAGCAGCCCGGTATATGCCGCGCAGGCGGTATGCCCGCGCTGCGGCTGCCAAAACGACGCCTCGGCAAAATTTTGCGAGTACTGCGGATACATTCTTCAGGCGCAGCCTGTAAGCCAAAACGCAGGCGCCGTTAAGATCCTTTGGGCGGATAAATATATCGGTGACAAAAAAATAGGCTATTCAAAGGCAAGCGGACATCTCAGGGTGTATCCCGACCGCCTCGAGTTTTCAAGGCGTATGCGCATGGGCACCGTGTTCGGAGCCGTTGGAAAGCTGATCACCGCCAAAAAAGCGAACGAAAAGGGCGAGTTTGAGGCATATTATTTCAAGGACATCGAGTCGTGCTTCTTTTCTCAGTACGCCATTGCCGTTCCGTCCATGGTGCTTGTTTTCAAGTCGGGCGACGTTGTAAAATTCGCTTCACTGTCAAAAAGCAGCGAGATAAACGAGTGCATAACATACATAAACGAAAGCCTTTCAAAATACCGCGGCGCCGCAGGCTCCGCAATGCCCGACAAGGACGCCCAGTTCAGCTTTGTAATGCCCATCACCAATATGGCGGCTGTTGACGACCGCGCCATTGCCGTTGTGGGCTATGTAAGCAAGGGCAGCGTAAAAACGGGCAGCTTTGTTTCTATAATAAGCGAAAGCGGCGAAAACAAGGGTTCGTTCGAGGTGAGAAGTCTTGCTGTGAACAAAAAAATAGCCCAAACCGCCGTTAACGGCAACTCGGACGTTGCGCTGCTAATCTTTTGTCCCCAGTCCTTTATAAGCAGGGGAGATAAGGCGTGTATTCCAATTCAATAGAAAACGCATGAGTAAAACATAAAAAACCGGGCGGAGTGGAAAACCCATCTCTGTCCGGTTTTATGTTCGATCGAATACGTTAAAAAATGCTATTTGCTATTTCCAAGGGCGTTTTTTCTCTGTCCAGCCCTTTGCCTTCCAGTAATCGACGTCTTTTTTGTTCCAGCCGTTCTTTTGAGCAAGGCGCATAACGCCAAACATCAGCTTGGTTTTGAGCGACGGTGTCACCCTGCCGTGCCTTTTCTTTATCTTGTCGGCTATGGTGCTTGTGCCGCGTTCTATCGCCGCTATTTTCTTTTCGCTGATTCCGTCCCAACTTGTTGCCGCTACCGCCTTGCCAAGCTTGTATATTCTTGCAACACCCCAGTAAAACAGGCTGTCGGACATATCCTTATTTGTCGATTTCATTCCCGCGCCTGCGGCGGTGGAAATGCACACGCCCTGTTTTTTAAACATCTTTTCCTCGGGGCAATGCGCCATCCAGCGCCAGCCGTAGTGGTCTAAAAACGCCTTCATCGCGCCCGTTGCATGAAACACATAAACGGGGCTCGCCAGAATAATGACGTCAGCGCCGTCAATAGCCTCGGTAATGGGAGATAACCTGCTGTAATGCGGGCACTTTTTTTCGTCCTCAACTATGCATTGAGTGCAGCCGACGCAAAACTCTCCGAAGTCGCGCGGCAAAAAGAACTCGACAGTCTCGCCGCCGAGCTTATCCGCCAGCATTTTTGCCGTGTGATAGGTTGAGCCCTTGTGGTTTTGTCCGCTGATTATAACTGTTTTCACGATATCGCCTCTTTAATTAATGATATTCTGCCGTATTTTTTAATATAAATCTTTTGCGATTAATTGTCAAGAAACTCGGCTATTACTTTTGAAAATTTTGCTTCGCAAATCGCTCGAGATGACAGTATAAATATAAAATAAAAAACGTGATAAAATAATGGTGACATTTGTACCCTTATGTGCTATAATATAGGCCTAATCCATTGATTGGAAGTGGCACTATGGGTAAAAACAATTCAAAAATCAGCGGTCGAGTAAAGACTGCGCTCAATGTTGCGGTTTCTCTCGCCGTAATGATCGCGCTGACTGCAATAGTATATTTCTTCAAGATCCCCAATCCCAACATGATACTTATAGCCGGACTGACGGTGTTTACAACGCTTTTCGGCTTTCCTGCGGGAATAGCGTGCGGTTTGGAAATGATAATATACTCAATGTTTTTCTTTTCCACCGACAACTCGTTTTTTGTTTATAACGATGTCAACCTCTTAAAGCTCGTTATCATCATAATAGGCGTGGTGCTGAACGTGGTGTTTATAGGTCAGCTTAAGCGCAGGCAAAACCGTTCGCGGCAACTGCTTAAGGAGATGAACGAAAAGCTTAAGCGCGACAACCGCACCCTTGAGGAGGTCTCTGTCAGAGACGAGCTCACGGGTCTGTGAAACCGTTACGCCCTTCGCCGTGACTTTTCAAAATACGGCGGCAAATACCTTTATGTAATGCTTTTAGACCTTGACGGCTTCAAGGGCATAAACGACACCTACGGTCACGCTGCCGGCGACGAGGTTTTGTATCACGCCTCCGACGTTTTGAGCAATTTCTTCGGCGACGAATGCTGCTATCGCTTCGGCGGCGATGAGTTTCTTGTGGTTTGCGCAGATACCTCGCAGGAGGAGTTTATGCAGGGAATAGAACGTATCCGCACGGACTTTGGCAAAATCCATGTCAATAAGCAAATGGCAAAGGTCGGATTTTCGGCAGGCTATGTTTTCGGCAACAGCGAGCATTACACCGACCTTCGCCTTATGTTTCGCCAGGCGGACGAGCTGATGAACAACGCCAAAAAGTCCGAGGGCAATCATTGCTGCGGCGACAGCTTTGACAGAGCCAAGGCGCAGAGCCTTAAAAAGCACGGCGAGGATTCCGACGAATCGTTAATTGAAACCGTATAATAAACACAAAGCCGCAGGAAGCACGCCTGCGGCTTTTGAAATATAGGCAACACCGCACAATTCAAGGCGCACGGCTTGCTTGAATATTGTTCCGTCAGCTTGCCCAAAAAATCTCGGCAAGGCGACAGCCTTACCTCGATACTGTGCAATCCGCACACCTGAATTATGCGGTATTGCCTATATCGTTATGGCATCAGTTCTTCATATTCCGCGATATGTCTTTGAATAGCAGTCGCGTCACGAACGTCAATAACGCCGTCGCAGTTTGCGTCCGCTGTGTTAAAGCTTATCGGGTCGGTTTCGTCAATAATCGGACTGTTGTCTTCACCTGTGTATTCTGCAACATGCATCTGCAAAAGAGTCACGTCCTCAATGGTTATCAGTCCGTCGCGGTTTATGTCGCCGCGCCTGGGAGGAGCCTGACCTCCTGCGGTGTCAATGACCAGGGTGCGAATGGGCAGCGTCCAAGACAAATCGCGCGACAGGGTCAGCACAATGCCGCCTGCGGGCAGGCTGTTGCCCGGCAGAAGCCAATATACATTCTCAACGGGGTCATGCTCAATGTCGTTGTTGCCGTCGCCGTCGATGTCATACAAGTTGAAGTACCTGTCAAGCTCGTCTATGTATTCGGTGTATTGCGCCGCAGACATAAGATACAGCACCATATATACGCCATATACCTCGGAGCGCACATTCGTTCCGTCATCAACAAGAGTGACGGTGTCGGTGTAGCGGAAGTCGAGTATGCTTGTTTCCTGCCTTACTATGTCGTAGGTGAAGTTGACCGTAACATCCTTATCGGGCATAACAAAGCTAATGTCGCTCTCATCACAAATAGTAACGCCGTCGCTTGTTGCCTCCGGGCTGAACTGCGGAATGTATTCGTCGTCATCAACGTCGCCGCTTCTCGGCACAATATACACGGTCTCGCCCGGCTCCGCCTCGGTTATAACATGCTCGTTGTAATAGTCCTTGCGCTGTGTTGAGGCTACGCCGCCCACAACGGTTATGCTGTGCAAAACGGGCTGATTCACCTGTATCTTAACGCTTCTTACGGGGGTGCGGATCGATTCCTCACGCGTAAGGGTGAGCGTTATGTTGTCGGTCAGGCTGCATGTGGGCAGCAGGGTATAAACATTTCCGCTTGCACGCTGAATGTCCCAGGTTCCGTTGCCGTCAACGTCATACCATATGCTGTCGTCGCCGTCGTTGTATTGATAAGAGGCTGATTTTTGGTACAGCACCGAGATGACGCCCGAGTTCTCGGATTTTGCCGTATGATCGTCGGGCACGGTCACGGCTCCGCCGTACAGCGGCAGTACCGTGTTCATCTGCTGTTCCGTTTCAAAGGTGACGGTGCCGCTCACGTCGTTGTTCGGCATGTAGAAGTATAATGTATCGATCCTTTCCGAGCTTTTTGCTTCCACATCGTCGGATACCAAATCCATGCTTCCCAAAACAACATACATGTCGTCATCTACCTGCGAATAGTCGGGTTTTATGTAAACCTCCTGACCCGGAACCGCCTGCGTTATGTGAGTTTCGTCATCGGGGAGCAGGGCAAAGCCGTTGGTGACGCTTATGCTGTGCGGATCTCCGCCGACCAGACGAACCTGTTTTTCAAGACTGCCCGCGCTGTAATAAACCGAGCCGTCCGAGTTCATATAGAACGGTTTTACCCATATTGATCTGTCATAGCCCGTAACGCGTATCTGCATTTCGCTTTGCAATGTAAAGTAATAGCCGTCCTCGGGCACAAGCGTAAACGCAACAAAGTACTCTTTGTTGCCCTCAAAGGTCGTAAATGCGCTGATTCCCCAATGATCATACCATGTCGCCTGAGAAACGGTAAACCTGCCTGCGTTCCATTCCTCGGCGCCGGGGGTTATGTCCGCCTGCATGGTCTCCCAGTTCCACGGCGAGCCTGCCTCGGGCATGTTGAGGTCAAGCGTGCCGCCGGATATCTTTTCGGCAGCAAAGCTTATATCGATCGGGTTACGCTCGTAGCTGTTGGGCAGCGCGATGCTGTAGCTCGGCGCATAGTCAAAGTCATATGTGTAAATCATCGTGGGCGTCAGCAGGATGTAGCTGTCGTCAATAAGGTTGATATAGTATTGGTCGGTGGTGTTTTCCTTTAAGGACGCCGACAGCTTACCGCTGTTTATCAGTCCCGTAAGATACTCATAGTCGTCCTGACTTACGGCGCAGCTGCCGTCGGAAAGGTCTATCTCAAACGGCAACGCATTGTAGTAGTTCATGTGAATAGCCGCGTATTCACCGGGCATTATGAAGCTCCAGTCGCTCTCATCAAGCACGATGTTCTCGTTGTAGGTGTAAAAGCTTTCAAAGACAGTGAATTTTTCCATCCTGTCGGCAACTGCCTTAAGGTGTTCGCCTGCGCGGGCTTTGGTTACCCTTTCACCCGTTGCAAGGTTGTAAGCCGAACCTCTTTCAACCGATACATCATATTCCTCGGAGTTCAGGTCAACAAAGCTAAAGCTGTTGCCCCTCGCGTAGGTTTGCGCCGTGCTTCCGGAGTAGCCGTAGATTGTAAAGTTGCTCACGGGGTAGGTGGAAAAGCTTTTTCCCTCCTTATAGCCCAGCGAATAGGCGTCTAAGGTGCAGCTGCTGTTGGGTATGGTTATGTATTTCAGACCCGTTGCATAAAACGCTCCTATGTCTACATAGGCGATGTTATCGCTGAGTGTGACGCTCTCAAGGCTTTCGCACTTGTAAAACGCGTCGCGCTCAATCGTAGTAACCGAGGGAGCCATGCTAACTTTTTTAAGGTTGGGCGTGTTTGAAAAAACGGATCTGCCGAGGGTGTCAATTCCGTTCATAACAACAACCTCTTCTATTTGGCTGTTGTAATCCGCCCAGGGCTTTGCAGCCGAGCTAAAGTCGCCCGTGTTGCCCGTGCCGCTCAAAAAAAGCTTGCCGCTCAAAACGTCAAACGACCACGAGCAGGCTCCGAACTCACCGCCCGGCATATCGGGATATGGTCTGTCGCCTGCCTGTATGCCGTCCGCAGTCGCAGCGGAAGCAGTAAAGGGCAGGGCTGTGAATACAGTAGTTATCAGAAGAACCGATAACAACAGGCTGATGATTCTTTTTATACAATTCACTCCTTTTTTATTTGCGGTCGTTATTCCACTCACCGTGATACTACCATATTTTGCACAAAAAAGCAAGTGATTTGTTATAAAAGTGTGATTATTATTACCGCTTACAAGGCAATGATTATAATATGTATAAAAAACCGCGGCCGAGCGTTTTGCAAAGGCCGCGGGCAATTATTATTTCTTCTGTTTCTTATTAAAACAAGCCCTGTCAAATTCGGGGTTGAACGCGTAATAGTTTTTTGAGTCGAGCCTGTCTGTCAGCAGCCGCAGACTTTCGCCGAAGCGCTGATAATGCACCACTTCGCGCTCGCGTAAAAAGCGTATCGCGTCCTTAACGTCATAGTCGTCGGCTAAGCGCAGGATATTGTCATAGGTCGTGCGCGCCTTTTGCTCTGCGGCAAGATCTTCGTGCAGATCGGTAACGGCGTCGCCCTTTGACTGTAAATATGCCGCGGTAAACGGCACACCCGACGCCGACTGGGGATACACGCCCGTTGTGTGATCCACAAAGTAATCGTCAAAGCCCGCCTCCTTTATCTGCTCAACGGTCAGATCCTTTGTCAACTGATAAATAATGGTGCCTATCATTTCAAGATGGCTCAGCTCCTCGGTGCCGATGTCGGTCAGCGTCGCCTTAAGCTCGGGCGTGGGCATGGTATATCTTTGGTTTAGATACCTCAGCGAGGCGCCCAGCTCGCCGTCGGGACCTCCCAGCTGGCTCGAGATAGCCTTTGCGAGCCTTGCGTTTGGTTGCTTTATCCTAATGGGATATTGCAGCCTTTTTTCATATACAAACATCAGCGATCCTCCTCACATTCCCACGGCCAAGGAGCCTTTATCCAAGCCCAGTTGTTGCCGTCGCTCTCGTTTTTGGTCAACATTCCGTACTTGCTCTCATACTGTTCAATAAGCGGAGTGGCAAGCTGCTCGTATTTTCGCATTTGCTCCATGGTCTTTTCGTCGTCGGGATGTGTGTCCAAAAACAGCTGCAAATCATATGCCGCAAACCGGTAGGTCGATATCTTTTTAAGCAGCATCTCTCGTTCAGTCAACGTCATCACCGCACTTACTGCCGAAAAACGGCTTGTTCAGGTCTTTATACATCGTTCCCGACACAAAACCGTGGTCGGGCGAAAATAGCTTTGCCGAATTGCCCTGAAACGGCACATATGCCATAGCGTAGGCAGTTTCATCGGGCAGAGGGGATAGACCGTATTGCTTGTCTATCAATTCCGTCATGTTCAGTTTCATTTTTCTTCTCCTTCACAGCGTATTGTTGAGCCGCGCTCGCTATATACTATGAAGCATCCGCAAATCTGACACCCGACAGATAAACGCGCAAAGCCTCCTGTGCCGTCATGCCGTTCGAGCACAGGTAATTAATTCCGCTCAAGCTTACGCCCACACAGGTATTGCTGTCGCTGTAATCCTCGCAAAAGCAGTCCCAGGGAGAAGCGACTGCTTGTATGTAGGGGTAGCTTTCGTCCGTGTCGGTCAACCCGCAGGAGCAGGGGGAGCAGGGGATATATTTGTTTTCATTATTTATATATATTTCCGGACAGGAATTATAACACTCCGCGACTATTTCAGATATTTCTTTATCGGAATTATAATCGGCGTTTTTATATTCATCCGGTTTCAGTCTATAGTTATTTTTTGCAATCGTGGTTACTGCCTTGATAGTTTCCTCGCAGTAGTCTTTTTTGCAAAGCGACGCAGCGGCATTGCAAACCGCCTCCGTATCGTTGGTGACGGTTTCCGTTGCTGCTGCACCTTCTTCCGTATTCGCGGCAGGCCTTACAGCGCCGTAAGCAAGAAGCAGCGGAACCGCCGCCATAAGCAGAAAAAAACACAGAAACAACAGGATTTTGAACTTCATGCGGAACACTCCCCAAAATATTGTTGATTATAACAGCTTTTTTATCGCTATTTTTTCTTGACATAATCACTTAATTGTCTTAAAATATTATATGTACGCAATTTGGACATGATTACCAAAAAGACATAAATAATGAGAACGGAGAATAATATGAAGGTAAAGTATTCGTTAATTCCCTTTATTCCGGCAACGCTTGTAATGCTGTTTTTCAAGCTGATGAGCATATTCGGCGTTGACGGCAACGGCTTGTTTTTGGGAATGAACAGCATGAATATCACCTACACCGTCATCGGCATATCGCTGGGACTGTTTTTGGTGTGCATCATAATCAACATTTTTGACAGAAAAACGGCTCCCGTTTATCCCGTCAGGCAAAACTATGCCGCAGGTGTGCTCGCTGCGGTGTCTGGCATTGCAATTGCGGCGTCCTCCGTTGCTGCGCTTATTGCCCTTTGGCCAGAGCGCGAAAGCTCCGAGTACTTCTTAATGACCCTCATTTGTGCTATCTTTTCCGTTCCTGCGGGCGCGGCTATGATTCTCATTTCAAGGGTTCATTTTCAGGGCAAAAGCACGGTTTCGTCGCTTTCAACGGTCTATATTTTCCCCGCGCTGTGGGGCTGTGCCCAGCTTGTAAGCGAGTTTTTGCAGGCTACCAAGGCGTCTATCCAGGCAAGAGACCTGACCGCGCTGTTCTGCTACATCTTCATCGCGCTCTATTTGTTCTCAAACGCAATGGTGGTTTCCAGAATAAGGGGCAGAAACCCCGTCAAGGGTATTTTCATATACGGTCTGCCCATGGCAGCGCTTTGCGTTACCTACGGAGCGTTTGAGTTTGCAAGGCTCTCGCGCGAGGGCTTTGAGCTTTCGGCAGTTCTCAACGCGGTAATGATGCTTGCGCTTTCAGCTTACGCCGTTTCTTTTGTCGCTGAGCTTTTTGCCAACAGCTACACCAAGGACGAGCTCGAGATAATCGACGGGCTCCCCAAGGACGATGACGACGGCGACGACGATTATGTGACCACTACGGACTACGACGACCTGGTTTTTTCAAACAGACCGTCTGATGAGAACTTGGGAGTAGAGTTTGCCGACGACTACTTTTCAAGTGCAAACGGTCTTGACGAGTTTATTTTCGGCTATAAATACGACGAGGACAGACAGCCCGTTGCCGAGGATCGGGATGATATGCAGACTGTAGCAGACTACGAGGAGCAGCCTGACGAAGATGCTGTTTCCGAGCCTGCTCCGGCAGCTCCCGTTCCTGTTGTGCAGGAGGAGCCTGCACAGCAGAAAAAGAAAGAAAAACGCAGCCGCAAGGAAGAAAGAGCCGAAAAAAAGGCTGAAAAAGAGCGTTTGGCAGCCGAGCAGAAAAAGGCTGAGGAGGAACGCCGCGCCGCCGAGGCAGCACAGCGCGCCGAGGATGCCAAAATGGCAATGGCAGCCGCACAAAAGGCAGAGAACGCACGCAGAGCCGAGGAGGCTATGCGCAGGCAGTCCGACGAGGTGCGCAGAGCGAACGAGGCTGCACGCAAGGCTTCCGAGGAGCGCAGGGCTGCCGAGGAAGCAAAACGAATGAGCGAGCTCAACGCGGCAACTCAGGCAGCAAAAAGAGCCGAGGAGCAGCGCAGAGAGATAGAAAACGCCAAGCTTTACGAGGAGCTTCAGCGTAGAGCGGACGAAGCTCGCCTTGCCGAGGAGCAAAGAAAAACCCTTGAGGCAAAACGAACCGAGGACGCACGCCGTCAGGCAGAGGCAATGAGGCTTGCCGAGGAGCAGAAAAAGGCGGCAGAGGCTAAAAAAGCCGAGGAGGAACGCCGTCAGGCAGAGGCTTTGAAGCTTGCCGATGAACAAAAAAAGCTTGCCGAAGCAAAAATAGCCGAGGAGGAACGCCGTCAGGCGGAGACGGTAAGGCTTGCCGAGGAGCAAAAAAAGCTTGCCGAAGCCAAAAAGACTGAGGATGAACGTCGTCAGGCAGAGGCTATGAGGCTTGCCGAGGAGCAGAAAAAAGCCGCCGAGGAAAGAAAGGCGGCCGAAGTACGCCGTCAGGCAGAGGCTATAAAGCGCGCCGACGAAGCCCGCCGTCAGGCAGCAGCCGCTAAGCAGGCAGAGGCTGAGGCAGAGAAAAAAGCAGCGGCAGCCCCCAAGGCAGTTTCAAAGAAGAGCTCTGTCGCTCAGATGAAAAACTATCTTGACAAGGCGAGAACCGAGCCTCCGGTTCCTTCAAAGCCGTCGGCTCAAAAGCCTGCGGAGCCTCAAAAGCAGACAAAATGCGTAATGAGCGACGTTGAACGCCTGCTTAAAGAGCTTGAAAACAAAAAATAGTGGTGCCGGTGGGGTGCCGGTGGGCACTTTCTCCGCCTTTTGAAAACGTTGTTATTGTTTTAACGTTTGATTAACGGCGGG
>CADBWP010000014.1 GCA_902798365.1 uncultured Ruminococcus sp.
TGTCCGCCGAGCACCCATGTGCCCTCCTGGTTGCCGTCCCATGTCCAAGCGTACCAAACCTCTTCGCCGGTGTTGAACTCTCCTGCGCTGAGGGTAACGGTATCGGTAACGGGATCCTCGCCGATGGTCTCGCCTACGTGTGAGGTCACGTCGTACATGGCGAGATAACGCTGTATCTCTGTGGCGTCTCTTACATCGATAACGCCGTCATAGTTTACGTCTGCCGCAATTGCCGCATAAGCGGTGAGAGTCTTCATCTCGGCGATGTGCATCTGGATCTCGGTAACGTCGGTGATGGTCACCTTGCCGTTGTCGTTAACGTCGCCGATGAGGATCTTGCGGTCGAGAGGTGTTGTTGTGGGCTGTGTGGTCTCGGAAACATACGGTGTGGGGTCGATCGTAGTGGGAGCTACGGTTGTGGGAGCCGCCGTTGTGGGAGCTACCGTTGCGGGAGCCGAGGTTTCTGCCTGAGTGGTCTCCTGCGGAGTTGAGGAAGTGTTGTAAACAACCGCAACGCCGTTTGAGCCTACCGTGCCCGAGATGGTTTTGTTGGAAACGGTGAAGGTCGCGCCCGTAACCTGATCGGTGTAGGTGCCGTCCGCCATATTCTTTGCGGGCAGGCTTACGCTGCCGCCGCCGTTGAGCTTTGAGATGACGACGCCTGTGGTGCCGCGCTCTACATAAGCGCAGTTGCCGCTTGAGGAAACTGCCTCGTCCGTGCCGTCAAAGAAATTCTTGAACTTGTTTACCTCGGAAACCTCTTTTGACTTCCAGGTGTTGTCGGTGGGAACCGCGCCCATTGTGGAAGCGGGACGGGGGAAGAACAGCGAGCTGGCGTCGGCTCTTGAATCGATGATAGCCCATGCCTTTACGATGGTTTCGTTGGAAACGTTAGAGGTGTTCCTCATAGCCTCGATTCCGCCGGAATTGCCGAAGTAAGTGTCGTGAGACTCAGCCCAAAGCACAGCCTTGTCGGCGTCGCCGTCCCACTTGTAGTATCTGTCGTCGGCAACGCCCGCGGCGTCGTTCTGAACGGCAGAATAGAGGATCTTGTCGCTGGTGTAGTTGTCGGTGTAGCTCATGTAGGGCTCGTAATAGTCCATGCTGATGCCCGCGTTGTTGAGGATCTCACCATAGAAATAGAGCTGCTTTGAGCCCGCCGCGGTCTGAGCCGCGCCCAGAACGTTAGGCCAGAAATCGCTGGCGCCCTGCTCGTCGGTGGGAAGCTCGATGTGCTTTGCCGCGTCGCATCGGAAGCCGTCAACGCCCAGATTGATGAGCTCGATGCAGAGGTTCTTGTATGCGTTCATAACATCGGAATGTCCCGTGTTGAGGTCGGGAAGGTCGATGTGACCCTGGGTGATGGCGTAGCGATCCTCGTCGGGAGCTGCCGCGCCGTTGTAGGAATGCCAGTACTGGCTCTGCTTGAATTTGGAGTTTACTCCGCTGTAAACATTTGAAAGGCCGTTGCAGTGCTGATTGTTGTCGGCCATGTGGTTAACGACGACATCGACGATAACCTTAAGACCGAGGTTGTGTGCCGAGGTGCAAAGGCTTCTGAGGTCACTTTTGGTGCCAAGCCAGTTGTTGCCGTCGGCAACGCAGATGTCTGTGGGCTGATACAGCTTCCACCATTCGCTGGTGGTGGAGGTGTAGCCCGAGCTGTAATCCTTGGGAGGCTGAACGGGAGAGGTCTGCACAGCTGTGTAGCCCGCTGCCTTGATAGCCGCAAGATTGTTTTCGATGTTCTTGTATGACCAGTCGAAGCAATGAAGGATTGCGCTGCCCTGAATGGTGCTCTGCGCATCCTGACTGCCCGAGCCGACTGCCTGCACGTCGTCGGAGACAGCCGCGCTTGCGCTTACGCCGCCGATGGCAAGCAGAACAAAATCATACAAAACGCAAGTATTACGCTTGTGATTTTCTTGCTCAATTTTCTCACTCCTAAATAAAATTACAGTACCGCACTAAGGCCTGCTTGCTATTCTATGATACCAAATTCTTCTGCCATATTCAATTTGCTATATGCACAATAAACTACCGTTGTTTTTAGCAATATTGCTAAATGAACCGCTCTTAATTTCCGAGAAGAAAAATGATTGGCGTAAAAAACCGGCTCACAGCCCGAATACGGGTCGTGAGCCGGCAGAAAATACCATATATATTGTACTCGATTATTCCTGACCGGGAACCTTGGGAAGACCTGCGAAGCCTGCCGCCAGATCCTCGTCGGTGGGGATATAGTCGGTCATTACGCCGTCGTTGAACTTCTCATAGGCGACCATGTCAAAGTAGCCCGTGCCGGTAAGACCGAAGAGGATGGTCTTCTCCTCGCCCGTCTCCTTGCACCTGAGCGCCTCGTCGATAGCTGCGCGGATAGCGTGTGAGCTTTCGGGAGCGGGAAGGATGCCCTCTGTGCGTGCAAACTGCTCCGCAGCCTCGAACACCGACGTCTGCTCGACCGAGATCGCCTCCATATAGCCGTCGTGATAGAGCTGGCTGAGGGTTGAGGACATGCCGTGGAAGCGCAGTCCGCCTGCGTGGTTTGCCGAGGGGATGAAGCCCGAGCCGAGGGTGTACATCTTGGCGAGAGGACAGATCATGCCCGTGTCGCAGAAGTCATATGCAAACTTGCCGCGTGTAAAGCTGGGGCAGGATGCCGGCTCTACGGCGATTATGCGGTAGTCCTGCTCGCCGCGGAGCTTTTCGCCCATGAAGGGAGCGATAAGTCCGCCCAGGTTGGAGCCGCCGCCTGCGCAGCCGATGATGATGTCGGGCTTTACGCCGTATTTATCGAGAGCGGTCTTTGCCTCGAGGCCGATGACCGACTGGTGCAGCAGAACCTGGTTGAGAACCGAGCCCAAAACATAGCGGTAGCCGGGGTTGGAGGTTGCTACCTCTACAGCCTCGGAAATAGCGCAGCCGAGGCTTCCCGTTGTGCCGGGGTGCTCCTCAAGGATCTTTCTGCCCACAGCCGTGGTGGTTGAGGGCGAGGGTGTTACCTGTGCGCCGTAGGTGCGCATTACCTCGCGGCGGAAGGGCTTCTGCTCGTAGCTTACCTTTACCATAAAGACCTTGCAGTCTAGTCCCAGATAAGCGCACGCCATGCTGAGCGCCGTGCCCCATTGACCTGCTCCGGTCTCGGTGGTCACGCCCTTAAGACCCTGCTTCTTTGCGTAATAAGCCTGAGCGATGGCGGAGTTGAGCTTGTGGCTGCCGCTGGTGTTGTTGCCCTCGAACTTGTAGTAGATCTTTGCAGGTGTGCCCAGAGCCTTTTCAAGACAATAGGCGCGAACAAGCGGCGAGGGACGGTACATTTTATAGAAATCGACGATCTCCTGAGGGATGTCGATGTATGCGGTGTCGTTGTCGAGCTCCTGCTTTACAAGCTCCTCGCAGAATATGCCGCTCATTTCCTCGGCGGTGAGGGGCTTGCCTGTGCCGGGGTTAAGAAGGGGTGCGGGCTTAACCTTCATGTCGGAGCGAAGGTTATACCATTTGGTGGGGATCTCGTTTTCGTTTAAGTATATTTTGTATGGGATCTTGTTTTCTGACATTGTTATTTCTCCTTTTATTTTTGTTTAATTATTGTCATTTTTTAAGCTGATTAGAAAAGAGTTGCGCGTCGCCATCGTTCAACTGATACAATCATGCTGTTTTCCTCCATGCTTTGCCGAGCCTGTCCGGATATTCCGGAAGGCGGCGTTGTAACCGGGCGTTTATCGGTACCTTGAAAAAACAAAAAACCTGTCCCGACATAACTGCCGGGACAGGTATAAACCTGCGGTGCCACCCTGCTTGACGCCTTAGCGTCCTCTCAACGCGTACATTCATACGCTGACCTTTGGTTACGGAAAGTCCGGTTCCGTCTCACATACTCCGCAGCGGCGCGTCATAAATCTGCCGTTCCTCGCCGTCCGCGTTTGTGCTCGCCCTCGGAAGTCCATTCGGTACTGTTTTCCCCGCCGCGATCACACCATCCGCGGCTCTCTGTGGGAGAAGAGGCAGCTCCTACTTACTCTTCCTCATCGGTTTAACCGTATTATATACCCTGTTTTTTGATTTGTCAATATTTTTTTGAGATTTTTTAATATTTTATTCCGCTAAAGCAATTGTCGGTTTTTATCTTCCGCTATTCTGCGCCAAAAGCCTGTCCATAAGCTCCTTTATCCTTTGACTGCGGCGCTCTGTTTCCTCGGCGTTGAGGTAGCAGCTTCCCTCCTCAAAGCACAGCACGTCGCCCTCGCGTATGCTGCCGGGAAGCGATTTGCGGTCAAACACCGCCGTGTCGCCGTTTTCACATTCAAGCACCGCCCTGTCGCCCTCGAGGCGGTCAACCGTAAACTTCTTCATCACTTTGCCCTCTCTATCGCCATGTTGTCGTGTGTTACCGTAATGCTTTTGCCGTCCGAGCTTACGGTCACGGTGCCGTCAAGGTCGGTGCGATATACCTTTGCGCCCATTTGCCCGAGCAGATCGAGCGTCTCCTTGTGCGGATGCCCGAAATCGTTGCCTGCGCCGCAGGAGATGACCGCCGTCTTGGGGTTTATCCTGCCGAGGGTTTCGGCTGTGTTGGCGTCTGCGCTGCCGTGGTGCGCAACCTTGAGCACATCTGCCGAAAGGTCTGCCGTTATCTCGGAAAGCTCCTCCGTCTCGGCGTCGCCCGTGAACAAAAACGTCGTTTTGCCGAAGCTCAGCCTGAGAACAGCCGAGCAGTTGTTCAGGTTTTCCGAGATACTGACCGGAGCCAAAAACTCCGCTTTTACGCCGCCGTCGTCGATCATCACCACGCCACTCCCTGCCTCGGCAACGGGCACACTGCGGTTTTCGAGCGATTCAAGCAGCTTTTCAAACGCCTTGGTGTTGTTCGTCGCCCGCGGCATGTAGCACGCGCCGACGTCCATGTGTCGCACGATATACCCCATGGAGCCGATGTGGTCGCTGTGGGGATGGGAAGCGACGAGGTAATCTATTTTGTCGTGACCCGTTTGCCTTATGTAGCCGATTATACCCTCGCCGTAGTAGTTTTCCGCCGCGTCTATCAGGACAGCCCTGCCGTCCGGCAGCTCAACAAAGGCGCAGTCGCCCTGCCCCACGTTGAGAAAATGCGCGGTAAGGCTGCCGGCTTTTACGTCCGCGTCCTCTTTCCCTGCGCAGGAGCAAAGCGCGGCGACAAGCAGCAGCGGAAGTATGACGGCAAAACGCCTGAGCTTTTTCAAAGGTCTCCCCCGCTTTTCCTTGTTTTTCTTATTATACACCACGGGGTCGGTTTTATCAAGTGCGTGAGAGTGCGGCTAAAGCAGATTGCCGTGAAAAATCATCGCCTGCCGATTGACATTAAAAATCGGTGTAGTATAATGGTATAGAGAAACACAAAAAACAACACGGACGGAGAGTGATATTATGCTTAAAACTCTGGCGGCGCACATAAAGGGCTATGTCAGGGAGTCTGTTATGACGCCGCTGTTTATGATTTTGGAGGTCGTCATGGAAATGCTGATCCCCATTCTAATAAGCCTTATGATAGACAACGGCATAAACCATGAGGGCTCGCCCGACATGGGCTATATACTGCTTATGGGCGGTCTTATGATCGTATGCGCGCTGCTTGCGCTGCTCGGCGGAGCCATGGGCGCGGTGTATGGCGCAAAGGCGTCGGCGGGCTTTGCCAAAAACCTGAGAAGCGCGATGTTTGAGCGGATACAGAGCTTTTCGTTTGCAAACATTGACAAATACTCCACCGCAGGGCTTGTCACCCGAATGACCACCGACGTGACCAATTTGCAGAACTCTTACCAGATGATCCTGCGGATATGCTTTCGCGCGCCGATAAGCCTTATTGTAGCCGTGTTCATCACTCTGATGATAAACGCGCGGCTTGCCAGCGTATATCTTATTGCGATCGCGTTTTTGGGCGTTGTGCTGTTTATAATAACGCGCAAAACCTACCGCTATTTCAGCAAGGTGTTTGAAAAGTACGACGAGCTGAACGCGAGCGTGCAGGAGAACGTGTCGTCCGTGCGCGTTGTAAAGGCGTTTGTGCGCGAGGAGCACGAGATAAAAAAATTTGACCGCGCCGCATTCAATCTTTACAGGCTGTTTGTAAAGGCTGAGAAGATGATAGTTTCGGTGTCGCCGCTGATGATGCTGACCATTTACGGCTCCATCATAGCCATAAGCTGGTTCGGCGCCAACATGATAGTAGGCGGCGAGCTGACCAAGGGCGAGCTGACAAGTATGCTCACCTACTGCATGAACATTCTGATGAGCCTGATGATGCTGGCGTTCATCTTTGTTATGCTCACCATGAGCCTTGCCAGCGCAAAAAGAATAGCGGGCGTGCTCAACGAGGTGCCCACGCTTAAGAATCCCGAAAACCCCGATTTTGACATTCCCGACGGCAGCATCGACTTTGAAAACGTGGTGTTCAGCTACAGCGAAAAAAGCGAACGCCCCGTGCTGAACAACATCAATCTGCACATCAAGTCAGGCGAAACCATAGGCATAATAGGCGGCACCGGCAGCAGCAAGACCAGCCTTGTCAATCTTATCGGCAGGCTGTACGACGTTAACGAGGGCTGCGTAAAGGTGGGCGGCAAGGACGTGCGCAGCTATGACCTTGAGACCCTGCGTGACCGCGTTGCGGTGGTGCTGCAAAAGAACGTGCTGTTCAGCGGCACGGTGCTTGACAACCTGCGCTGGGGCAACGAAAACGCCACCGAGGAGGAATGCGTGCGCGCCTGCAAGCTGGCTTGTGCCGACGACTTTGTGCGCAGCTTTCCCGACGGCTACAACACCAAAATCGAGCAGGGCGGCACAAATGTGTCGGGCGGTCAGAAGCAGCGCCTGTGCATAGCCCGCGCTCTGCTTAAAAAGCCGTACATACTGATACTTGACGACTCCACCAGCGCTGTTGACACCGCCACCGACGCCAAGATACGAAAGGCGTTTGCCGAGGAGATACCCGACACCACCAAGCTTATTATTTCTCAGCGCGTGTCGAGCGTTGAAAACGCCGACCGCATAGTGGTGATGGACAAGGGCGAGATAAGCGCCGTGGGCACCCACGACGAGCTGATGAAGTCCTGCCCGATATACAGCGAGATATACATTGCCCAGACCGTGGGCAACGGCGACTTTGACCGTAAGGGAGGTATGTGAGCATGCCCGCACCCGGAAAAAGAAACATGCAGCCCCGCCCCAAGGTGAAGAACCCCAAACAGACCTTTGCGCGGCTTATGGGGCTGATATTCAGCCGCTACAAGGTTCACATGATATTCGTTTTTGTATGCATCATAGTCAGCGTGCTGGCAAGCGTTCAGGGCACGATGTTCATTAAGAACCTGTTTGACGACTACATTGCTCCCATGGTGACCCAAACGCAGAACGGCTTGCAGGCGGACTTCACCCCCCTGCTGCTCGCCATAGCCCGCGTGGCATGCTTTTATCTTATCGGCGCGGCAGCCACCTTTGTTCAGTCGCGCATAATGATAACCGTGACCCAGGGCACCATGCGCGACCTGCGCTGCGACATCTTCCGCCACATGGAGAGCCTGCCCATAAAATACTTTGACACCCACGCACACGGCGACATTATGAGCGTATATACAAACGACGTGGATACTCTGCGCCAGATGATAAGCCAGAGCATGACTCAGGTGTTCTCGAGCGTTATAACTATCGCCGCCGTGCTGTTCAGCATGTTCACCCTGAGCGTGCCGCTTACCCTGCTCACCCTTGCGATGGTGGCTGTGATGATGTTCGTCACAAAGACGCTCGCCTCAAAGAGCGGCAAATTCTTCCTCGCCCAGCAGACCGACCTCGGCAAAGAGAACGGCTATATCGAGGAGATGATGAAGGGTCAGAAGGTTGTAAAGGTATTCAACCACGAAAAGAAAAGCATTGAAGAGTTCAACGAGCTCAACGACCGTTTATTCCACAGCTCCTACAACGCCAACATGTTCGCCAACATTCTAATGCCCGTCAACGCGCGGCTGGGCGACCTGAGCTATGTTGTGTGCGCTATTGCGGGCAGCCTGCTTGCCATAGGCACCGTCGGCGCGGGGATATTTTCGCTGTCGCTGGGCGCGCTTGTAAGCTTTTTGAGCTTTAACAAGAGCTTTACCCAGCCCATAAACCAGGTGAGCCAGCAGTTTAACAGCATTGTTATGGCGCTTGCGGGCGCCGAGAGGATATTTGACCTGCTCGACGAGAAGAGCGAGGAGGACAACGGCTATGTCACCCTTGTAAACGCCGAAATGCGCGACGGCAGGCTGTGCGAAACAAAGGAGCGCACGGGCATGTGGGCGTGGAAGCACGTTCATCAGGCAACGGGCGAGGTCGAGTACAAGCCTCAGCGCGGAGCTCTTGTTATGGACGACGTTGACTTCGGCTACACCGACGACAAGCTTGTGCTGCACAACATAGACATCTATGCCGAGCCAGGTCAGAAGATAGCCTTTGTAGGCTCCACCGGCGCAGGCAAAACCACCATAACCAACCTGATCAACCGCTTTTACGACATTCAGGACGGCAAAATACGCTACGACGGCATCAACATAAACAAAATCAAAAAGAGCGACCTGCGCCGCTCGCTCGGCATTGTTTTGCAGGAGACCAACCTGTTTTCCGACACGATCATGGAGAACATCCGCTACGGCAGGCTGGACGCCACCGACGATGAGGTCATAGAAGCCGCAAAGCTCGCCAACGCCGACAGCTTTATCCGCCAGCTGCCCGAGGGCTACAACACCAAAATATCCGCCGACGGCGGCAACCTGAGCCAGGGACAGCGGCAGATGCTCGCCATTGCGCGCGCCGCTGTGGCAGACCCGCCCGCGCTTATTCTTGACGAGGCGACCAGCTCGATAGACACACGCACCGAAAAGATGGTTCAGGACAGCATGGACAAACTGATGAAGGGACGAACCACCTTTGTTATAGCCCACCGCCTTTCCACGGTCAAAAACTCCGACTGCATCATGGTGCTGGAGCAGGGCAGGATTATTGAGCGCGGCACCCACGACAGGCTGATGGAGCAAAAGGGCAAATACTGGCAGCTCTACACGGGCGGAAGCGGAGAATAAAGATTTAACAAAAATATTCCTTGCAGACCCGGGTTTTTTATGCTATCATATAGACTGCACATGTTACGCAAAGGAGATGCCGTATGGATGTAAAAAAATTAGAACGGCGCGACAGCTCGCTTGACATAATACGAATTGTCGCGGTGTTCCTTGTAATGTCGGTGCACTTTTTTCTGCACGCATACTCTTACGACCCGTCTATAGGCGGCTACAGCGGCTTTTACTACCTCACGGTTGAGGGCTTGGGTCCCATTGAGGGCATAGTGAGAGCCATAAGCGAGGGAAACCCCGACCTGCTGCACGGTCCGCTTATGTTCCTGATGATAATGATGCGCACGCTGTTTGCGACCTGTGTGCCGCTGTTTATCATTCTGACGGGATATTTGATGAGCAAGAAAACGCTCAGCCGCAGCTATTACAAGGGAATAAGGCGCACGCTGATAATATTTGCGCTGATTTCAATTATCTGCATTATTTACAAGGCGATACACAACAATCAGCTTGCGCGCAACGCTTTTTATTCCTTTAACATTGAAACGCTGTTTGATCAGCTGACAAACACGGCAAAGCTTGAGCTGAAAAGCTTTGTGCTGGGCATACTCGACTTTTCGGGAGCCAACTACTCCTGGTATGTAGAGATGTACATAGGGCTGTTCTTGCTTGCGCCCTTTCTCAACCTCGCCTACGGCAAGCTGAAAAGCAAGCGTCAGAAGCAGGTGTTGGTGGCAACGCTTGTCTTCATTGCCATTTTGCCCTCTATAGTAAACTCGTTCAGCTTTCAGACCGCAACATGGTGGGACAATCCTCTTGAAAAGGACACCCCCCTGCAAAAGCTTATCCCCTCGTTCTGGATGGGCGCTCTGTACCCCGTAGCCTACTACTTTACGGGAGCGTACATCCGCGAATACGGCATAAGGCTCAAAACCCGCTCTATGCTGCCGCTGTTCTTTATTTCGCTGTTTTTGTTCTCGGCGTTCAACATGTGGCGCAGCTGGGGCGACAAGTTCCAGTCGGGAAGCTGGGTTTACTGGTACGGAATAGAACCGTATCTGTTGTCTGTGATGATATTCACCATGCTCAAACGCATAAAGACAGACAACCTGAAGCCCGCGGTGCGGATGGGACTGTACAAGGTCTCCGACCTTACCTTCGGCATGTATCTTATCAGCTTTGTTTTTGACGAGCTGATTTATGAGCAGCTTAACAAAAACGTGGCTTCGATGTATGACAAGCTGCCGTATTACTTTGTTACCGTGCCCCTCTGCTTTATTCTCTCGCTGGCGGCTTCGTGGCTGATAACCGCGGCTGCAAAGGGAATTATAATTCTGTACGAGAAATTAAAATTGTTCATAGCCAAGCAAAAAGAAGCCGACAACGGCTTGTTCTGGCAGGACTTCGCGTTTGCCGCGCTGTTTCTTATGGTGCTGCTGTTCTCGCTGTGGAAATGCGGCTACGGCTACGGCGGCAACGACGAATCGTTCTATCTTACCATTCCGCGCAGGCTCACCATGGGCGACTCGCTGTTTGTGGATGAGTGGAACCTCAGCCAGCTTTCGTCCTACCTGCTGGTGCCGTTTGTGTGGGTGTTCCGCACGATAACGGGCTCCACAACGGGCATCGTGCTGGCGGCGCGCGTGTTCTATGTGTTCATTCACGGCGCAGCGTCTGTGCTTATATACACCAAGCTTCGCAAGCGCGGCTTTGTAACCGTGTTTGCCGCCGCGTTCTTCTTCCTTTACACCCCGTTCAATATTATGGCGCTCAGCTATGACTCTATGGGCGTGGGTCTGGTCGCGCTGGCAGGCGTGCTTCTCGCCACGGCGGACTACACCAAAAAGCTACAGCTTATTTTCAGCGGAGCCGCCTTTGCGGGCGCCGTGCTGTGTTGCCCCTATCTTGCCGCCGTTTATGCGGTGTTCGGCGTGTGTGTGGGAATACATTACATAATCAAAAAGGGCTTGCACAAGGAGCCTAAGTTCGTTCTTATGAGCGACATGTTCGGTATAAAAAGCTTTTTGTTCTTTACCGCAGGCGTAAGCATAATGGCGGCGCTGTTCCTGCTGTTCACCCTTCCGGGCGCGGGAATAAGCGGAATTATCGAAAACCTGCCCTACATGCTCAACGATCCGCAGCATCCGCCCGTTGAGTTCTGGGAAAGGTTCGGTCACTTCTTCAAAACCATATTCTACAACGAAGGCCACTTCAAGTACGCCGTATATGCCTACTGCGCGATGGCGCTGGTCATGCTTATCGACCGCAAAAGAAAGCTTCACCGCTCGGTGTATCTCAGCGTTACGGCAGGCATAGTTATCTACAACTACATTCTTCTGGTGTCAAAGCTGCACTCCACCACCTACAACTCGGTGATGTTCCCGCTTGTGTTCATCGGAATAACCGCTTATGTGCTGTGCGATAACAAGCCGAGGGAGTTCTTTGCCGGGGTGTTCATGCTCGGAATATTCTACTCCTTCTGCGCCTACTATGTTTCAAACCAGTACTTCTACATCATCTCGATGGCGTTTGCGGCGACCAACCTCGCAAGCTTCGTGTTCCTTGCACAGCTTCTGCGCGAAATGAAGGAAAGCCCCGACAACATCACCTATGCGGTGTGGATAAAGCGCCTCAGCTTTTTGCTTGTTGCGGTTGTGCTTACATTGCAGGGCGCCTTCCAATGGGGCGCAAAGGCGCGTCATTGCTTCTGGGACGGCGAGCCTAAGACCCTGACCGCCGAGATAACCGACGGTCCCGCCGCGGGCATAAAGACCAACGAAACCAACCGCAAAGGCTACAACGATATCCTCAGCGACCTCAGTTATTTTGACGACATCGAGGACGAGCGCGTGCTGCTGATGACCGATCGCACCTGGACATATCTTGCGGTCGATCTGCCCTACGGCACATATTCGGCATGGCTGGCAGGCGAAAACCAAAACACGGTGGATCGCCTTAAGCTGTTCTACAGCCTTAACCCCGAGCTTAAGCCGAGGTACATCTATGTGCCCCGTGATTCCAAGTGGGATTTTGCCACCCTTATCCCCCAGCTGACGGCGATGGGCTACAACCCGAAGAACCTTACCTACGGATATGTTTTTGAAAAAAGATAGTTTTTGATATTTATGAGTTTGCTCGGTCGGGAAGACAGGTTTTCTTCCCGACCGGGTTTTTTAAAATTGAGAATTGAGAATTGAAGAATTGAGAATTGATGACAGCTTTGAAAAACATACTCTTAAAAACCAAATCAACGTGAGCTTTCTTTCTCTTGATATTTTTGCACAAAGAAAGTATAATAATCGGTAGTGATTTCCCGTGCTGTTTCGCGGGGACGTACCGCTATTTCGGAGGATATGGATATGAATCAGAACGACTTGCTGTTTTACGGGGAATATGCACCGCGGCTTGAGGAGATAAAAAGCCTGGTGCTAAGCGAGATAGGCGCGATACTCGGCAGCCTCGGCTCCGATTCCGAGACCGCCGTGGCGGAGCATATAAAATGCCGCATAAAGGGCTGTGACAGCCTTAAGGAAAAGCTGCGCCGCAAGGGACACGAGGAGACGGCGGAAAGCGGACTTATAAACGTTTCGGATATTGTGGGCGCAAGGGTGGTGACGCATTTTATCGGCGACATCTACACGGTGTATGATCTGATAAAGCAATGCCCGCGCTGGCGCGTAGTGAGGGTAAAGGACTACATAGCGAACATCAAGCCCAACGGTTACCGCAGCCTGCATTTAAACGTAGCTCTCCCCTTCGGCGTCGGCGGAATAGACGAGATAAGGGCAGAAATACAGCTTCGCACCATTGCCATGGACTGCTGGGCGAGCCTTGAGCACCAGCTTAAATACAAGAAGAACGTCAAAAACACCGCGCTGATCGTGGAGGAGCTTAAGCGCTGCGCCGACGAGATGGCTTCTACCGATCTGTCCATGCAGACTATCCGCGACTTGATTATGAGGGGTTGACAGCAATGAAGATACTTTACGCCGAGGACGAGCGGCAGCTTTCGGTCGCCGTTACCGAGATACTAAAAATGGAGGGCTTTACCGTTACGCCCGTCTATGACGGACGCGAGGCTATGGACGCCCTGAACAACGATTACTTTGACGCGGTGGTGCTCGATATTATGATGCCCGTTATGAGCGGCATAGAGGTTTTGAGGGAGATGCGCAAAAGCGGAAACCACACCTCGGTGCTTATGCTTACGGCAAAGGCGGCCACCGACGACCGCATAGCCGGACTGAGCGAGGGCGCAGATGATTACCTTGCAAAGCCCTTTGCCATGAAGGAGCTTGTCGCGCGCCTGCGATCGCTGCTCAGGCGGCAAAACGACTACCGCCATTCGGTGCTGAAATATGCGAACATAGAGCTGGATTCAAATTCCGGCGAGCTTAAATCGGACAAGGGCAGCCTGCGGCTGAACAACACCGAGACGGAGCTGCTTGAGTTTTTTATTCGCAACGCGGGCGACCGATACACCGCCGAGCAGCTGAACAGCATGGTGTGGAACGGAAGTGAAACGCCCGAAAAGGCTGAGCTGTATGTTTTTTATCTTAAAAACAAGCTGAGGCAGATACACTCAGACGCAGAGATGAAAATTGACGGAAGCCTTTATTCGCTGGGAGAGAACGCAAAATGAAAAAGCTGCGCAGAAAAATAGTGTTGGGCGTATTGGTTTCCGCCACGGTTGTCTTTACCCTGACTGTAATAATCGCCGGGATCGCGCTTAGTATTCAGGTCATACGCCGTGCCGATTCCCTGACATCTCTTATACAGAATTTCAAAGGCGATATAACCGAGATAATGGATTACCGCAACAGCAACAAGCCTCTGCCTTTCAACTATTACTTCGGAGACGAAACCCTGTACAGACTGAGATTCTTTACCGTAAAATATGACGATAACGGCGCGCATTGCGACCTGTCGCACATCGCCTCGGTAGGCATGGAGGAAGCGGTTTCAATGGCGGACAAGGTGATGACAAAGAGAACCGAGACAGGCACCCTAAACGGATACCGCTACAGGATAAGCCGCGAGGATCAGCTTGTTATTTTTCTTGACAACTCCGACGAGATGGGCACCCTTGAACAGCAGATCCTTTTGCTGATACCCGTCGCGCTGTTTTTTGTGCTGACGATAACGTTGTTTTTCTGGTTTTTGTCAAAGCGAATAGTAAGACCGTTTGAGGAAAACTCGCTTATGCAAAAGCAGTTCATCACCGACGCCAGCCACGAGCTTAAAACACCGCTTGCAATTATTTCGGCAAACGCCGAGGTGCTCGCCTACAAGGACGGCGAAAACGAATGGATAAACAACATAACCTCTCAGGTGGAGCGCGTCAGCGTGCTTGTAAACGAGCTGCTCACCCTTAACCGCCTTGAGGAGGTTGAAGAAATATCCGATATCGAACAGGTGAACATCAGCGGCATGACCTCTGCCGCCGCTGATAGCTTTGAAGCGGTGTTCGCCGGCAAGAGCGCACGGCTTAAGCGCAATATCGAAAAGGATGTTCTCATTTACGGCAATTCCGCGCAGCTTGAGCGGCTTATCTCCGTGCTTATCGAAAACGCGTCCAAGTATGTGAGCGAAAACGGCGAGGTAAGTATCTCGGTGCTCAAAAGCCAGCGCCACACCTATCTTTCGGTATATAACACCTGCGAGGTAGATAAAGACATAGATTACACGCACCTGTTTGAACGCTTTTATCGCCCCGACGCCTCGCGCACCTCAAAAACGGGCGGTCACGGCGTGGGACTGAGCATTGCAAAAAGGATTGTTGTACTGCACAACGGCAGCATTGAGGCTGTGCCGAACGAAACCGGACTGTCCTTCAACGTAAAGCTGCCCAACAAGCTGAGAATAAGAAAAAAGAAGCACTGAGTTTTATGCATTTCCGCTGCCCGGCACGGCGGAGATGCATTTTTTTAATTCTTTACATGCTCGGCATAATAACGAATAATCATCTGATGTTTTGTGGGTTTTGCACAAAGTTATTTACGGCGCACAGAATCCCCCTGCGAAACTCCTTGACGTATCGGTCATTTTGAGGTAAAATGTATTAAATATGTAAAATAGGGGTTAGTGTTCCCTATCAGCATAAAATGAACGGCTCGGTACCAAATCCGCAGACGCGGTAATTATATAATTGAACGGAAAAATCTACAAAACACGGAGGTATTTTTGAGTGAGTACAAACAACAGAAGACGAAACTACAAGCTTAAACAAACTTGGTACTCAAAAAACAAAAAAGGAAATCAGAATCAGAACGGAAAGGGAGGCAAAAAGTCTTCCCAAAACTACAGGCAGCAAAAGCCGCAGGTAAAGAACACTCCCGTAAAGATCTCTTTTTTGGGCGGACTTAACGAGATAGGCAAAAACATCACCCTGTTGGAGTGCGAGAACGATATCCTCATCATCGACTGCGGCATGGCGTTCCCCGACGGAGACATGCTGGGCGTGGATCTGGTCATTCCCGACTTTACCTACATCGAGCAGAATTATGAGCGCGTGAAGGGCATTGTGCTAACCCACGGCCACGAGGATCATATAGGCGGTCTGCCGTTTTTGCTTGCCAAGGTGAACGTTCCCATCTACGGCACTCCCCTCACCCTCGGCCTTGTTGAAAACAAGCTGCGCGAGCACAGCCTTATGAACAAGGCAAAGCTTAACACGGTGCACGCGGGCGATACCGTTACGCTGGGCTGCATGAAGGTCAAGTTTATTCACGTTAACCACTCCATTCCCGACGCCGTGGCGTTTGCCATAGATACCCCGGCGGGCACCATTGTGCACACGGGCGACTTTAAAATTGACTGCACGCCCATAAGCGGCGACATGATAGACCTGTCAAGCTTTGCACGCGTGGGCGACAGCGGCGTGCTTGCCCTGCTTGGCGAGAGCACAAACGCCAACCGCCCGGGCTACACCCGCACCGAGCGGATGATATCCAACAGCCTTGACAGCCTGTTTAAGGACGCCGAGCACGAACGCATTATCATAGCCACCTTTGCCTCGAACGTGAACCGCGTTCAGCAAATTATAAACTGCGCCGAAAAATACGGCCGCAAGGTGGCGTTTTCGGGCAGAAGCATGGTCAACTATATGGACGTTGCCCAAAAGCTGGGCTATCTTGAGCTGCCCAAAAACATTATAATAGATATTGACAAGCTGAATCATTACATGCCCGAGCAGGTAGTGCTTGTGACCACCGGCAGTCAGGGCGAGCCTATGAGCGCGTTGTCGCGCATGGCGTACTCCGACCACCGCAAGGTAGTTGTGGGCGAGGGCGACCTTATAATCATATCCGCAAACCCCATTCCCGGCAACGAAAAGACCGTGGGCAACGTTGTTGACGAGCTGCTTAAGCGCGGCTGCAAGGTTATATATGAATCCATGTACGACGTGCATGTTTCGGGTCACGCCTGCCAGGAGGAGCTTAAGATAATCCACAAGCTTGTCAAGCCCAAATACTTTATTCCCGTTCACGGCGAGCAAAAGCACCTGAGAAAGCACGCCGAGCTTGCGGAGTTTTTGGGCATGGACAAAAAGAACATATATATAGGCGACATCGGCAGAACCGTAGAGGTCTGCGACAGCTACATGAAGGAGGTCGCCTCGGTACCCGCCGGCAAGGTATTCGTTGACGGTCTGGGCGTGGGCGACGTGGGAAGCATTGTGCTGCGCGACAGAAAGCACCTTGCTCAGGACGGACTTATCATCATAGTCGCGTCGCTCGACGTATATGACGGCCACGTTATCTCGGGTCCCGACATAGTATCGCGCGGCTTTGTGTATGTGCGCGAAAGCGAGGGTCTGCTTGACGAGGTGAAAAAGACCGCGCTCAACATTCTTGAGGAATGTGCCGAAAACAACATCAGCGAGTGGGGCGTTATAAAGAACCGCATAAAGGACGACACCTCCAAGCTTATTTTCCAGCGCACCCACAGAAGCCCCATGATCCTGCCGATATTGCAGGAGGTTTAATCTTGGCTTTGCGTCAACAAACGCCGAAGCTGATTATCATATAAAACACTTATAAAGGAACGCATATGAAAAGAAAGCATTGGACGCTTACCCCCTGGTTTCTCATATTCGGTCTTGCCATGCTGATAATGTCGGGCTTTATGTACGCCTACAGCAAGCAGCTCTTTGCGGTTGAGCTGGGCATTTCGCTTGCCGCGTTTGCCGTCGTGATGGCGGTGTCGCTCGGCTTTCGCCGCGACATAAGGCGCGTTGTGCGCACAACCGCGGACAAGATAAGCGGCTTTGACGCCGAATGGCTTGACAAATACAAATACCCTGTCGCGGTAACAGACAGCGAGGGCGGGATCGTTTGGTGCAACTCTCGGTTCCGAAAAACCGTGTGCGGCGGGCGAAGCCCCGAGGGC
Source organism: uncultured Ruminococcus sp. (assembly GCA_902798365.1). Lineage (GTDB taxonomy): Bacteria > Bacillota > Clostridia > Oscillospirales > Acutalibacteraceae > Ruminococcoides. Next base: position 17,469 of record CADBWP010000014.1, read on the forward strand.
GACAGCATAAACGCCTATATGCCCGGGCACAGCGTAAATGACCTTGCCGACGGCGAGGGCGCCGACACAGCCGTTGACGGCAGGGAGTTCACCGTTTATTGCGTAACGGTGAACGGCGGCATTGTGTGCCACTTTATTGAAAACACCTACTACAAGGCTGCGCTGCGCGAATACCACGCAGGTATTCCCTGTGTGGCGCTGATAACCTTTGACAATGCCGAGGACTTTTTTACCGATTCGGACGAAAGCTACACCTCCGTTGCAATCCTTGTAGAGGCTCAGCTTCAGAAATGGGCTGCCGACTACCGGGCGCTCTACAAGCGGATAAGCAACAACCGCTACATGATTATCTTCCGCGAGGCTGACATAGACAAAATGGCGGCGCAGAAGTTTCCCGTTCTAAAAGAGGTGCGCTCCATAACCGCCAACCGCCACACCGCCACAATTTCCGCAGGGCTTTGCCGAGGCTGCAAAACCGTAAAGGATAGCGAGCTTGGCGCGAGAAAGGCGCTTGAAATGGCTTTGGGCAGGGGCGGCGACCAGATAGCGGTGTTAAAGGACAACAGCTATGAGTTCTTCGGAGGCACCGCGGCAGCTGCCGAAAAGGTGAGCAAGGTGCGCATGCGCGTAATTGCCAACGCCCTGAGCCGAGCGGTAAGCGACTCGGACAAGGTGTTCATTATGGGACACCGCTTTTCGGATCTTGACTGCGTGGGAGCTGCCATAGGACTGCAATGCATAATGGAGAAAAGCTTCCACCGGTTCAGCAGGGTCGTTATCAACAAGGACACCTCCATGGCGGGACAGCTTATAGACTACACAAACGAGCGGCTTGAGAGCAACATTTTCATTACGCCCGAGGAGGCCATACACGGGCTGACCTCGAAAACGCTGCTGATAATCGTTGACACCCACATCGAGACCTCGCTGGAAAGCGCCTCGCTGTACAAAAAATGCCGCCGCGTGGTGGTAATAGACCATCACCGCAAGGCGGTCAACCACATAGACGACGCTTTGGTGTTCTGCCACGAGCCGTCGGCATCCTCTGCCAGCGAGATGTGCAGCGAGATAATAAGCTATCTTGACGACAAGCCGCTGGGCTATGTTCAGGCGGACGCTCTGCTGTCGGGTATTATGCTGGACACAAAAAACTTTGTGCTTAAAACAGGCGTGCGCACCTTTGAGGCGGCGGCGTATCTGCGGCGTAAGGGAGCCAACACCCTTACGGTTAAGGAGATGTTCTCGGGCAGCATAGAAACCTACCGCGAAAAGGTGGATATCGTGGTGAGAAGCCGCGAGCACCGCGGCTGCGCCGTGTCGAGCTCGGAGCATGTTTCGGGAGACATTCGCTTAGCTGCTGCTCAGGCGGCGGACGAAATGCTTACGCTGTCGGGTATCTCGGCGTCGTTTGTTATTTTTAAAGACAACAACAGGATCAACATCTCCGCGCGAAGCTACGGGCGCGTGAATGTTCAGATAATAATGGAAAGACTGGGAGGCGGCGGTCATCAGACCATGGCGGCTACCCAGCTGTCGGGCGTCGATATGAAGCAGGCAGAGCAAATGCTCATAGAAGCTATTGACGCGGCGCTTGACGAAAACAAGGACGAAACAGGAAAGGAACAGCAACATGAAGGTAATCTTATTGCAGGACGTTAAATCACTGGGCAAAAGAGGCGAGCTTGTGAACGCCAGCGACGGCTATGCGCGCAACTTTCTTCTTCCCAAGGGACTTGCCAAGGAGGCAAACGCCCAGGCTATGAACGAATACAACAACGCCGAAAACTCCAAAAAATTCAAGATAGCCACCGCGCAGGCTCAGGCAGAGGCTCAGAAAAAGCAGCTTGAGGGCAAGGTGTTCAAAATGACCGCAAGAGCGGGTCAGGGCGGCAAGCTGTTCGGCAGCATAACCGCAAAGCAGGTTGCCGACGAGATTAAAAAGCAGTACGGCATTTCTGTCGATAAGCGCAAGGTAGTTCTTGAACGCGACATAAAGGAGTTCGGCACCTATAAGGCGGAGGTAAAGCTTTACACGGGCATTTCCGCAAACATCGACGTACAGGTGAGCGAGGCGTAACGCCTTTCTCTTAAGGGAAACACAAAAAACATATGGCTGATAATTATATTGCAAGCGAGTACAACCCTACCAACATGCCGTTCAGCGCAGAGGCGGAGCAGGCGGTGCTGGGCGCGATAATTCTGGATAACACCGTTTTTGACGCGGTGCTTGACCACGTTCGCACGCCCGACCACTTCTATGTAAGCCTTCACAGGCTGATTTTCGGCGCCATGCAGGAAATGATGAACTACGGCATGGCGATAGACTTTGTTACTCTGCTGGACAAGCTAAAACAGAACAGCGGCTTTGAAGAGGCGTCGGGCAAAACCTACCTTATGGATCTGGTAGAGAGCTGTCCGTCGGTGTCAAACGCCGAGCAATACGCAAAAATAGTGGCGGACAAGTACCGTCTGCGCCGCCTTATCACAGCCTCGCGCGAGATAATCGACGACGCTTCGGCTGCCGACGACGACCCGTCCATACTGATAGACGCGGCGGAGCAGAAGATCTTTGACATTCGCAGCGGCAGCGAAAAGGGCGGGCTTGAAAAGCTGAGCGCGGTCATTTTGCAGACCTTTGACCGTCTGGATTCCTTAAACCGCGACGCGGACGACTCGGTAAAGCCCGTGCCTACGGGCATAGGCGACCTCGACAGGGTCATCACGGGTCTTAACCGCTCCGACCTTATTATTCTGGCGGCTCGTCCCGGCATGGGAAAAACGAGCTTTGCGCTGAACATAGCGCGCAATGTCGCCTGCCAAAGCAAAAAATCGGTGGCGTTTTTCTCGCTTGAAATGTCCAAGGAGCAGCTGGCAAGCCGCCTGCTGTCGTCCGAGGCTCTTGTGGGCGGAACAAAGCTGCGCACGGGCAGGCTGAGCGACGAGGAGTGGCAGCGCCTTATCCCTGCCAGCGACATTTTGAAAAACGCTGACATGTACATAGACGACACGCCCGGCATAACCATCACCGAGATGAAGTCGCGCCTGAGAAGGCTGCGTCACCTTGATCTGGTGGTTGTGGATTATTTGCAGCTGATGAGCAGCACGCGCCGCATAGACAGCCGCGTCAACGAGATTTCGGAGATTACCCGAAGCCTTAAGATAATGGCAAAGGAGCTCAACGTGCCTGTCATCACGCTTTCGCAGCTTTCGCGTGCAAGCGAGCAGCGTCCCGACCACCGTCCGCAGCTTTCCGACCTGCGCGACTCGGGCTCTATTGAGCAGGACGCGGACATAGTGCTCTTTTTGTACCGCGAGGGCTACTACGACAAGGACAAGGGCGGCGACGCCGCGCCTGCCGTTGATGTAAACTCGGGCGAATGTATTGTGGCAAAAAACCGCCACGGCGAGATGAACACCGTAAAGCTGCATTGGCAGGGCGAATTTATGCGCTTTACAAATGTGGAGACGCGGTATGATTGACGCGGTACGGCAGACGGTCGGGCGTTATGACATGCTGCAAAGCGGAGACAGCGTGACTGTTGCGCTGTCGGGCGGAGCCGACTCGGTCGCTCTGCTGCACGTTCTTTATTCTTTAAAAGAAGAATACAACCTGAACCTCTCGGCGGCTCACCTAAACCACGGCATACGCGGCGAAGAGGCAAAGCGCGACGAGGAGTTCTGCAAAATTCTGTGTGAGAATTATAACATTCCTCTTATAATAAAACACGCCGACATTCCCAAGCTGAGCGCCGAACGCGGAATAAGCGAGGAGCTTTGCGGACGGCAGGAACGCTACGCGTTTTTTGAGGAAGCGGCAAACGGCGGCAAGATAGCCACGGCTCACACCGCAAGCGACAACGCCGAGACGCTTATATTTAATCTGACGCGCGGAGCGACGCTTAAGGGCGCGGCGGGCATACCGCCCGTGCGCGGCAGGCTGATAAGGCCGCTGATAGGCTGCACACGCGAAGATATAGAAAAGTACTGCCGCGATAACCGGCTCGATTATATGACCGACAGCACGAACCTGACCGACGAATACACCCGCAACAAGCTACGGCACCGGGTCATTCCGGTTTTAAAGGAGCTTAACCCCGGGTTTGAGCAGGCGGCGGCGCGGTTTTGCGAAAACGCCGCGGCAGCCCGCGATTATATAAAACGTCAGACCGACGAGCTTATTGCCCGGGCAAAAACCGACTACGGCTACAGCGCAGAGGTTTTGAAAAACGCCGACCCCGCACTCAGGGACGAGGCTCTGTACGAGCTGTGCAAACGCTTCGGAGCTGACGCCGAGTACCGGCATATTAGGCTTTTGGACGCTGTTCTCGACGGCGGCGCGGTGGATTTCGGCACCTGCACGGCTATGTGCAGGCAGGGCATACTGCGGATTTCCGAAAAAAACACCGAAAAACAAGATATGGAAATTCCCTTTGACGGGAAAATTTCCGTTAAGCGCGGAGATACTATTATCACCGCTTCAATAGATATTTCCGATAAGGAATTAAAAAGCCTCGTTTTCAGATCCCGAAAAAGCGGCGACCGCTTCACCTTTGCAGGGCGCGGCGTTACCAAGCCGCTCAGAAAGGCGCTGAACGAGCAAAAAATCCCCTGCGAGCTGCGCGACGGACTTTGGCTGCTTGCAGACGGACAGCGCGTGCTGTGGTGCGAGGGGCTCGGCTATTCGCTTGACGGCGAAGAGCTGAGAAACAAAAACGGCCTTACAATCAATGTTGAAAGGGGTTATTGCTATGCATAAAAACGTTGAATCCATTCTTATTTCACAGCAAAAGCTTGAAAAAACCGTAAAGTCGCTTGCAAAACAGATAGAAAAAGACTATAATGGCAAGGAGTTCATTATGGTGGGACTGCTTAAGGGCAGCGTTGTGTTTATGAGCGACCTGATGAAGCAGATAGACCTTGACTTTGAGATAGACTTTATGGTCGCCTCAAGCTACGGCGGCGGCACCGAAAGCTCGGGCAAGGTCAAGATAATTAAGGATCTGGGCGTTGACCCCAGGGACAAGGATCTGCTTATTGTGGAGGACGTTGTCGATTCGGGCAACACCCTCAACTTTGTAATAAACCACCTTATGACCAACGGCGCAAGATCCGTAAAGGTCTGCACCCTGTGCGACAAGCCCTCGCGCAGAAAGGTTCCGCTCACACCCGACTACTGCGGAGCCGAGATCCCCGACGAATTTATTGTGGGCTACGGCCTTGACTACGACGAATTATACCGCAATCTTCCCTACATAGGTGTTTTGAAGCGGTCGGTATATGAATGATTCTAAATACGAATAATTCTGTATTAGAAATAATATCCTAAAACACAAGGAGTGAACGCATTGGACAATAAGAAAAAGGCGCGCAATTTGCTGCTATACTTAGGTATTCCCATTTTGCTTATCATAATTGCCGCGATTTTTTTGAGCACCCGTCAAAGCGACCCGCCCAAGACCTCTACGCTGGTTCAGTATTTTGTTGACGGCAAGGTTGACAGCTACGCCATAAACTACGGCTCGGGCGCAATTGAGATAAAGCTGAAAAAAGACGCCAAGGCATATGAGGGCGACGCCTCTACCGACGAGGAAAAGCGCGAAAAGAACGCGATAACAGCCTCTACCACCACCCGAAACGGCCAGCTTGTGGTAAAGGGTCAGCTTGCGGATATTCAGCGCTTTATCGACGACATCGAGCCATATCAGGACGGCGTGACCTACAACTATATAAGGGCAAGCGACAACTCGCTGCTTATAGACCTTATCCCCACCCTTATCGTGGTGGTAATCATTGTGGGCGCGTGGGTGTTCTTTATGCGCCGCATGGGCGGAGTAGGCCTGGGCGGCAGAGAGATGAACTTCGGCAAGGCGAAAATCAAGAATACCAACGACGAAAAGCGCAAAACCACCTTTGAGGACGTTGCAGGCGCCGACGAGGAAAAGGAAGAGCTTCAGGAGGTTGTTGAGTTTCTTAAGAACCCCGAAAAGTTCAACAAGCTGGGCGCGAGAATACCCAAGGGCGTGCTGCTTGTGGGACCTCCCGGCACGGGTAAAACCCTGCTTGCGCGCGCTGTTGCAGGCGAGGCAGGCGTTCCGTTCTTCTCAATTTCGGGCTCCGACTTTGTAGAGATGTTCGTGGGCGTGGGCGCGTCGCGTGTGCGCGACCTGTTTGAGCAGGCAAAAAAGAACGCTCCCTGTATTATTTTCATAGACGAGATAGACGCCGTAGGCCGCCAGAGAGGCGCAGGTCTGGGCGGCGGCAACGACGAGCGCGAGCAGACGCTTAACCAGTTGCTTGTAGAGATGGACGGCTTCGGTGTTAACGAGGGCGTTATACTGATAGCAGCCACCAACCGTCCCGACGTGCTTGACCCGGCGCTTATGCGACCCGGACGCTTTGACCGCCAGGTGGTCGTCAGCTATCCCGACATAAACGGCCGCGAGGCAATCCTTAAGGTTCATGCGCGCAAAAAGCCGCTGGCTCCCGACGTAAAGCTTAAAACCATTGCCAAGACCACCGCAGGCTTTACGGGCGCAGACCTTGAAAATCTTCTTAACGAGGCTGCGCTGCTTGCCGCCAGAGCCGACAAAAAGGCGATCACCATGAAAGAGATTGAGGAAGCCACCATCAAGGTGGTTGTGGGCGCCGAAAAGAAGTCGAAGGTGATGAGCGACAAGGAAAAGAAGCTGACCGCTTATCACGAGGCGGGTCACGCCATACTGTTTGACAAGCTTGAGACCCAGGACCCCGTGCACGAAATTTCGATTATTCCGCGCGGAATGGCAGGCGGCTACACCATGCCTCTGCCCACCGAGGATAAGTCGTACAACTCGCGCAACGAGATGATAGAGAACATCGTTGTTGATCTGGGCGGCAGAGTTGCCGAGGCTCTGATCCTCGATGACATCTCGACAGGCGCCTCCAACGACATTGAAAAAGCCACCAAGACCGCACGCGCAATGGTCACCAAGTACGGCATGACCAAGGAGCTGGGCTGCATAAACTACGGCTCCGAGAGCGGCAGCGTGTTCCTGGGCAGAGACTACGGCAGAACTCAGGACTACAGCGAGGCGACCGCAGCCAAGATAGACGAGCTTGTGCTTAAGATCGTTAACGACGCTTACGCACAGGCGGAGCAGATACTCAGCGAGAACATCGACAAGCTGCACGAGATAGCCGCCTATCTTATAAAGCACGAAAAGATGGGCAGCGAGGACTTTGAGGCTATTATGAACGGCACCTATGTTGAGCCCGTCGAAATTGAAGACGACGACGAAGACACCGCCGAGGAATAATAAAAAGACACGGTCGGGGGCGCTAATACCGTTCCCGACCTTTTTAAGGAGAAAAGCTTGAAAAAAGTAGAGATTTTTACCGACGGCGCGTGCAGCGGCAACCCCGGTCCGGGCGGCTGGGGGTCTATACTGCGCTATAACGGCTTTGAAAAGGAGCTGTCGGGCGGCGAGGCGAACACCACCAACAACCGCATGGAGCTTTCCGCCGTGATATTCGCCCTGGAGGCGCTTAAGGAGCCGTGCGAGGTCGAGCTTTACAGCGATTCGCAGTACGTTTGCAACGCCCTTACCCAAGGCTGGGCAAAGAAATGGCAGGCAAACGGCTGGATGCGCAACAAAAGAGAACCTGCCCTGAACCCCGAGCTGTGGGAGAGGCTGTTATGCCTTTGCGAAAAACACGACGTGCATGTAAACTGGGTAAAGGGTCATGCAGGTCACCCCGAAAACGAACGCTGCGACAAACTTGCCGTGGCGCAGGCGAAGAAGTACGCCTGACAAAACCGAATTCAACCGCTGTTTTTTGTTATTTTAAAACAGCGGTTGCTTTTTTTTATACACATATGATATAATCGTAAATGCAACAATTCATAAATAATTTATCGGGAGGAATCACATGAAAAAGCTTATTTGCGCATTGCTTGCGGCGGCGCTTCTCGCATCCTCCGCCGTTTCCGTACCTGCGCTGGAGGCTCCGGACAAAGCGGCTGCTCCTGAGTTGGATGAGGGCGACTATGCGCCCAATCAGGCGGTAGTGCTGTTCAAGGACGGCGCCGTTGAAGCCGACGCAAAGCCGCAGAAGGGCGGTCTTGAGGCTGTAGGCGCGTCATTCGGCGATATGATGGACGCCTCGGGCTCGGAAAACGAGGCTGTGGCGGCAGCCTGCGATGAGCTCGGCATACTCAAAAGCAGTCTGGGAAACGACTTTGTTTTGGAGGACACGCTTGTATTTGACGAAACAAACGAAGGCGGCGGCAAGGCAGGCGAATCCGTAGGAGCACAGACCTCGGGCGGACTGACCATCGGTCTGGTGTCGTCGGAAAAATACGACACAAAAACTCTGATAGAAAAGCTCAGTCAAAACAAAAACATTGCTACGGTCGAGCCTAACTACTATTGCAGGCAAGCCTCTTTTGACGACTACACGCTCAACGACGAATACAGCAGCTATCTGTACCACGTCAATTCTCCCGCTTCAAGGAACACGGTCGGCGACAGCGTGGATGACCGCGGCACAGACCCCGAAGCGGCGCTGTCTATCAACGCTTCCTCGGGCTGGAAGAAGGTCGAAGACAGGGAAAAAGAGGTCGTTGTAGCCGTGATCGACGACGGTGTTCTTGACACTCACGAGGATTTGAAGGACGTGATGTGGACTAACCCCGGCGATATTGGGCTTAAGGGAAAGCACGGCTATGATTTTGCCTATAACACCCCAAACAGCAATAACGCCCAGACCGGTCACGCCACCCATTGCGCAGGCGTTATTGCGGCGCAGGCGAACAACGGCAAGGGCGTAGCAGGCATAGCCTCGGGCGCGAATGTAAAAATTATGTCGCTTAAGGTGATGGCAGGCAACTTCGGCGTATCGACCGCTTATGTGATTTACGGAGCGTTTAACTACATCCACAAGGCGGTTCAGGGCGGCGTCAATGTCGTTGCCGTCAACAATTCCTGGGGCGGAAACGATTACTCGGATATTTATGACAGGGTCATAGAGCAGATCGGCGAGGACGGCGTTGTTTCTTATATCGCTGCCGGCAACGACGGTCAAAACTGCGACAATGTAATGATTACGCCTGCCAACACAAGCAACGAATACGCCGTAACCGTCGGCGCGGCGGATATTACGGGCAAGCGCGCGGCGTTTTCAAACTACGGCAGGGCGAGCGTTGATATTTTCGGCGCGGGTATGAATATTTTTTCCACCGTCGCCTACAAAAGCTATTATCCTGCCACCTACGATGCGGAAATGTTCAATGCCACCACCGAGTATTACGGCGAATTCAACGCCGATACCAAGGTGGAAAACGGAAAAATAACCCCGTCAACAGGCTCTAAGGCAGGCGCGGACATCAAAGCGTTCGGCGAGATACAATTCGTGAAGCAAAGCGCGTCGGAGGACGGCGACAGCGAAACCGAGATAACGGACGATGCGAGACTTGAGCTTGCCGTGGAGCAGGGCAGGCACTTTGTTTCGGGCAATCCATACCGATTGAAGGCCACCGTAAAGGACGCGCAGCCCGGCGAGGAGTATTATATCTACTTCCCCTATGAAAAAAATGCGCTGACCACGGGTGACGACAACACGTACTTCTCTGTTTCCGTCGAATCTGTTGCCAGCCCGACAGGCGCAGAGGGAACCTTTTACTGCGGTGAGGTCGTAAAGGGTGAGAACGGCCGCTGCGCCTTGACGGGAAGACGGGGCTCGTATGCTCCGGGCGGCTCTCTCTTGTGCTACACGAACGCCCTGAACGACAAGGTTCAGCGCCATTCTACCAACATTCCAACCAAGGCTGAAACAGAGGGCGGCGGCACAAGCGTAAAGCTGCTCAGCGCGGAGGAAGCGCAAAATAAGGAGCTCGGCTTCGGCTTGTATATCAGCTGTCCCGTTTCGGAGAAAACGCATGAGCTCAGCGTTTATATCGACAGCCTTGCAATCAGCAAGCCCGACGCGCCTGTTGATGAGGAATCCTCCTACGACGTTATGTCGGGCACCTCTATGGCGTGTCCCTCCGTTTGCGGCGGCGGCGCGCTTATCGCCGCGCTGAATCCCCGTCGTGAGGGAGAATCCGGCGGCGACTATGCCAAGCGAATTCGCGCCAAGGTGCTTTCCTGTGCAACACAGACCGACGAGCTGAGGGATTACTGCTCAACCGGCGGTTATCTCGACCTGATAAAGCTCGACGCGGCTGCTCCGGCCGTTTCGGACGCGGTATGCGATTTGGAAAACGAAACAATAACCCTGTTCGGCGAGAATCTTTTCCCGGGCAGCGTTGTAAGCTACACAAGTCTTTATGAGGACGATTCGCAGGAGCAGGCGCTTCCGGCAGAGATGACTACAGAATATGCCGCCGACGGCAGCCGGCTTGTTATCGGCAACGCCAAAAGCCTGTTCTCCACCTACACCGAGTTCACCGTAACGGCGGAAAACGGCGAAAAGGGCACGGGAAAGTTCTTTCTTGTCAAGGGACAAAACGAGCTTCTTCCCATAAGCTCCGAGCTGAAAGCGAGCCGGGTCGTATTAGTCCCCAACGGCTCCGATCCGGTTCGTGAAACGGAAGAGCTTGTTCCCCCCTATCTGCTGACGGACGCCGACGGCAAAGCCCTGTACGGCTATTACCGTAAAACAGGCGAGATCAGCAAATTTGACGGCAGGCAGTTCAACACCGTCAAAGGCTCCGATCCGACAGAAGCGCTGCGCAGTCATCTTGAGCAAAGCGGCGTTGATCTATACACTATCTACAACAGCTACACGCTGCGATTTATTAAAACCGATGTTCCCGCAAACGAAAACGGCGTTGTGTATGTGCTTGCACAGGCAGAGCCAGATCAAGAATTGATAACCGACGACGAGGACAACGAGGGCGGCGAAGATGAGGGCGATGATGAGCCCGATGATGAACCCGATGGTGAGCCCAATGATGAACCCGATGATGAACCCGATGATGAACCCGATGATGAACCCGACGAAGGCGATGACGGCGAGGACAACGGAGAGTTTGAGGAACCCGAATACGTTGATGAAAGCTGGTATCTGGGCTGCTTTGACCTGAACGAAGCCGATCCGTGCTGGCGCTTTACGGGCATTGAAGCGTTGCCCGGCGGCATAGATGCAGGTGATTATTCAAACACGCTCAACACCGCAGTCTGCAACGGCAGGCTTTATATCACCTGCAAGGAAATGGGGTTTGGATCGGAAACAAACGATACACTTTCCGTATTCGGTCTGGATATTGCGGCAAAAAAATGGACGCAGTCGGCTGATTTGCCCTTTGCCGCGCAAGGCTACGACTTGATCGCCTCAAACGGAAGGCTGTACGCTATGTTCGGCTGCCTGCCCGATGATACCCTTTCAACACGTGACAGGCTCTTGAACTCCGTCTATTGCTTTGACGGCGACAAATGGGAGAAAAAGAGCGATGTGCCGCTGCTTGGCAGGGTTCTTAGCATACACTCAAAGCTCACCCGCCGCGAGGCTGTGGCAAGCGTCGGAAACGGTCTGCTGTTTGCAGGCGTCTCTGCCGACGGCGGCGGCAACGTGTTCCTTTACAACACAACGACGGACAAGACAGAGCCGCTGTACTACACCACCTCCGACTCACTCAGCGACACCTGCGGCATGTATTCCTCCTGCGCGGCAACGCGCGACGGCATCTACTATATCCGTCAGATAAAGGATAATTACAAGCAGGGCTGGGAGCTCAGCCTGCTGCCCGAAAGCAGCGGCGCTTATGAAAGCCCGTTTAAGGACGTGCTGTACGGCGACGTTGACGGCGACGGAACTGTAGGCGCAAAGGACAGAATAACCCTTACGCGATTTCTTGCCGGCTGGGCTGATTATCCCGAAGCTGCAATAAACATGAAGAACGCCGACGTTGACTGCAACGGAACTGTAGGCGCAAAGGACAGGATAATCCTTACACGCTATTTGGCAAAACGTGAGGGGTATCAGACCCTTCCAAAGCTCGATTAGATATAAGGCAACACCGCACAATTCAAGGCGCACGGCTTGCTTGCATCTTATTCCGTCAGCTTGCCCAAAAAATCTCGGCAAGGCGACAGCCTTACCTCAATTTTCAATTTATTTGTACAACCTGACGAAAAATCTTACTGCGCAATCCGCACACCTGAATTATGCGGTATTGCCATAAAACCGAAAAAGCCCCGCAGCACATCAAAAGGTGCTGCGGGGCGCGGTTTTTATGTTACTGTTTTTCGGTGAGAAGCTTGTTGAGCTCGTCGAGGAAGGTGTTTATGTCCTTGAACTGGCGATACACAGAAGCAAAGCGGACGTAAGAGACCTCGTCAACCTTTTTTATCTCCTCCATGGCAAGCTCGCCTATCTGCATGGTGGTCACCTCGCGCTCAAGGGCGCTCTGGATTTTTGTTTCGATGGCGCTCACCATTGATTCTATCTGCTGAATGGACACGGGACGTTTTTCACAGGCGCGCAGTATGCCCGCAGTCAGCTTGTTGCGGTCGAAAACCTCGCGCGATTTGTCGCGCTTTACCACGATTATCGGCACGGTCTCGATCACCTCGTGGGTTGTGAAGCGCTTGCCGCACTTAAGGCACTCGCGGCGGCGGCGTATCCTCTCGCCGTCGTCTGCCGAGCGGGAGTCGATTACCTTGCTCTCTTCATAGCTGCAATAAGGGCATTTCATAGTATCACCTCGAAAGTTCTTTACGGTGATTATACCACAAAACGCCCCTGTTTTACAAGCACTATTTATTTACAATTTATTTACATTTTAAAAATTCCTGTACCGCTTAACGTCTCTTCTCTTTTTCTTGCGGTGACGGTGGATCTTTGCGGCTATCACATAAATAAGCATGATAAGAATGATGGCGCCGATAACTATGAGGAACCAGTATGAGCGGAAAATAGCTCCCGTAACCTCAAGCGTCGCCATTATTCCGCTGCGGTCTATCGCCTCGGCAGGAACAAGGTTTACGGTCTCGATCTCCTGCTTTTCACCCGTGGCGGTGTCAACATAATATACCGTAGCCTTGCCCACGGGCTTGTCGGGACTGAGCGGTGCCTCGAGGGTTTCGGGCACGTCGGTCTCTACCAAAATATTCTCTTCCTTAAGGTCGGTGGGCAAAATAGCGTTGAGGTTGCGCTCGGGAAGCAGCGTAACCTTGTCTTTGTTCATGGCAAGCTTTACATTGCACTCGCAGATGGGGGTCTGGGCGGTTTTTACTGTGGTAAGCTCAAGGCTTGTGAGCGCCCAGCGAAACAGGTCGGCGGCGTCGGTAAAGGTGTAATACTCCTCCATCTCGCCCTCCTTGTAGGGTGCGCCCAGCAGCACAAGAATGTAGGACTGTCCGTCCGCCTTGGCTGTGGTTACAAGACATCTGCCTGCCTCGTCGGTGGTGCCTGTCTTTATGCCCTCGGCATACATGTAGTAATACTCGCCGCCGCGAGCCTCGTCTATAAGATAGTTGGTGGTAACAAGCGGATCGTCGTCGCCCTCGCAGGTGTAGCTTGTGGTGTTGGCTATCTTCATAAAGTTGGGAAGCGTAAGCGCATAGTTGGTTATTTTAAGCAGGTCGCGCGCCGTGGTGTAGTGATCCTCGTTGTGCAGGCCGTCGGGGTTGGCAAAGTGGGTGTTTTGGCAACCCAGCTCCTCTGCCTTGGCGTTCATCATATCCACAAACTTTTGAATGTCGCCCTCGCCCACATAGTCGGCAAGCACCATAGCGGCGTCGTTGCCCGAGGGCACCATAAGGCTGTACAGCAGGTCGATTACCTTGACGTCCTGACCTATGTGGTCTGAAAGATACGCCATGGAGCTGCCCGTGTTGCGCAGCTCGTCGATTATCTCCTGCTTGATTCTGACGCGCGTGTTTTCAACATCGTCAATATGCTCGACCGCCACGATGTAGGTCATTATTTTGGTGGTTGAGGCGGGATAACGCTTTTCGTCGGCGTCCTTCTCATAAACCGTCTGTCCAGTGTCCATGCTCACAAGCAGAATAGACTTGGACTGTGTCTGAACGTTGTTGGGAAAGGATATTGCTCCGGCGCATACGGCGGAAACGGACAGTAAAACCGTGATAGCCATAATAACGGACGCAAGGCGCAATGCAAAAGATTTCATGGGCTGTTCTCCTTTTGGCACCTCAAAGCCCCCGTGTAGGACAGAGGTGCAGTTTTAATATAAATACAAATCAGTTTAGCATGTTGTGACCGCCGCTGTCAAAGAGCCTGTCGATCTCTGCCTTTAGCAGGTGAAGCTCCTCGTTGCGAAGATCCTTATAAACAAACATTATATAGTCGGCGATTTTTTGCGACAGCTCAAGGCTTTTGGTGTCGGCAAAATCGGCAATTGAAAGCTGCGGCAGACCGTGCTGGCGTTCGCCGAAGAAGTCGCCGGGACCGCGAAGCTTTAGATCCTCGTCGGCAATCTTAAAGCCGTCGCAGGTTGAGCACATAACCTCGAGCCGCGCGGTCGTCTGAGGATTGGTCGCGTCGCTGATAAGCACGCAATAGGACTGCGCATCTCCCCTGCCAACTCTGCCGCGAAGCTGGTGAAGCTGCGAAAGACCGAAGTGCTCGGCGTTTTCGATGACAATTACCGAGGCGTTGGGCACATCGACCCCAACCTCTATAACGGTGGTGGCGACAAGCAGGGGATATTCGCCCGAGGCGAACTTTGCCATTACGGCTTCCTTTTCGTCCGACTTCATTCTGCCGTGGACTATGCCCACGGGCACGTCGGAAAACCTGCCCAGCATAAGCTCTGCGGCGTATTCCTCGGCTGAGGCGACGTTGTCAAGCTCGCCCTCCTCAACAAGCGGACACACGATGTACGCCTGCCTGCCGTTTTTTATCTCGCTGTGAATAAAGTTATACACCCGGTCACGCTGCGAGCTGTTCATCAAAACGGTTTTCACGGGCTTGCGCGAGGGCGGAAGCTCGTCGATTATCGAAATGTCAAGGTCGCCGAATATGATGAGCCCAAGCGTTCGCGGAATGGGCGTTGCGCTCATAACAAGCAGGTGCGGGTTTTCGCCCTTGCCCAAAAGCTTTGCACGCTGAGCCACACCGAATCGGTGCTGCTCGTCGGTCACGGCAACGCCGAGGTTGCAAAACTCTGTTTTTTCGGTTATCAGCGCGTGGGTGCCTATTACAAGGTCAAGCTCACCCGAGGCGAGCTGAGCGCGTATCTGCTTTTTTTCGCTTTCCTTTAGCGCGCCCGTAAGCAGGGCGACCCTGAGCCCCGTGCCTTCAAGCAGCTTGCTAAAGGTCTTGTAGTGCTGACGCGCAAGTATCTCGGTGGGCGCCATTACCGCAGCCTGACAGCCGTTTTTTGCCGCCGTATAGCACACGGACGCAGCCACCGCGGTTTTGCCCGAGCCTACGTCGCCCTGAACAAGGCGGTTCATAGGCGCTCCGCCGCGCATAAGGTCTGAAACGCAGTCGGCTATGCAGCGCCGCTGGGCGTTTGTAAGCGTGAACGGCAGCAGGGTCTCAAACCGGTCGGAATAATCCTTGGTGATTTTTATGCCCGTGGTTCCCCTTCCGTGCCCCTTAAGCTCGCGCATTCCGAGGTTGAGCACCAAAAGCTCCTCGGTTATCAGCCGCCTGCGCGCAGAATCGAGCGCGTCGCGGTCGGGCGGAAAGTGGATATTTACAAGCGCCTCTCTGAGTCCGCACAGGCCGAAGGTCTGCCGAACCCGATCGGGCAGGGTATCGTTTATCTCGTTTGGCAAAAGCCTGAGCGCCTGCCTTACCGCATTTTGAACGGTTTTGCCCGGAAGCCCCGCCGTGGTGCGATAGACGGGGTGTATAACAACGCCGTCGCTCACCTTTGAAAAAGACGGAGAGACCATCTGAAATCCGAAGCTGTCAGCGGTTATTTTTCCAAAGAAGAAATATTCAACGCCGCGTGCAAGCATCTGACTGATGTAGCGGTTGTTGAAAAACACAAGTCTGAGCGTTCCCGTGTCGTCATAAACCGTCGCCTTGGAGAGTATTCTTCCGCCGCCTATCATGGCGTTGGACACGTCGGTGCCCAGCACCGCGCGAACACAATAGGCGCCGCCGTTTTGCAGGTTTTCAATTTTTTCAACCGTCGTCCAGTCCTCGTAGGCGCGCGGGTAAAAGCGGATTAGCTCGCCCACGGAGCGAACCCCAAGGCGTTCAAGCTGCTCTACGCGCTTCGGCCCGATCCCCGAAAGCTTAGACACGGGCATGCGATAAAGTGAAGCCATAATATCGGTATAAACAAAACGGGCAGAGGCAAGCCCCTGCCCTATTGCAGTCTTATGATTATTCTATGCTGAGAATGAAGTAATAAACGGGCTGATCTCCCTTTACCAGAGAGATGTCGGCGCGTGAGCCGAACCTGTCCTTGAGCTCGTCATAAGCCTTGTTTGCGTCCGCCTCTTCAACGTCCTCGCCGTAGATAAGGGTGATAAACGCCGTGTCGCGCTTTACCATGTTCTTGGCGAGCTTTACGAGCGCCTTGACGGGGCTCTTTTCGGTGATGGTCAGCTTGCCGTTTTCAAGAGCGATGATGTCGCCCTCTTTTATCTTTTTACCGCCGAACTCGCTGTTGCGCGCCGCAAAGGTGACAAGACCTGTGCCAACGCCGTGAGCCGCGTCCATCATAAGCTGAGCGTTGCTTTCAGCCGAGATCTCGGGGTCAAAGTTGAGCAGCGCGGTCATACCCTGCGGAATCGTACGCGTGGGAACTATGACAACCTTTCTGTCGGTAACGAGCGGAACGGTCTGCTCTGCCGCAAGAATGATGTTTTTGTTGTTGGGAAGCACGAAAACGGTCTTGGCGGGAGTTGCAAGCACAGCCTCGGTGATGTCATCCGTGCTGGGGTTCATGCTCTGACCGCCCGACACGACGTTGGTGCAGCCCAGATCCTTAAAAAGCGTGGTAAGACCATCGCCTGCCGCTACAGCCACAAAGCCGAAATCCTCGTCGGGCTCTGCAAACTCAAACTTGGGCTTCTTCTCTTTTTTGCTCTTTTTCTTTGCGCCTTCCTTGGCGTTCTTGTGCTGCTCCTTCATGTTCTCTACCTTAACGGTGAGCAGCTGACCGAACTCAAGACCCTTGGTGAGAGCCACGCCGGGTGTTTCGGTGTGAACGTGAACCTTGATTATCTCCTCGTCGTTAACAACCACTACGCAGTCGCCTATTCCCTGAAGGAAGGTGCGGAGCTCGTCGGGGTCGGTAGCGATCTCGGGGTCTCTGCCCACGATGAACTCGGTGCAGTAGGTGAACTCGATGTCGTCGTCAAACTCGGCGGCAGCGCTTTCAAAGGTGTCTATGGTGAGCGAGGGAGCCTCGTCGTACTCGATGACCTCACCGTCTCTGATGAATGCGAGCATACCCTCAAAGATAGAGCAAAGTCCCTTGCCGCCGGCATCTACAACGCCCGCCTTTTTAAGCACGGGAAGCAGCTCGGGTGTGATGGCGAGAGCCTCGTTTGCCTTGTCTGTGATAGCCTGCCAAACGTGCAGCACGCCGGGATCCTCGCGCGAAGCCTCAAGACCTGCCTCGTATGCCATTCTGGCAACGGTGAGTATTGTGCCCTCGGTGGGCTTCATAACAGCCTTGTAGGCGGCGTCAACGCCGATTCCCAGGGCTGCGGCTATGTTTTTGCCGTTTACCTCTTCCATGTCCTTAAGTCCCTGGGCAAAGCCGCGGAACAGAATAGAGGTGATAACGCCCGAGTTGCCTCTGGCGCCTCTGAGCATTGACGATGCGACGATTTTTGCCACCTCGCCTGCGTTGGTGCCCTCATAATCCTCAAGCGCCTTGGCGGCGGCCATGATGGTCATAGACATGTTGGTGCCCGTGTCGCCGTCGGGAACAGGGAAAATGTTCAGGTCGTTGATGTGGTTTTTCTGCACGCTAATGTTGTGAGCGCCGGAAATAACCGCGTTCTTTAAAATCTCTCCGTTGATCATGAAAGCACATCCTTTTTTGTCCGTAAAATCTTTGTTGACGGATAATAGCACATATCGCGATTCTTAACATATATTATACAAGTTTCAATCGGTTTTTGCAATAGTTGAAAAGAAAAAAATTCCTTATTCAAGCCTTATACTTTCGGCACTTTTGCACTTTCCCGTGGCGTCGTCTATGTCAAACAGAGCCGCCTCGAGCTTGCAGTCGCCGTCCGCAAGGTCAAAGCGCTCGGGCAGCTTTGTTTTGAACCTGCTGATGATAATATCGGTCTTTACGCCCAGCACCGAGTGTATTGTGCCCGTCATTCCCAGGTCGGTGATGTAGCCCGTGCCGTTGGGAAGCACCTGCGCGTCCGAGGTCTGCACGTGGGTGTGGGTGCCGAACACCGCGCTCACCCTGCCGTCGAGGTAATAGCCCATCGCGCGCTTTTCGCTTGTGGTCTCGGCGTGAAAATCGACCAGAATTATCCTTCCCTCTGCCTGCTTTATCATTTTGTCGGCGGTCTCAAAGGCGCAGGACAGCCCGTCTTCGACATTAATGTTGCCCATAAGGTTGATTATACTTATTATTCTTCTGCCCGTGTCGAGGTTTATTATGCCCCTGCCCGGCGTGGTTCCCTCGGGAAAGTTAGCCGGACGTGCTATAAACGGGCTTGTGTCGAGGTATTCGTATGCCTCTCTGCGGCGAAAGGCGTGGTTGCCCAAGGTTATTGCATCAACACCGCTGTCAAACAGATACTTTGCCGAGGCGGCGGTTATTCCGTTGCCGTCGGCTGAGTTTTCGCCGTTGCATATCGTAAGGTCAACGCCCTTGAGCCGCTTGAACGCAGGCAGCCTTTCGCGCAGAAAGCGGCAGCCTATGCTGCCCACAACGTCGCCTACGCAAAGAATTGTCATATAATCACATCCTTATACGGGCATTATACCACATTATTCCTCTTCTGTCACGTCAAACGGGGCAGGTTCGGCAATATTTTCGTTGAACACATAATCGGCTGTGCAATTATATCCGTCGTCGGTCTCGCTTACCGTCACGCTTTTGCCGTTGAGAACGCCGCCGCCTCGTTCAAAGACCTCGTAAAGCAGCAGCGAGGTGTTGAAGATTTTTTCCGCCCTGCCGCGGTCAAGCTCCTCGTGAGCCGGTATCATCTCGTGCGAGGTTTGGGTGACAAAGCCCAGCGGCAGCCTTTTTCCGTTTACTGTGAGCAGGCTGCGGCTGTAGGTCTCGGCAGATTCGGAATAGGTGTTGAACGACAGCGAAAACGGTATTTCGGCGTTGAGAAAGCGCAGCCTCAGGCGGTCGGTCTTGTTGTCGGAGGCGTAGTAATAATCGAGCTGCTTCGGCAATGATAATTCTTTTTTGGAATATACATCGGCAAAAACCTCCGCCTCGGCGTGAACCCAGCGAACATCGTTCTGCTTTCCGGGGCTTACTCCGCTCACCAAAATATCGCCGCGCACAACGCCGCTGCCTGTCTTTACCGCCGCCGTTCCCCGGGCGGCATTGATTTTTGTCACCACGCCGTCCGTCCTCGCCTTTATGTTGCAGGGACGGGTCTTGTCACCGCTGTCGGGCTTTTGCACCTTCTCCTTTACCTCAACGTCGGCGTGGCTGCCCAAAAGGTTAATGCTCAGCCATGTCAGCTCGGGAGTTTCAAGCAATATGCTGCGCTCCGCCTTTCCCACGTCAATACTGCTGCGAATCGCTCCCGGTTCTACGCCGTTTTGGGCAAGCAGTCGCTCAAAGCTCTCACAGCTGACGGAATGAAGCCCCGTGACCTCTACTGTCCAGACAAAATTCGACAGCAGCACAAGAAGAGCCGCGCCCAATACCGCGCCTGCGGGCAGCCCTGCCCTGCTGCGGTATTTTGCGGCAAAAAACGGAAGGCCGTGCCGCGAAATGATTCTTGTGCGAACACCGGCCCTGCGAGCGGTATCGCGGATACGGCGGTAGTCCGAGACGTACATTCCGCCCTCTACTCCGCCCTTTACGGGATGTACGTCCCAAAAGGGTATCCCCCTTTGGGCGGTCAGGTTGATGAACCGCTCGGGAAATTTGCCGCGTGCCTCAAGGAATACATAGCCCTTTGCGTATCTTAACAGTCCCAAAAGCATAGCGTCACCTCAGGTAATAAAATCTATTCCCTGCACAAAGCCGTCGATCTCTACGCAGGAGCCCGAGATGCACCTGACGCGAAGTCCTCTGCCGCGAAAGGATATGACCATGCGGCTCGTGTTTATCTTTATGCAGTCGGTTTCGTACAGCAAAATACCGGTGGAGCCCTCTACCGTGACCGTGCGGTTGCCCAGCATTTCCATAAGCGGCGCAGAGCCCGCGCCGGGCAAAGCTGCCGTGTGATTGTTTATCATTCCAGTCACCTCAATAATAATTATTCGGTTTCGCTCATAAATATTATCGGTGATGCTTATGGTGTTGAACGGCGCAAAGAGCGCAGCGGCGGCAAAAGCGGCGATTGTGTCTTTCGGATGCGTGATGATAAC
>CADBWP010000015.1 GCA_902798365.1 uncultured Ruminococcus sp.
GGCAGCTGGTCGGCTAACGAGATGGTTTATTTCAAGTAATCAACAACAAGAAAATAACGATTAACCGTTCGGTCGGGAAGGGCGCGCTCTTCCCGACCGTTTTGTAAAGCAGAAAGTCCCCGGGCTTCACGACATTTTTCTTGATAATTGGAACATCATGTGTTATAATATTCTGGAATGTATCATAATGCATCATTATGCCAATTTTTACGGAGGAATTGTTTTGGTAGTGTTTGGAATCGACCCGGGTTACGCCATTGTGGGCTGGGGAGCAATACTCTTTCAGTCAAATGCTTACAAGGCTCTGGGCTACGGCTCCGTTGAAACACGGGCGCACACCGACTTCAACCAAAGGCTCGAGCTTATTTTTGACGAGCTGACCCAAATAATGTCGCGCTGCCGCCCCGACGCCCTTGCCATAGAGCGGCTGTACTTTCAAAACAATCAAAAAACAGCCATAAAGGTGGCGCAGGCGAGGGGAGTGACCCTGCTTGCGGCGCAAAAGCTGAAAATCCCCGTTTTTGAATACACCCCCTTGCAGGTAAAAACCGCCGTAACGGGCTGGGGCAAGGCAAAAAAGCCGCAGGTCATGGAGATGACGCGCAGGCTGCTCAATCTGCCCGAGGTTCCCAAGCCCGACGACACCGCCGACGCTCTGGCAATAGCCATTTGTCACGCGCAGGCGGCAGGCTCCGACCTGAGAAGGGCGCTTAACAACAACACTTTTACGAGGTAAGCTATGTTATATTCCGTCAGGGGAAAGCTGATACACACCACAGCCTCAAGCGCGGTGGTCGAATGCGGCGGAGTGGGCTTTAACTGCCAGACGACGCTCAACACCCTAAAATCAATAAGAATAGGCTCTGAGGTAACGCTTTATACATATCTCAACGTGCGCGAGGACGCTATGGAGCTGTTCGGCTTTGCCTCCAAAACCGAGCTGGACACCTTTAAAACCCTGATAAGCGTCAGCGGCGTGGGTCCCAAGGCAGGGCTTTCGGTGCTGTCCGAGCTCAGCCCCGAGCAGGTGGCAATGGCGATAGCCACAGACGACATAAAGACGATAACGCGCGCACAGGGCATAGGCAAAAAGATCGCCCAGCGCATCGTGCTCGAGCTTAAGGACAAGCTGGCAAAGGCTGCGGCAGGCGACAGTCCGTCGGCTGCAGTTCAGGGCGCGGCAAGCGTCGCCGGCGGCAACGTTCCCAAGGCGATAGAGGCATTGGGAGTTTTGGGCTATACTCCGTCGGAGGTGGCGCCCGTGCTGGCGGCAATGGACGGCTCGCTGCCCGTTGAACAGCTTATAGCCGGCACACTAAAGCAGATGGGAAGACAGTAACATGAGCAGTATGCAGTTTTCGGACGAATTTGACTTTGAAAACAGAATAACCGACGTAAACGAGATACCCTCGGACACCGCCGAGGGCGACAACCCTCTGCGCCCGCAAAACCTTGACGAATACATAGGACAGGAAAAGGCAAAGGAAAACCTGCGCGTTTATATCGAGGCGGCAAAGCTCCGCCGCGAAACGCTCGACCACGTGCTGCTTTACGGCCCTCCCGGTCTGGGCAAAACCACGCTCGCGGGCATAATCGCCAACGAGCTGGGCGTAAAGATCCGCATAACCTCGGGTCCCGCGATCGAAAAGCCCGGCGATCTGGCGGCGCTGCTCACAAACCTCAACGAGGGCGACGTGCTGTTTATCGACGAGATACACCGCCTCAGCCGTTCGGTCGAGGAGGTGCTGTACCCCTCCATGGAGGACTTTGCCATAGATATAATCACCGGCAAGGGGCAAATGGCGGCTTCCTATCATCTGCCGCTTCCGCGCTTTACGCTTGTGGGCGCAACCACCCGCGCAGGTCAGCTTACCGCTCCGCTGCGCGACCGCTTCGGCGTTTTGCTCAGACTGGAGCTATACACGCCCGAGGAGCTCGCCAAGATTGTAAGCAGAAGCGCAGGCATTCTGGGTATAGAGATCGACTGGGAGGGCGCCATAGAGATAGCCTCCCGTTCACGCGGAACGCCGCGAATAGCAAACAGGATGCTGAAGCGCGTGCGTGACTTTGCTCAGGTGATGAGCGACGGAGTGATAACACTTGAAACGGCGCGCACAGCCCTTGACAGGCTCGAAATAGACGAGCTGGGGCTTGACCGGAACGACAGGCGAATGCTCGAGGCAATAATCCGCTTTTACAACGGCGGCCCCGTGGGGCTTGAGACCCTTGCGGCGGCTATAGGCGAGGAAGCGGTTACCATAGAGGACGTATATGAGCCGTATCTGCTGCAAATCGGCTTTTTGAGCCGCACTCCGCGCGGAAGATGCATAACCGCCGAGGCGTGCAGGCATTTGGGCTACAACATGCCCAAGGGCACGGTGGCAGGCGCGGTGACTCAGCCGAATCTGTTCGGCGACTGAAAAAACAGGAAAGGACGGTCGTGATGCGCGTATCCGACAACTGGAAAAGCTACGAGCTTATCGACGCCTCGGACGGCGAGAGGCTCGAGCGTTGGGGCGACATTATACTCATTCGCCCCGACCCTCAGATAATTTGGTCAACGCCTAAGAGAAATCCGCTCTGGCGCGAGGCTCACGCCCGTTATCACCGTTCAAACAAGGGCGGCGGTCACTGGGAGCAGTACAAAAAGGTGCCCGACCGCTGGACGATAGCTTACAACGACCTTACATTCAACATAAAGCCCATGGGCTTTAAGCACACGGGCGTGTTTCCCGAGCAGGCGACAAACTGGGACTTTGCCGCCCGCAAAATAAAGGAGGAGAACCGACCGCTCAGGGTGCTCAACCTGTTCGGCTACACGGGCTGCGCAACCCTTTCCTGCATGCAGGCGGGCGCCGAGGTGTGCCACGTTGACGCCTCAAAGGGCATGGTGCAATGGGCAAAGGAGAACGCCGCCTCAAGCGGCATTGCCGACAGACCCGTCCGCTGGCTGGTCGATGACTGCGTAAAATTCGTGCAGCGCGAGATCCGCCGCGGAAACCGCTACGACGGAATAATCATGGATCCGCCGTCCTACGGCAGAGGTCCGGGCGGCGAGGTGTGGAAGCTTGAGGAGCAGCTTTATCCTCTTGTTACCCTGTGCCGCCGCGTGCTCGGCGACGATCCGGTTTTCTTCATCCTCAATTCCTACACCACCGGGCTTTCGCCCGCGGTAATGCAATATCTGCTCGGCGTGCTGCTGCAAAAGGACTTGGGCGGCAGGGTGTCGAGCGACGAAATCGGACTAAAGGTGACCGACACGGGTTTGGTTTTGCCGTGCGGCTCAACCGCGATCTGGGAGAAATCTTGATGAGTTTTATTTCGATAGAGGACGTTTATTTTTCTTACGGCGCCGAGGAGGACGGACAGACAGCCAAAAACGCCGTTGACGGGGTCACCCTTCAAATAGAGGAGGGCGAGTTCGTTGCGGTAATAGGACACAACGGCTGCGGAAAATCCACTCTTGCCAAGCATTTAAACGCCATGCTGCTGCCCGACAGCGGCAAAATAACCGTTGACGGCGACGACACCGCCGACGACGCAAAAACCTTTGAAATACGCGAAAAGGTGGGTCTTGTGCTGCAAAACCCCGACAACCAGCTTGTGGCGAGCATAGTCGAGGAGGACGTGGCATTCGGCCCCGAAAACCTCGGCGTTGAACCCGCCGAGATCCGCAGGCGCGTTGACGAGGCGCTCAGGGCGGTGGATATGTACGAGTACCGCGAGCACGCGCCCTACAAGCTTTCGGGCGGACAAAAGCAGCGTGTGGCGATAGCCGGCATTTTGGCGATTCAGCCGCGCTGCATAGTGCTTGACGAGCCCACGGCGATGCTTGATCCCGTCGGCCGCGAGGAGGTCATATCCACCCTGCAAAGGCTTAACCGCGAAAAAAAGATAACCGTTGTGCTGATAACCCACTTTATGGACGAGGCGGTGCTTGCCGACCGCGTTGTGGTTATGGACGGCGGAAAAATACTTACGCAGGGCACGCCGCAGGAGGTGTTCTCTCAGGTGGAGCTGCTCAAGCGTCACAGGCTCGACGTTCCGCAGTCGGCGGAGCTGGCATACAAGCTGAGGGGCTGCGGCATCGGGTTTGAAAGGATTCCGCTTACGCAGGGCGACTGCGTTACAATGCTTGAGGAGGCAATGAGATGAGTTGTGTTCTTGAGCTTAAAAACATCGGCTTTACATACGGCAGGGGCACGCCCTTTGAAAAGCGCGCTGTTGACGGTGTTAATTTAACAATAAACAAGGGCGAGCTTGTGGGCGTTATAGGTCACACGGGCTCGGGCAAGAGCACGCTTATGCAGATGCTCAACGGTCTGCTTCGCCCCACCGACGGTCAGGTGCTGCTCGACGGAAAGGATATTTGGGAACAGCCCAAAAAGATCCGCAGCGTGCGCTTCAAGGTGGGCATGGTGTTCCAGTATCCCGAATACCAGCTTTTTGAAGAGACCGTTTATAAGGACATAGCCTTCGGCGCTCAAAACCGCGGCATGGTTCGCGGCGAGCTTGACGAGGCCGTGCGAAAGGCGGCGGAGTTTACGGGGCTGAGCCCCGACCTGCTGCAAAAGTCGCCGTTTGATCTTTCGGGCGGCGAAAAGCGGCGCGCGGCGATCGCCGGCGTCATCGCCATGGATCCCGAGGTCTTGGTGCTTGACGAGCCCACGGCGGGGCTTGACCCCATGGGCAGAGAGGTGCTTCTCAGCCAGATAGTGCGCTATCACAAGGAGCGCAAGAACACGGTGCTTTTGGTGTCGCACAGCATGGAGGACATAGCCCGCGTAGCCGACAGGGTGATGGTGATGAACAAATCGCGCCTTGTAATGCTCGACGAAACGCGAAAGGTGTTTTCGCACGCCGCCGAGCTTGAAAAAATGGGACTTAAGATCCCGCAGATAACAAAAATCATTCAGGAGCTTCGCGGCCGCGGCTTTGAGCTGCCCGAAAGCGTGCTTACGGTTGACGAGGCGTTTGCCGCCCTTCTTCCGCTTCTTAAAAAGGAGGGAAAGATATGGTAAGAGACGTTTCCTTCGGTCAGTATTTTCCGGGCAAAAGCCCCATTCACAGGCTCGACCCCAGGGCGAAGATCCTGATGTTCATAGCATATATAGTAATAATCTTCTGCACCTTCAACTTTGTGTCGCTCGGCATCACAGCCGCCTTCACGGTTTTGTTTTTGGTGTGCAGCCAAATATCGTTTAAGTTTTATTTGAAGAGCCTGAAGCTGATAATCCTGATAGTGGTTTTCACCTCTGTGCTCAACCTGTTTTACGGCTCGGGCGATCCGCTGTGGCAATGGGGCATTTTTAAGATAACACAGGACGGCATAAACCGCGCGATCTTTGTCACCGTGCGCATAGTCTGCCTCATACTGGCAAGCTCCTGCCTCACCTTCACCACCTCGCCCACCGAGCTCACCGACGCCATAGAGCGGCTGATGAAGCCCCTGCGCGTCATACGGGTGCCCGTGCACGAGATAGCGATGATGATGTCGCTTGCGCTGCGCTTTGTGCCCACCCTGCTTGAAGAGACCGACAAAATTATGCAGGCGCAAAAGGCAAGGGGCGCAGACATGGAGTCGGGCGGCTTTGTAAAGCGCGTCAGGGCGCTTATACCGATACTTATCCCGCTGTTTGTGTCGGCGTTCAGGCGCGCCTACGACGTTGCCACCGCCATGGAGTGCCGCTGCTACCGCGGCGGAGCGGGACGAACAAGAATGAAGCAAATACATCTTTCCGCGCGCGACTTTGTCGCTTTTGCGATCCTCGCGGCGGTTATCGGCGGAGTGATCGTATGCAATATCCTGCTGACAGCATCAATTTAAGGAACCTGCTGCTTACAATTTCATACGACGGAAGCAAATTTCACGGCTGGCAGATCCAGCAGAACGCCTTTACCGTTCAGGAGGCGTTTCAGACGGCGCTTGCAAAAATAATCGGCGGCGAATTTGACATAAAGGGCTGCAGCCGTACCGACAGCGGCGTTCACGCAAACATGTACTGCATCAGCGTAAAAACCGCGCACCCCATCCCCTGCGAACGCCTTAAGGCGGCGCTCAACCGCTGGCTGCCGCTCTCGGTTGCGGTGCACGACTGCCGCGAGGTCGATTTGGACTTTCACGCGCGCTACAGCTGCAAAAGCAAGGAGTATATCTACAAAATATGGAACAGCGAAGTGCGCAGCCCGTTCCTCAACGGCTATGCCCTGCACTACCGCTATCACCTCGACGCCGAAGCGCTTGACCGCGCGGCTCAGGCATATGTGGGCAGGCACGACTTTACCTCGTTCTGCACGCTTGACAACCGCGAGCAGGGCGACATGACGCGCAACGTAATGTCTTTTTCGGTTGTGCGCGAGGGCGACATGGTGACCATGCGTGTAGAGGCGGACGGCTTTTTGTACAACATGGTGCGCATTATGGTTGGAACGCTTTTGCGTGTGGCTCAGGGCAAGATACCGCCCGACGGCATACCCGCAATAATCGAAAAACGCGACAGACAATACGCGGGTCCCACGGCACAGGCGTGCGGACTGTATTTAAATAAGGTGAATTATTAAGGAAGGCTTATGTTTAACAAAATAAAAGGACGGTACGCCGAGCGCAAGGCGAACAGCGAGCGCACCGTTATAAGCTATGAGGACATGCCTCTGGAGGATTACGAGCAGGAAAAAACCGAAATATCCCCGCAGGCGGTCAAAAAAATAATACTCGCGGCGGTGGCGATCCTGCTGCTCGGACTGGCTATTTTTGCCTTTGCCAACCGCGACAGGCTCACCTGGGACAACATTTCGGTGTGGTGGAACTACGAGGTAATGGGCAACACGGGCAAGGGCTATCCCGTAAGCATCGTGGGAAGCCAGGTGGAGCCCGGCAACTTCGACGTTAATCAGGGGCGCGTTGCATATGCGTCCGACACCTCCTTTATAACCCTCAATTCCACGGGCAAGGAGGTAAACAACGTTCAGCTGCGGTATTCAAAGCCCGTTATGAAGGCGGCGGAAAACCGTTTTCTCACCTTCGGACTGGGCGAAAAAAGCTATCAGATACAAAGCTTTGACAGCAGCAGTTATTCGGGCAGCGCCGAAAACATCATTCTTACAGGCGATGTTTCAAGCGGCGGAAGATACTGCATAGTGACCGAGGGCAACGGCTTTTACAGCGAGCTGTACGCCTTTGACCAAAACAACAACCGAATTTTTAAATATTCATTTTCGGAGTATTACATCAATTCCGTGGCAATAAACCGCGACGGAACCGGCTGTGTGTGCTGCGGCATCAACGGACGCAACGGAACGATAGAGACCGGCGTTTATGTGCTCGACTTTTCGTCCGAGCAGCCCGTGTCCAAGTACGCCATCAGCGGAGATTACATACTTGACTGCAAATACATAAGCGGCGGCAGAGCTATCCTTGTGGGCGAGGACGCATCCTATGTGGTGCGTGTGGGCGACGAAAGCTACGGCACCGTGGATTACGGCGGAAAGCCGCTTAAAAACTTCTGCTTCTCGCCGTCCTCGGGCGCCTTTGCGCTGGCTCTTTCAAAAAGCGGTGACGGCAGAAGCTGCACGCTCATAACATATAACGACAACGGCGAAAAGATAGCCGAAATAGACAATCAATACGGCGCCGAATCGCTTACCATGTACAAGGGCACGGTGGCGGTGCTCGACGGCAACACCATCTATTCCTACGACAGCGCGGGAACGCTCCGCTGCTCGGCATATGCCGGCACGGGAGCAAAAAGGGTGATACTCGCCTCCGACACGACCGCGTATGTGCTAAGCCTTAACCAGATAAGGCTCATCGACTTCAACAATCCCGCAACGCCCGATTCGGCTGTTAAATAACACGGAGAAGATAAATTATGATTTCCGATATTATCATTATCGCGCTGTTTGTGCTGTTTGTCTTTATAGGTATCCGCCGCGGCGCAGCGCGGACGGTACTGAACCTTGCGGCGGCTGTAGTATGCGCCTTTTTGTCAAACTATATTTCCTCGGGCATAGCCGGGGCGATATACAACAGCTTTATCAAGCAGACCGTAATAACCAACATAGAGAGCTTTATAAACCAAAACGGCGCGCAGTATGCCATGGAGCACAGCTTTTACGCGCTGCCTGACGGTACAAGAGGGCTTGTATCCGCGGCGATCGGGCTGTTCGGTGTAACTCCCGAGCAGCTTCAGGGCAGGCTTGCCGCATCGTCGTCCGACGTGTCGCATCAGCTTGCGCAGTCGCTTGAAAAGCCCGTCGGAGCTTTGGCACAGATGGTGCTGTCTGTGCTTATCTCGGCGGTGATATTCATTTTGCTTATGATAGTGTTCAAGCTCATCATCCGCGTTATTCTCAGGGTGTTCGAGATACCCGTCGTGCGTGAAATAAACATGGCTCTCGGCGGCATTACGGGCGCACTCGAGGGCATAGTTATCATACTTGTGATAGTAAACACGCTTTATGCCATTATGAGCTACGCAAATCCGAACCTGATAAACAACACCGCGGTTTTCGGCAGTATATATAACTTTTTGTGCTTTTTAAAGTAGTTTTGTTAAGGGAGATAAGATATGGAAAACTGGAGCTTTAAGCCCAAGGATCTGGTGACGGTGCCAAACCTGATAACCTATCTCAGGTTTTTGCTTGTGCCGCCGTTCGTCATATTTTTTGTTCGTGAAAACTATATCCTTGCAGGCTTGTTTATCGGCCTGTCGGGGCTGAGCGACTGCTTCGACGGCTTTTTTGCCAGACGGCTCAATCAGGTCACGTCGCTCGGAAAGATACTCGACCCCATAGCCGACAAGGTGACCCTTATTGCGGTCGCGGTGTGCATGCTCATCTATATGCCCGCGCTGCTGCCCATAATGCTGGTGTTGGTGGCAAAGGAGTTTTTGATGCTTCTGGGCGGCTTTGTGCTGTTTTTGAAGAAGATAACGCCGCCGCCCGCAAATATTTTCGGCAAGGTAGCCACGGTGGTGTTCTATTTCGCTATCTTCATTATTATTCTGTTAAAGGCGGTGTTCGGAATAGAGATCACCGCGCTGATAATAGCCACCTTTATAGTTGTGGCGTTAGCTATGATAGTTGCGCTGGTGCAGTACGGAGTGATATTTGTGCGGCTGATCAAAAAAAATAATACTTGCAATCTTATGTGATTTGCTATATACTTAGTCAAAACAAACGTCAGGAGGATGTTATGATTTGCAGCAGATGCGGCAAACGACCCGCGGTGGTGTTTGTCACTAACAATAATTTAAAAGACGCTCCCACAACAGGCTACTGCCTGAGCTGTGCAAAGGAGCTTGGCATAAAGCCCGTTCAGGATCTTATCAGCAAGATGGGCATTTCGGATGAAGACCTCGAAACCGTTCAGGATCAGATGAATACCCTTATGCAGGGCGGCGACATGTCTCAGCTTATGGAACAGCTGGGCGCAGACAACCTTGCAGAGCAGATGGAGCAGTTTGCTCAGGAGAACGGCGGCAGTGAGGACGACGACTTTTCACACGGCGCCCCGGCGTTCCCCAACTTTTTCAACAACATATTCGGCGGCGCAAACAAGGCGCAGGGCGCGCCCAACGGCGCACAGGCTTCCGCCGGCAAAAAGGACAAGAAGGAAAAGAAAAGAAAGCATATCAACCTGTACTGCGAGGATCTTACGCGCAAAGCGAGAGACGGCAAGATAGACAACATCATCGGCCGCGACACCGAGATAGAGCGCGTTATCCAGATACTTTCGCGCCGCACCAAAAACAACCCCTGCCTTATCGGCGAGCCCGGCGTGGGCAAGACGGCTATAGCTGAGGGACTTGCGCTCAGGATCTCGCGCGGCGAGGTTCCGCAGCGCCTCAAGGACAAGGAGATACAGCTTCTTGATCTGACCTCGCTTGTTGCGGGCACCCAGTTCCGCGGCCAGTTTGAGAGCAGGATAAAGGGTCTTGTGGCAGAGGTCAAGGAGAGCGGCAACGTTATTCTGTTTATCGACGAGGTGCACTCGCTTGTGGGCACAGGCGACAACGAGGGCACCATGAACGCCGCCAATATCCTTAAGCCCGCCCTTTCGCGCGGCGAGGTTCAGGTTATAGGCGCCACCACCTTTAACGAATACAGAAAATACATAGAAAAGGATTCCGCCCTTGAAAGGCGTTTTCAGCCCGTAAAGGTAGGCGAGCCCACCATTGCCCAGAGCATAGCGGTTATAGCCGGCGTAAAGGGCTACTACGAAAACCACCATCACGTTATTGTTGACGACGACATAGTGCGCAAGACCGTGGTGCTTTCCGAAAGATACATCACCGACCGTTTTCTGCCCGACAAGGCGATAGACCTGCTTGACGAAAGCTGCGCCTGCGCAGGACTGCGCAACAAGGAGATGGAGCGCTTTGAAAAGCTGACTGACGAGCGCGCAGAGCTTGAAAGCAGCAAGGATGAGCTGTCGTCGGCAGAGCAGATAAACTATGAGGCGCTTGCCGAGATAAACACTCAGCTTGCGCGCATCGACAGCGAGCTTGACGGCATAACGCCCGAAAGCCTGACCGCAAGGGTGACCGAGGAGGACATAGCAAAGGTTATAGAGCTGTGGACGGGTATCCCGGCGTCGAGGGTGCGCGAAAACGAGCTTTCAAAGCTTGCCGACCTTGAGGATGAGCTTAAGAAAAAGATAATAGGACAGGACGAGGCGGTCACCGCTTTAGCGTCCGCCATCAAGCGCAGCCGCTGCCAGATCTCGCCGCGCCGCCGCCCTGCGTCCTTCATCTTTGTGGGACCCACGGGCGTGGGCAAGACCGAGCTTGTAAAGGTGCTCAGCCAGCAGCTGTTCGACACACCCGAAACGCTTATCCGCCTTGACATGTCCGAGTTTATGGAGAAGCATTCGGTGTCGAAGATCATCGGCTCGCCGCCCGGATATGTGGGCTACGACGAGGCGGGACAGGTGACGGAAAAGGTTCGCCGCCGCCCGTATTCGGTGCTGCTTTTTGACGAGATAGAAAAGGCTCACCCCGATGTGCTCAACATCCTTTTGCAGATACTTGACGAGGGCAAGGTGACCGACGCTCACGGCAGAGCCGTAAACTTTGAGAACACCGTTATCATAATGACCTCAAACGCGGGCTCGGCAGGCAGAGACACCGCTCTCGGCTTCGGCAAAACCTCGGAGGAGGCTACCAAGGAGAAGGTGACCAAGGCGCTTCAGGACTTTCTGCGCCCCGAGTTTCTCGCCCGTGTTGACGAGGTGATCGTGTTCAACACTCTCAGCGAGGACGACTTTGTCAGAATAGCGGGACTCATGCTCTCCGAGTATATCCCCACGCTTGAAGAGAAGAAGATAAAGTTCAGCTACGACGACAATGCGTGCAGATACCTTGCAAAGAAATCCTGCTCAGGCAAGAGCGGCGCGCGCGACCTGCGCAACACCATCCGCCGCGAGGTCGAGGAAAAAATAGCCAACGCGATGATAGAGTCAAAAACCGGCGATTTAGATGCTATCCATGTCACCTCGGACGGCGAAAGTGTCATCGTGACCGCGATTTAACTGCATAATCATGACCCGGAACCGATGAGGCTCCGGGTTTTTATGTATGCAAAACCCTTGACAAAACGGTGCGTGAGTGGTATAATTCACATTGTTAATAACCGCGGATGTAGTTTAGTGGTAGAACTTCAGCCTTCCAAGCTGATCGTGTGGGTTCGATTCCCATCATCCGCTCCAAAAACAGACGGCACCCCAAAAGGGTGCCGTCTGTTTTTGACAAAGCGGATTGGGAATCGAAAGGGCGTTAAGAAAACGTGCCGGGGGGCACGTTTTTAGCCCGTCGCGCCGCGCGAACCTATTCGATAGCTGTGAACCCATAAGACGAGCAGAAGGGCAAAGCTGTGCACACGCAACACATCATCCGGCAGCGTGACGCTGCACCCAAGTCGCGGACTAAGGCTCGGCGAAATAATAAAAGCGCGTTTACGCGAGAAAAGCCTGTCTGTAGCTTACCGTGCATTTGTTTTCATAGCGCTTTGATTATATTGAGTTTCGGGCATAAGAAAACCGCCCTGCCGTAGCGGAGCGGTTACATAAATTTAAAAAAAGGATTATTGTTAAGATATCCAGTTTTTATAAGCTGCTTTGCGACTTCAATTTGTTCGCGTTCAAAGGGATTTTCTGTGGGCAAAAAATCTATAATACAGTTATTCTTGTAAACATTCAACCCCAAAGAGTGAAAAGGCTTCTTACACAATTCAATATATTTACGAAAAACATCTTTGATATGTTCAGGTGCATCAGGCTTTAAAACAAAGAAAACGCCGAAATCCATTGAATACTTATTCTCTACAGCATATTTTTCACATTGTTCATACCATTCTCTTGGATTTTCAAGCATATCAAATCACCTGCATTCTCATGTATCTTTCCGTTTTTTTGACAATCTTTCCCCTGAAATCTTTAACGGTAATTTCACGCTCTCCTGCATCAAGAATTTTGAAAGAAGTATTTTTGTCTATCAAAAACTCAAATTCAGCAGGAGAATCAGATATTTTATAAATATAAGCTCCTTTTGTATGTATCGGTGCTACAATCTCTAATGTGGTTTTTGTAGGGCTGTTACCACCGAAAATTGTATATGCTTCTCCGTAAACAGAAGTGCTGGTAAAACCTTTTTCGGTATAAATCTTCCCGATAGCTTTTTTCATGTCTTCCACAGAGGACGAAGCACCTGTGATAAAATCAACATTTCCAACACAGCGACGCAATTTCAAAGGTTCATTGAGTTTGAATTTTGATAACTCTTTCGAGATTCCGTCGGCAATTCTTCTATACTTTGCTTCGCTAAAGCCATCTCTATAACAACGTTTAGCTTTTGCAAGACTTTCACCTCCACGAAGTACAGCGTTAATACCGCCATAAGCACCACCAGAATACTCATAAATATTTGGATTGTCTGTCCGAAGAAATGATACATTGTGATTAACTTTGTAGTAATCTTTTTGCCACTCCTCAAATGCCGTTACATCAGCGTTAAATAAACTTTTTCCGTGTACCTCTATTATATCACTTTCGCCCGATTTTTCAACCGTTTTCTCTGCATTTTTAAGCGGCTTTCCAAAGGAAATATCAACGCCCTTTTTGCCGTCCACGCTTATTCTCTCGCGCTGCTGCGGAAGCTTCATTGCCTTTGAAAACTCGACGTACTCATGCGACATCGCGTGGCTGTTTAAAGCCTGCGCTGCCGCTGCAGGGCTTCATAAACCAAAAAGCATAACAAAAAAGGGGATAGTGTTTTCGGCAATAAACACTATCCCAAAAATTATTATTGTATTGTTTCGGCGTCTTATCTGTCGATCGCTATCATAACCTGTGTTTCCCTGTTGCCCACGCCGGCGTATTCGGTGCAGATGGCGCACAGCTTTGCGCCGCTGCTCAGGTACATCTGCGACGACAAAAGCCCCTCGTTGCCTATGGTTTTTTCAAGCAGGGCGTTGTAGCTGTCGGGAAAATGCTCGTACTTGTACTTTGACGTGTAGTCCTCCCTCAGCGCCGATCTCAGCTGCGAGTAGGTTATCTCGCTGTTGCGGTTCTGATACGCTATCAGCGCCGCGTTGTCCATTCTTTCGTCGCTGTCGGCGTTGTAGTTGAACACCCTGTAGTAGGAGTTAAGGCTGCCGGTCTGACAGCGGATGACAAGGCTTGCTATTTTGTCGTTGATATAGTACTCGTAGTCTATCGCGTCATAGGGCAGGGCGGTTTTGTCCTGCACCGCCTTGTCCGCCTCGTCAAACATGCCCGAATAGGTGTTTTCTATTTCTTTGTTCAACGCCTTTGCCGTTTCGGTTTCGATGTTGAGCGCGGGTATGCGATATGCTGCGCTGTGAACAGCTCCCGATTCGTCGGTGAACTGATAGGCTTGCTCCCTTGCGGTGATGACATAGCTGTCGGTGGGCTGTTCGGTCGGCTTGGGCGGCTCGGTAACGGGAGCCGTTATTATCTGAGCGTAGTTGGTGGTTTCAACAGGCTCGGGCGCGCTTTCTCCGCTCGAGCAGGAGCAGAGCGACGCCGCAAGCGCAAGCGCGGCGAGTATGACGGTCAGCCTTCTCATGCGCCCACCTCCCCGAACGCGGGCTTGACAAGCCTTATGTCCTCAAACCGCATGGGCTTAAGTCCCAGCGCGTTCAGCTTTTGCAGACATTCCTCGTAAGGCTTTGTTTGCAGCAGAGCCTCGGGACTGTGTGCGTCGTAGCCGAGCACCACGCTGTTGCCTGTCGCCGCGGCTATTTTCCAAAAACGGGGCTCGGGGTAGCTGCGCTTGTTTATGTGCCCGAGAATGTTGTATTCCAGGGGTATTCCGCGTTCTCTGGCAAACAGGCACAGCTCGGTCATTTTTTCGTCATAAAAGCTGTTTTTGCCCTTGTACCACACGATATCCGGATGTGCAATATAGGTGAAAACGCCCTTTTCAAGCCCTTCCTTTACCTGATCCACATATTGCGTCAAAAACCTTTCGCCCCTTGCGCCGTCGGCTGCGTAGTAGGAGCCCTCATCATATTCGTTGCCCACAAAGTGCTGACCCATTATCATATAGTCGAGCCCCAGCTGTGCGGCAAACTCTGCAAAGCGGTCATAGGTCTCGGGGTAGTACTCGGTCTCAAAGCCGAGCAAAAGCCTTATATCGGCGGCATATTCCTTTTGCAGGGCGCGCACGCTGCTTACATATTCGTGCGCCTGCTCGGGAAACATGCGAAAATAGCTGTAATAATCCCGGTCGGGAAAAAACTGCGGACAATGATCCGTAAATCCCAAAACCTTCATGCCCGCCGTAATCGCCGCTTCCACATACTCGCGGTCGGTTCCCGTGGCGTGGTTGCAGCGCGCGGTGTGCGTGTGCAGGTTGTATTTCATCATCATCATTCCTTCCGTAAGAACATTATACTACAATTTTTGCAGAATAGCAAACCTATTGCAAACAATTATAAAAAAGGTTATAATGTTACCAAAAACAACGGGAGCGATAATATGACAAAAAGAGATTTGGCGGTACAGTACAAGCACAGCGGCATGAACTGCTGTCAGGCGGTTTTGGCGGCATATGCCGAAGAGCTGGAAATGGAGCCTGCCGAGGCAAAAAAGCTCGGAGCGGCGTTCGGCGCGGGCATGGGCGGAATGCAGGGCACCTGCGGAGCCTTGATCGGAGCCGAGATGGCGCTCGGGCTCAGGGAATATAAGGGACGTCCGATAGGAGCGCGTGCTCGTTCGGTTTATAGCGACTTTGCCCAGCGTTGCGGAGCTGTCAACTGCATAGACATCAAGGGTGTGCTCACGGGCAGAATGCTCTGCTCCTGCGACGACTGTGTGCGCAACGCCGTTGATATTCTGGAGGGCGACTGATATGCTCGACAGGTTTTCACGCACCGAGCTGCTTTTGGGCGAAGAAGCCATGCAAAGGCTTGCCGCAGC
Organism: uncultured Ruminococcus sp.; assembly: GCA_902798365.1. Lineage (GTDB taxonomy): Bacteria > Bacillota > Clostridia > Oscillospirales > Acutalibacteraceae > Ruminococcoides. Next base: position 15,440 of record CADBWP010000015.1, read on the forward strand.
CCGTGTTGCCGTGTTCGGCATAGGCGGAGTGGGAGGTCACGCCGCCGAGGCGCTGGTGCGGTCGGGAGTGGGGGCTGTAGATCTCATCGACAGCGACACGGTGAGCCTCACCAACCTTAACCGCCAGCTTATCGCCCTGGACTCGACCGTAGGCAAATACAAGGTTGACGTCGCGGCGGAAAGGCTGCGCGACATAAACCCGGACTGCGCCGTAAAGGCTCATCGCGTGTTTTATCTGCCCGAAACGCGGGATATGTTTGACTTTACCGAATACGACTACATCATAGACGCCATCGACACCGTCAAGGGCAAGCTCGAGCTTGTTGTGAACGCCAAGGCCGCCGGCACGCCGATAATCTGCTCGATGGGCGCAGGCAACAAGCTTGACCCCACCGCCTTTAGGGTGGCGGATATTTATAAAACCTCGGTGTGTCCGCTTGCGCGCGTCATGCGCCTCGAATGTAAAAAGCGCGGCATAAAAAAGCTAAAGGTGGTTTATTCCGAGGAACCGCCCGTAAAGCCGCGCGATAATCCCGAGGTGAGCGCAGAGCAGCCCAACCGCCGCTCAACGCCCGGTTCGGTGGCTTTTGTGCCGTCGGCGGCAGGGCTTATCCTCGCGGGCGAGGTCGTCAAGGATATAGCCTTTATGCGCGTGCCTTGATTTTTTTGAGAAATTGTATTATACTAAGTGCAGACAGTATCGGCTTTTCGGAGGAAACACATGTCAAAAAAAGCAACAGGGGCATTGCTCGCCCTCATTTTGACAGCTTTATTCCTTTTTTCGGGTTCTCTTACCGCGCTTGCGGAGGAGGACCTTGAAGCCGTGGAGCAAACCGAGGAGGCTGCACCTCAGGAAGCGACCACCCTGCCCGAAAAGACCGTGCCCACAACGGCGCCGCAAACGACAGAGCCCACAACGGTTCCCGCGCCGACTTATTCGCAGTTTCACTACCCGATGCTGACCGTCAACGCCATTTCAAACTACTTTGGCAAGGCGTATGCCGAATACACGGAATACACAAAAGAGGTCACCGTCACCTACCGGTTAAAGGCTTCAAAGCGGCTGATGACCACGCGGTGGGAGCTTGTTTACGACAGCACGGTGCTCAGAATCGATCCCGAAAAAAACACGCCCGACACCGTTTGCCCCAACATGAAGGGCAGGTCGGCGATAGCGTTTGAGCAGGACAAGATCACCTTTTCCGCCACCGACCTTAAGCTGTACGATTTTTCCGCGGAGGAATCTCCCTTTGTGCAGATAGTTTTCAGCGTTGCCGACAACCCCACTCAGGATCCTCTTATCACAAAGGTCGATCTTACGGTAAACGAGCTTTGGGCGTCCGAGCCAAACCCTGCCACGGGCTATGCGCAGGACGGCAGAGAGTTTATTCTTGTATCGAACGGGCTTGTTAACGAGGACAAGCACAACGACGAGGTCTTGGTTTCAAAGCTCACGTCGCTCACGCCGGCAAACTATGTCGAACCCACCTATCCGCCCACCACTCAGGACGACTCAACCGCCGATTCGGCAGAGGTCACCGAGCCAACCACCGTGCCTGAAACCACGGTTGAACCCTCGGTCATGCCCACGGAGCCGACTGTGCCCACGGATGACAGCGTAAGCGACGGCGTGTGGGAGCCTATGGTAAAGACCGGCAGAAAGCTTGTGGCGTTCATCATACTGTGCATAGTATCGGGCGCAGCGACGGTGCTGTTCATTCTGAGAAAGCGCGAGTTTTACAAGTGATTATTAATTGTCCCCGAACCGTTTGGCTCGGGGATTTTTGCCCTGTCGGGCACCGCTCGGAATGACATCTGTTCCTGAATCCGGCGGCATTACCGTGCAGCCGAACGGAAGGCAGGGCGGAAAAGAAAAAGGACCGCCGTCGGGCAGTCCTTTGTAATCGATGTAATTAATCAGATAGCTCTGGTAACCTTGCCGGGAGTACGTAAGCAGCGGGTGCAAGCATATACACGCTTGGGTGAACCGTCAACGATTGCCTTCACGCGCTGAACGTTGGGCTTCCATGTTCTGTTTGAACGTCTGTGAGAGTGAGATACCTTGATGCCGAATTTTACATCCTTACCGCAGAAATCACATTTTGCCATGCGTCTGCACCTCCTTAATGGAACTGATTATTTTTCTAACTTTGTTATCATAGCAGAAATCGCGCGAAAATGCAAGTGTTTTTTAAAAATTTCTCGGCGGGTTTTTGAAAAAACCGTTAACCTGCCATTTATCGCTTGTTTTTTTCTCGCTTTTGTTATATAATACATAATGAGTATAATTATGCGATAAAGCGATAGGAGAGGATCTCATGCTGATTCAGCTTTTGCGGGGCAACTTTACAATGCAAACGATCATCGCCGAGATCATGGCGGTGCTGATGATCATTTTTCTCATACTTCCGTTCCATGAATGGGCGCACGCCTTCACCGCCTCTTGCCTGGGCGACAAGGGCATAAAGCAAAGAGGAAGGCTTTCGCTCACTCCGCTCAGCCACATCGACCCCATGGGCGCGCTGATGATACTGCTGTTCGGCTTTGGCTGGGCAAAGCCCGTGCCGATAGATCCGCGTTACTTTAAGCGCCCGAAGCTGGGCATGGCGATAACCGCCGTTATGGGTCCCGTGGCAAATCTTGTTGCCGCGCTTGCGGGCATGCTCGTGTTCAACCTTATCCGCTACAACTGGATGTGGCTGCTGTTCAACGGAGAGTTTTCGTATGAGCCCTCCTTTATCTATTACTTCCTGTCCTATTACATCAGCATCAACATCACCCTCGCGGTGTTCAACCTTATACCCATACCGCCGCTCGACGGCTCAAAGGTGCTGTTTTTGTTTTTGCCCGACAAGGCGGTAAGCTTTATGTACCGCTATCAGCAATATACCTATATCGTCCTGTTTGCCCTGATGTGGGTGGGTGCGCTCAACGGCATTATATCAACGGTTTCGGGCGCTGTAGGCGGCTGGCTCGGCTGGCTTGCCGAGCTTCCGTTCAAGCCGTTTATCGGCTGAGGCGGCGCCATGGAAACACAGCTTCAATACAAGCTGCCCGTGTTTGAGGGGCCGCTCGATCTGCTGCTGACGCTTATCTCAAAAAACAAAATAGACATTTACGATATTCGGATCTCCGACCTGCTTGAGCAGTACATGGAGCAGATCAGCCGTATGCGCGAGAATCAGATGGACATAGCGTCCGAGTTTCTCACAATGGCGTCGCGGCTTGTATATATCAAGTCGGTAATGCTTCTGCCCAAGTATGAGGAAGAGGCGGAGGAGCTGAAAAAGGAGCTGTCGGGTCAGCTGCTTGAGTACGCGGTGTGCAGAGAAATAGCCGCAAAGCTCGGCGAAATTTATGACTTTGACTCCTTTGTGCGCGACGCTTCTCCGGTCGAGTTTGACCTGACCTATAACCGCCTGCATCCGCCCGAGGATATTTCAAAGGCGTATGTAAGCGCCGTGGGCAGGGGAAAGCGCAGGCTGCCGCCCTCTCAGCAGGCTTTTTCGGGCATTGTGTCGCATAAAATAGTGTCGGTCAACAGCAAGATCATCCACCTTATGCGCAGGCTTTGGCACGGGAAAACGCTCCACTATCACGAGATTTTTGAGGTGTGCGAGGGCAAAAGCGACCTTGTCGCCACCTTTCTTGCCACGCTGGAGCTTGTAAAGGGCAAGCGCATACGCATAGAGGGCAGCGGCGAAAACGCCGTTGTAAGAATGATAGAGAAAGGCGGGTCGGAAGTATGAGCGAAGTAAACATCGCCGCCGCGATAGAGGCGATTTTGTTCTCTAACGGCGCGTCGGTACAAACAAGCCGCATCGCACAGGCGCTCGAGATTTCGGAGGACGAGGTCAGGGCGCGCATAGAAGAGCTTATAAATGACTACGAACAGTCCCAAAGGGGCATAACTATAATAAAGCTGGGCGACGCCTACCAAATGACGTCCCGAAAGGAATACGCGCCTCAGGTGCGCACGGTCATGGATCTGCGCCGCAACACTCCGCTATCTCAGGCGGCTCTCGAGGTGCTGGCGGTGGTCGCCTACAACCAGCCGGTTACAAAGGCGTTTGTTGAGCAGGTGCGCGGTGTGGATTGCAGCGGCGTCATCGGCAGTCTCACCTCAAAGGATCTCATCGAGGAAAAGGGCAGGCTCGAGCTTCCGGGCAGACCTCTGCTGTACGGCACAACCGAGAACTTTTTGCGCTGCTTCAATATTTCGGGTCTTGACGAGCTTCCGCCGCTTCCCGAGGCCGAGGACAAGCCCGAGGGCAAAGCCGGGGAGGAATCCGGGGAAGAATCCGAAAGCGTCGGGTAAGGCGAAGGGGTTTCCCGTAATGTTGTAAATTTATTTGAACAATTCCGTTACAGGTGTAGGGGCGAGCATTGCTCGCCCGGCTGTTAGCGGAAACCTTTTGTTCATAGCTCGCGGGCGAGCAATGCTCGCCCCTACAACGCACATGGAAACGACCCATTCTTGAATAACGTCGGCGCGCAGCACCGAACCTGCCAAAACCTATACGACAAATAACAAAGGGGGAATTTGAGTGACGTGGTTTTATATATTGCTCGCAATCCTCCTGTTTATAGCACTTATACTGATCATCCCCATAGGGGTAAGGGCGGACTTTGAAAAGGAGCTTAAGGTAACGCTGAAGATAGGCTTTGTGCCCGTTACGCTTTATCCCCCAAAGCCCAAAAAGCCCAAGAAGAAAAAAGAGAAAAAGCCCAAGAAAAAGGAAAAGCCCAAGGAGGAAAAGCCAAAGGAAAAGAAGCCCTCGATAATTAAAGAAAAGGGCATTATGTGGCTTGTGGATACCATAAAGCAGGCGGCGGCTCTCGCCCTCGGGGCGCTCAAGGACTTTTTCAGGCACTTAAAGATAAAACAGCTCAACGTCAGCATTATTTATCACGGCGAGGACGCAAGCGATACTGCGGTAAAATACGGCTACTTCTGCCTGTCGGTCTATCCGGCGGTCAGCATTTTAGCAGGCATTGCCAAATGCAGAAGCTACGGCGTTGACATTGCGCCCGACTTTGACGACACGCACACCTCGCGCTATGCCGTTGACATCCATGTAAGCACCCGCGTTTTTTGGCTGCTCGCGCTTGTGTTCAGGCACGGCTTCAAGGCGCTCAGGCTGCTTATCAGGCTAAAAAGCGGCAAAAGCTCCGACAAAGAAAGGCTTAACGAAGAAATAAAGAATCTATATAAAGGAGACTCTGCTATGGAACATCCTATCGGCAATCTTATGAACATCACTATGGACAAAATCAAAGAGATGGTTGACGTCAACACCATCGTCGGCGACCCCATAACCTCCGCCGACGGCACGCTCATCATCCCCGTATCAAAGGTGAGCTACGGCTTTGCCTCGGGCGGCTCCGACCTTCCCACCAAAAAAGAGAACAAGGACTGCTTCGGCGGCGGCAGCGGCGCGGGCGTTACCATTCAGCCTGTTGCGTTCCTCACGGTGTATAAGGGCAACGTTCGCCTTATTTCGGTCGGCGGCGGCGACGGTATTGACAAGATAATGGGCATGGTGCCCGATGTTGTGGATAAGGTCAAGGGCTTCTTCAAGAAGGACAAAAACACCGAAAGCGCCGAGATCGCCGGAGCGGACGACTTCTCCGAGATCACCATTGACGACATAGACGTTTAATAGACGTTTAAGAATAAAAGCCCCTCTCCGCTCATAAAATACAGCGGGGTGGTCTTATGAAAAAACTCACGGCTGTTTTGCTTTGCCTTGCGGCTCTGCTTTCCGTGCCGGTTTGTGCCGACGCACGGGAGGCTCCCGATGTTTCGGCAGGCGCTTATGTGCTGTACTGCGCCGAAAACGGCGAGGTTCTCGCGGGCAAAAACGAGCACGCGCGCATGAAGCCTGCCAGCACAACAAAGCTTATGACAACTCTGCTTACTCTTGAGGTGGCGGCAAAAAACGACGTTGCCGTTACCTTTACCGAAGAAATGGCGGCGGAGGGCAGCAGCATGTACCTCGGCGTCGGCGAGCAGGTTCGGCTTTCCGACCTTGCAGCAGGCATGATGATGGCGTCCGGCAACGACGCGGCAAACGCGGCTGCTATAACAATAGCCGGCAGCGCCGACCGATTTGCGCAGCTTATGAACAGGCGAGCCGCGCGCATAGGAATGGCGGACACTCATTTTGTGACCCCGAGCGGCCTTGACAGCGACGGGCACTATTCGTCCGCATACGACCTTGCGCTGCTTATGACCGAGGGGCTTAAGAACCGGAGCTTTGCCGACCTCACCTCGCAAAAAAGCGTTTCGGTCAGCTTTATCGAGCCCAAAGACAAGCGCGTTACCTATTCAAACCACAACCGCCTGCTGTCAATGTACGGTGACTGCATCGGCGGCAAAACAGGCTACACCGCGTCGGCAGGCAGGTGTCTTGTGTCGGCGGCGCGGCGCGGCGGAGTAACGCTTGTGTGCGTGACCCTCAACGACAAAAACGACTGGAAGGATCACGCCGACCTGTACGAATACGGCTTTTCGCAGGTCGAAGGCTACTCGTCCGCGGATTCGTCGTTTTGCGTGGAGGTTCCCTGCGTGGGCGGCGATTGCGATACCTGCGCCGTCATGGGCGGAGGCGACCTGAGCCTTGTAACCGACAGCGGCAGGGCAAAGAACATCAAAAGAAAAATATATCTGGACAGCTTTGTGTATGCGCCCGTAGAGGCAGGCGAGGAGCTGGGCAGAATAGATTATATTCTCGACGGAAAGGTTATCGGCAGCACGGCGCTGTGCGCCGTGAGTGAGATAAACACGGAATAAGGAAAAAACTATGGTAAAAAACGAACCCATACGGCTTCAAAAATTCATATCGCAATGCGGCATAGCGTCTCGCCGCAAGGCAGAGGAGCTTATCACTCAGGGCAAGGTAAAAATAAACGGTCAGACCGCGTCGCTTGGCGACAAGGTCACCCCTGCCGACAAGGTTTACGTCAGCGGCAGGCGTGTGGTCATGCCCAAGGTGAGCTACCGCTACATAATGCTCAACAAGCCGCGCGGCTTTATAACCACAATGAACGACGAGCGCGGGCGAAAGTGCGTGGCTCAGCTTGTGCAAAACGTGGGCGAAAGGGTGTATCCCGTGGGCAGGCTCGACAAGGACAGCGAGGGTATGCTCATCTTCACCAACGACGGCGAGTTCGCCAACAAAATAATGCATCCGCGCAACAGCGTCTATAAGTATTACCGCGTCACCGTCCGCCCGTCAATAACCGAGGATCAGCTTGTAAAGCTCGAGACGGGCGTTGAGCTCGACGGCAGAAAAACCGCCCCCGCCATTGTGCATGTGCTGCACAAGGAGCAGGGCAGGGTGGTGCTCGAAATGATACTTCACGAGGGCAAAAACCGCGAGATACGCCGCATGTGCGAGGCTGTGGGGCTTGAGGTCGCACGCCTCAGGCGCACGCAGATAGGCAACGTAAAAATGGGCATGCTAAAGCAGGGAGACTGGCGCGACCTCACCGAAAAAGAGGTTAAAAACCTGCTGGCAAACCCGATAGTAAACGGCAGAATGATCTGATTTGCGGAGGAAGAGGTTTTTAATCTTTTTAAATACTTGACATTTTTATCGCCGTTAAGTATAATAGCAGTACAGAGATAATTTATCTCCAAGCGGTTTGCTCAACCAACCAAAATGAGAGAATTACAAAGCGGTTTGCTCAACCAATCAAAATGAGAGTTTAAAGGAAAGAGAGGGCTGTGTGCTCTCTCTTTGTTTTTGATGTTTTAACAGATCGAGGTAAGAATAATGGAATGGTATATTATTGATAAAAAATATGTTGATTATCTGCGCGGATTTGATTCAAGGGTGCAGCGAGCCGACTACGGTGAGTTTATGATAAAACCGTTCTTGGGGATAGTTTTCAGCGTAAATGATGTCAAATATTGCGTCCCGGTTTCTTCTCCAAAGCCAAACCCTTCCGGTAACGGCGGATCGGAACACGGGCTGTGAGGCAACCTTTCTCGCAAACGTTAGGTGCTCGGAAAAAGCATCCGCCGACGCCCCGCGAGGGGCTACCCTACAACCGAACTCACGACATGTGATAAAAAAGTAAATCCCGTCGTTGTGAAATCTTCCCTCAAAGCTCTTGTAAAATGCATTGCTTTGAGTTATAATAAGCTTGTATGCTAACACGCATGGGAGGACTGAAAATGAGTATTGATAAAATAAATTCCGCCAAGGCGCAAATCGCCTCCACCTCCGCCTACCGCACCCTTGCGGAGTTTTTTGACCCCGACAGCTTCTGCGAGCTTGACGCCCTTGTAAAATCGGGCGACGGCTTTGCCGAGGTAACGGCAGGCTACGGAACCGTTGAGGGGCTGCCCGTGTTCGCGTTTGCCCAGAACAGCGACATAAGCGGCGGCGCAATGAGCAGGGCGCAGGCGGCAAAGCTGAAAAAGCTTTACAAATCGGCGCTCAAAACGGGCGCGCCCGTGGTGGGCTTTTATGACAGCGTGGGCGGCAGGCTCGCGCAGGGAACAGAGCTTTTGGCAGGCTGCGGCGAGGCGCTCGGCATGGTTTCAAGGCTGAGCGGAGCGGTGCCCCAAATCTCGGTGGTCACGGGCGTGTGCCTGGGCACAAACGCCCTCATCGCAACAAGCGCCGACTTTGTAATTATGACGCGCGAAGCACGGCTTTCGCTCGACGTTACCGGCAAAAACGCCGACGCGGATTACAACGCCGAACACGGCACGGCGGCAATTGTCGCCGAGAGCACGGAGGCTGCGGTGCAAAAAGCGAGAGAGCTTTTGACATATCTGCCCTCTAACAACCTTACCGCCGCACCCGAGACCGAGACCGCCGAGCCTTCACCCGAGGGCAGCTGCCTTGTCAGCAAAACCGTTGACGGCGGCTCCAAGTTTAAAATAGCCGACGCATGGGGCAAGACCGCGCGCGTTCGCCTCGCCCGCATGGACGGCAGGGTCGTGGGCATTGTAAGGACTATTGGAAAGACAATAGACTGCCCGTCGGCTGAAAAAACGGCGCGCTTTGTGCGCTTTTGCGACGCGTTTTCAATTCCCGTGATCACCTTTGCGGACAGCGACGGCTTTGAATGCCTTGCCTCCGCCAAAAGGCTTGTTTCGGCATATGCCGAGGCTACAACGGTTAAAATCTCTGCCGTTGTAGGCAAGGCGGTAGGCGCGGCTTACATCGCCCTTGCAGGCACGGGCGCCAACGCCGACATGGTGTTTGCCCTGCCCGACGCAACGGTGTCTCCCGTAGGCATAGAGGCGGCGGCGTTCATCATGGCTCCGGACAAAATGAAGGTGCCGGCAGATGAACAAAAGACGGTCGCCGAGGACTTTGCCGCCGAAAACCTTTCGGCATTCAACGCGGCTCAAAACGGCTTTATCGACGCGATAGTTGAGCTGCCGCAGCTTAGAGGAGCTATTGTTTCTGCTCTTGACATGCTTGCAGGCAAGCGTGTTCCCACCGTTGCCAAAAAGCACGGAACCGTATAATAACCACAATTGACATATAAAGGGGAAATAAAAATGAAAAATCTCAGAATCACCGTAAACGGCACGGCATACGACGTTCAGGTAGAGGAGCTTGACGGCTCCGCAGCTCCCGCCGCAGCGCCTGCCGCAGCTCCTGCACCGGCACCTGCCAAAAAGCCCGCCGCTCCCAAGGGCGCCGTGGGCAATGTTTCGGTAAAGGCTCCCATGCCCGGCACCGTGGTAAACGTGGTGGTAAGCGTTGGTCAGGCGGTAAAGTCGGGCGACGACCTTGTGTTTATCGAGGCTATGAAGATGGAAACCCCCGTCAAGGCGCCGCAGGACGGCACCGTAGCCACCATCGAGGTGTCTAAGGGCGAGGCGGTTGACTCGGGCAACGTGCTTGTCACCCTCAACTGATTGCTTTAGGAGATAGAACGATGGCAAAAAAAATAAAAATAACCGAGACCGCTCTGCGTGACGCGCACCAGTCTCTTATTGCGACGAGGATGACCACGGAGGATATGCTTCCCATCCTTGATTCGCTCGACAAAATAGGCTATCATTCGCTGGAGTGCTGGGGCGGAGCGACCTATGACGCCTGCCTGCGCTTTTTAAACGAGGACCCGTGGCAGAGGCTTCGCACCATTAAGGACCATTGCCCCAACACCAAGCTGCAAATGCTGTTTCGCGGTCAGAATATGCTGGGCTACCGCCACTATGCCGACGACTGCGTTGAATATCTTGTAGAGCGTTCCATAGCCAACGGCATAGACATAATCAGAATATTTGACGCGCTCAACGATATAAAGAACCTTAAAACCGCCATCACGGCGGCAAACCGCGAGGGCGGTCACGCGCAGGTTGCCATAAGCTACACCACGGGACCCGTATTTACCGACGAATATTACGTGGAGTACGCCAAAAGAATAGCCGACGCGGGCGCAGGCTCTATCTGCATAAAGGACATGGCGGCGCTGCTCACTCCGTCACGAACAGAGAGCCTTGTAAGGGCGATAAAGGCGGCGCTTCCCGACCTGCCCCTGCAAATACACACCCACTACACCTCGGGTCTTGCCTCTATGTGCCTGCTCAAGGCGGTTGAGGCAGGCGCCGACGCGATAGACACAGCTATAAGCCCCCTGGCTCTGGGCACCTCGCACGCGCCCACCGAGTCTATGGTTGCGGCGCTTCAGGGCACGGAGTTTGACACGGGTCTTGACATCCGTCAGCTTGCCGAGATAAGGGCTTATTTTATGACCCTGCGCGAAAAATATATAGAGTCGGGGCTTTTGGACCCCAAAATGCTCGCCACCGACGCCAAGGCGCTCATCTATCAGGTGCCGGGCGGAATGCTTTCAAACCTGCTTTCTCAGCTTAAGCAGGCAGGTAAGGAGGATAAGCTGACCGAGGTGCTCGAGGAGGTTCCGCGCGTGCGCGAGGATTCGGGCTATCCGCCTCTTGTAACGCCCACCTCGCAGATAGTGGGCACACAGGCGGTGTTCAATGTAATTACGGGCGAGCGCTACAGCATGTGCACAAACGAGTTCAAGGGAATGGTCGCGGGCGAATACGGCACAACGCCCATGCCCATCGACCCCGAGTTTCAAAAGAAGATATGCGGCGACATGGAGATCATCACAGGCCGCCCGGCAGACAGGCTCGAGCCCGAGCTTGACAAGCTGAGAGCCGAGATAGCCGAGTGGTCGGAGCAGCCCGAGGACGTGTTGTCCTATGCGCAGTTCCCCAAGGTGGCGCTTGACTTTTTTGAGAAGAGAAGAAATCAAAAATACGGCATAAACGGCGATTTGCTCGATAAAAAGAACATGATCCATCCGGTATAATCAAAAACGCCTCTGACGCAACGAGCAGTCAGAGGCGTTAAGTTATTGTATTGATTTGATCGCCTGCGGAATAAATTCGATAAGGTCGGTCGGCAGCATAGAGGCTTTTCCGAACCTTTCGGCGGCGAGATCGCCTGCCAGCCCGTGAAGATACACCGCCGCTGCGGCGGCTTCAAACGCTTCGGTTCCCTGTGCCGTAAGCGACGCGACCATGCCTGCCAGCACGTCGCCGCTTCCGCCCGTCGCCATTCCGCTGTTGCCCGTGGGGTTTGTCAGCACGCGCCCGTCGGGTGAGGCGACCACGGTTTTGGCGCCCTTAAGCACCGTCACCGCGCCGTATTCCGCTGCAAAACTCAGGGCGGTATTTTGGCGGTCGCTGTTTATTTGGGCTGCGCTTTTTCCCGTGAGCCTGCCCATTTCGGCAGGGTGAGGGGTAATGACGGGGACAGTCGCCGCTGTTTTCAGAACCTCGGGTCTGTCCGCAATGCAGTTGAGGGCGTCCGCGTCCAGCACGAGCGGCTTGGAGCACTCTTTAAGCAGCGTCGTTACGATCTGCCGTGTGTCGGCGCAAACCGACAGTCCGCAGCCCATTAGCAGCGCAGTGCTTTTTTCGGCGGCGGAAAGTATAAGAGAGATGTTCTCCGCCGACAGCGCACCCGCTTCGGTTTGAGCCATCGGAAGATAAACACATTCCCATATCTGAGATGCCGCAACGGGATAAATGCTCTGCGGCAGCGCCCACTTTACAAGACCCGCGCCCGTTCTGAGCGCCGCCTTTGCGGCGAGCATACCCGCGCCTGCCATTCCGTAACAGCCGCAAACGTTTAGCAGCGTGCCCATCGTGCCCTTGTGCGCGTTGTCGGGGCGCAGGGGGAGAGCGCTTTTTACAAAGCCTGTGTCGATTAGCTCCATAACGTCACCCTTGGCGGTTTTTGTAGAACAGCTTAATCATAAGATCTCTGTCCATATACGGCTTCATAGCCAAAATGATGTCCTCGTTGGGGTTGAACACCAGCAGGCAGCTTCCCTTGCCTGCAACGCGCCACACCGCAAAGTGGTTTTCCTTAACGTCGTTCGGGTTTTTGGCGGCGTTATACACGCGCACAAAGCCGCGGTCTTTTATGTTTTTGTCGCCCTTTTCCAAAACCTCAATGTCCTTTATGGGAACAGAGCAGACCCTTTTGCGCTTTCTCAGGGCGATGATCTTGGAAATATCGAGCGTATCGCCGTTGACCGCGTACTCATACTCCACCTTCTGGCACGAGAAAACGTACCACACCACATACACTCCGCCGATGATCAGGAATATTGCAACCATAGCCAAATATCCCCAGTAAACCGACAGCATGAACAGCGTCACGGGAATGATGACGAGCAGCGCCACCGCGAGTATTTTTATTGTGAGCGACTTCATGGTTTTGTCTCTTTTTACAACCTGTTCAACAAAGCCTTCCATAGCAACAGCTCCTTGTTTTTTGAATCGGTTATATTCTATCACAAAACGGATGATTTTTCAATGATTATTCATTTGAAAAAAATATGGTGACATTTTCGCAGATAAATGCTATAATACAGATGTTGAATAATCAAATAATAAAGTGAGGAATCAATATGAATAAAAGATTATTGTCGGCAGCGGCGCTTGCCGTGTCCTGTATAATACTTGCGTCTTGCTCGGGCGGCAAAACCGCTTCGACGGCGTCCGGCACGGAAAAAAGCTCCGAGGTTTCGGGCACCGCCTTTTCGGACGTGCCGGCAGACACAAACGCCGAGCCCGGTGCAAACGCATCCGGCTTTAACATGAAGGGCGAGGAATACGCCGCCGAATGCTCCGCCGACAGCAAGGCTCCCGAGGGTATAAAGGTCGAGGGCGTCGGCTACATAGAGGACGAAAAGGACAACTACTTTGTTTTGCTTATAACAAACGAGGGCGACAAGGATCGCTCGCTCGACGTAAATATAACCTTTTATGACGCCGACGGCAACGAAATGAATTCACAAACGGAATTTGTTCCGGCGTTGGGCGGCGGCGCGACGGGCTTTGCGTCCTTCATGCCCGACAGCGGCTATGCGTCATACAAATACACCGTAACGGACGGCGCGGCGGCAGGACTTGTAAGCGCCGACAGCAGCCTTGAAGCAAAGGTCGAAAAAAGAGAGGACTCCGCGCTTGTAAGCGTCACCAACAAGGGCGAGCTCGCGGCGGAGGACGTTTATTACTGCATATTCTATTACGAAAACGGCGCCCTTAAGTTTTATTCGGAGGGCAGGTGTATGGACACCGGCAACGAAATAAAGCCCGGCGCCACCGAGACCGACGAAAACGCCTACTACGGCGTGGGCAGCTATGACGACGTAAAGATTTACGTTCACGGCTGCTGCAAGACCTCCGGCTGATTCAAAAAAAGCATAAAAAC
>CADBWP010000016.1 GCA_902798365.1 uncultured Ruminococcus sp.
TCAATTTTGCTTGTTGTGCTTGTTGCGGCTGCGGTGCTCGCAGGCTGCGGCGGCTCTGACGGCGGCAGCGGCAAGGCGGTTGATCTTCCCGCTATCCTTACAAAATTCAACACAGACTACAGCCTTTCGCTTGAGGCTGTTGACACCGTAGAAAAGCTCAACCGCTACTACGAGATCGCGGTAGATGACGTTAAGCAGTTTGCCGCAGAGAAGGACACATCCGACCCCAATGCTCCCGTCGAGCTGGTTCTGGTAGAGGCTGTTGACTCTGCCGCGGCTGACAGAGTTGAATCCGCTCTTAAGGAGCGCTATAAATCCGTGCTCAGACAATACACCTCTTACACACCTGAAAAGGTCGAAATGGTCAAGGCGTGCGATGTAACAAAGGACGGCAACTTTGTAAGCATGATCGTTTGCGACAACGCCCCGGACATGGTCAAGTATTTTAAGGAAAGCGTAAAATAATTCTTTTTCAGAATAATTATGGGCGAACTCGGTTCGCCCGTTTTTCTGTATTAGTGAGAGCGACAGATTATGACACAAAACGACATCAAAGCCAATTTTTCGCACATGAACGAAAGGCAGCGCGAGGCGGTGTTTGCCACCGAGGGACCGCTGCTTATACTGGCGGGCGCCGGCTCGGGCAAAACCACGGTGCTCGTCAACCGCATAGCATATATTTTGCAGTCGCAGCTGTGCAGACCGTGGAACATCCTCGCCATAACCTTTACCAACAAGGCGGCGGGCGAGCTTAAGGAGCGCATAATGAACGCCGTGCCCGAGGGCGGCGGCGACATCTGGGCTGCCACCTTCCACTCCACCTGCGCGCGCATACTGCGCCGCTACGGCGACAGAATAGGCTATTCGTCGCATTTTACCGTGTATGCCACAGACGACCAGAAAAAGCTGTGCAAGGACATTTTAAAGCAGCTCGGGCTGGACGAAAAGCAGCTTCCCGTAAAGGCGGTGCTTTCGGAGATCTCAAAGGCGAAGGACAAAATAATAACCCCTGCCGAGATGAAAAAGACTGCCGACTTCGACTACAGAAAAGCCTCTGTAGCCAAGGTGTATGAGGTTTATCAGACAAGGCTCAAAACGGCGGACGCCATGGACTTTGACGACCTGCTTTGCAAGACGGTGGAGCTTTTTGAGCAATGCCCCGACGTTTTGGAGTATTATCAAAATCAGTTCAAATACATAATGGTTGACGAATACCAGGACACAAACCGCGTTCAGTACAGGTTCGTGTCTATGCTTGCACGCCGCTGGGGCAACATCTGCGTGGTGGGCGACGACGACCAGAGCATATACAGGTTCAGGGGAGCGACGATAGAAAACATTCTTTCCTTTGAAAAGCAGTTCAGCGGCGCAAAGATCATCCGCCTTGAGCAAAACTACCGCAGCACAAAGAATATCTTAAGCGCAGCCAACGGGGTGATCTCCAACAACACCGTGCGCAAGGGCAAAACCCTGTGGACGGAAAACCCCGAGGGCGAAAAAATAGAGCTGCACACCTGCGAGGACGAGCGCGACGAGGCTATGTTTGTGGCAAAAACCATCATGGACGGCGTCGCGGGCGGAAGAAAATACTCCGACTTTGCCGTGCTGTACCGCACCAACGCGCAGTCAAACGCCGTTGAGCAGGCGTTGTCGCGCAGCGGAATACCGCACAGGATAATCGGCGGTCACCGCTTTTACGACCGCGAGGAGATACGCGACATGGTGGCTTATCTTCAGGTGATAAACAATCCCCACGACGACGTTCGCCTCGGCAGGATAATCAACGTGCCCAAGCGCGGCATCGGCGCACGCACCGTGGCGGTCGCCGCCGAGATAGCCGCAGGGCTGGGGGAGAGCATATATTCGGTGATAAAGGACGCCGGAAGCTATCCGCAGCTTTCGCGTTCCGCTTCAAAGCTAAAGGAGTTTATCGCGCTCATAGACGGGCTTATTGAAGCCGAGGACAGCGGCGATTATTCTCTTGCAGAATTATATAATCTGATTTTAGAGCACACGGGTTACGAAAGCTATCTTAAAAACGAAAAGGAAAACGCCGATGTGCGCATAGAGAACATCGAGGAGCTGTCCTCAAACATCATCAAGTTTGAGGAGGACTACGGCGAGGAGGCAGACCTGTCAGCCTTCCTCGAAGAGATCTCGCTGATGACCGACATCGACAACTACGACGCCGACGCCGACACCTGCGTTATGATGACCCTGCACAGCGCAAAGGGACTTGAATTTCCCGTGGTTTTCATAACGGGCATGGAGGACGGGCTGTTTCCGTCCATAGCGTCCATGATGAACCCCGACGAGATAAACGAGGAGCGCCGCCTTGCCTATGTGGGCATAACGCGCGCAAAACAGAAGCTGTACCTAACCAAGACCCGTTCGCGTATGCTGTTCGGCTCCACCACCTACAACAAAGAGAGCCGCTTTGTAAGAGAGATACCCGACGAGCTGCTCAACAAAACGGGGGAGGAGCGCAAAACCTCCTTTTCCGGCGGCTTCGGCGCAGCGGCAACCGTGGGTGTTCCCGCAACGGTATTCGGAAAGCCGTTTACAGGCAGGGTGAACGCCTATCAAAAGCCGGCGATAAAGTCGGGCGTCAGCTATAGCGTGGGCGATACGGTCATGCACAAGGTCTTTGGCAAGGGCATGATAATGTCGGCTGAAAAAATGGGCAGCGACACCCTTCTTGAGATAGCCTTTGACAAGGCGGGCACCAAAAAGCTGATGGCGAACTTCTGCAAGATGGAGAAGCTGTAGCCCGCAAAACCCATTTCATTTCACTATCGAGGCGATTATTTTGTTAAGACCCTTAAACATCATCCTCAGCGGCGCGCTCGCGGCGGTAATGCTGCTTTCGGGCTGCGGCGCGGAAGAGAGCGCACAGGCTCAGACAACGGCGCCCGCGACCGAGGCGCTCACAGAAGCGCCCACGGAGGATCCGTTTTCAAATCTTGCCACCGCCGATTCGGTAATCGACGAAAGCAAGCTCAAATACGATTATCTCGCAATAAAGCAAAGCGTTGCCGAAATCGAAGCCGCGCTGAACGGTATTATTGAAAAGCGCCGTTTTAAGGGCGTGGTCTATTCAAAGCTGGGCAACGATTTTGAGTATCTTAACGCCTGCGGCTTTGCCGACGAGAGCGCACACCTTAAAAACTCAGCCAACACCTGCTTTTACACGGGCTCGGTAACAAAGCAGATCACCGCCGCCGCCGTGCTCAGGCTTGCCGAGCAAAAAAAGCTTGCGCTCACCGACCCCATTTCAAAATATTTTCCCGACTGCGCCTATGCCGGCAAGGTCACCGTAAAAATGCTTTTGACCATGACCTCGGGCATACCGAATTACGTTGACCGCGACAGAATAAAAGCCCTTGCACCCGGTCTGGCGGAGAAGATAAGCAGCAATAATTCTTATGAAGAAAATAAGCAGGCTGTTCTCGGCTGGATCCTTTCACAGGCTCCGCGCTTTGAGGCAGGCACGCAGTTCGGCTATTCCGACAGCGACTACTGGCTTTTGGGCGAGGTCATCTCGCAGGCGAGCGGCAAAAGCTACGAGGACTATGTCAGAACAGAGCTTCTCGAGCCGCTGGGCATGACCAAGTCGGGCTTTGCCATGACCGACGCGCTCGCGCGGCAATACAACGGCGACAGTCACAGCCGACCGCTGCTTTACGGCGGAGTGGGGTACTCGTCGCTCGGCTTCATATCCAATATAACGGATCTTTTGCGCTGGACCGACGGCCTTACGGACTTTAAGGTGATAAGCGAGACGTCGTTCGGCGAGATGATAACCGACTATGGCAACGGCTTCGGCTACGGCGTTTGGGTCAACGGCGACCGCGTGTCAAGCATAGGTAGTGTTGACGCCTACAGCGCAAAGCTCAGCTATAGCACGGACAAAAGCCGGGTTTTCGCCGCGTTTTCAAACTATGACGAGTGTGATCCCAACTTTATCCACAGGCTGTACCTCAATTATCTGTCAATATTCAGGAACTAAATAATCAAACCTCCATACAATGATAGTGTTACAGTTCGCTGTAAATACTACTTATATGGAGGTTGTTTTTATGTCGGAAGTACCCTTTGACGCGGAGCAGGAAAAAACCGAAGCTGCCGCCGTCGGCGACGATTTTGACTTTGACCCTGTTTGCATGGACGTGGCGCGCATTTATGACAGCTGCGGCGCCAAGGACTGTTTAAGAAACCTCAATGTGTTTTTCACTCAGGAGAATCAGGAGCTTATAGACGCCGCCACCTCGGTTAGGATAACGCGGGTCAGCGCCCTTACCGCAAATGTTGACGTCGATGCCGTGGCGTTCAGGCGCGGCTATTACTCGGTTGACGAGACCTTCTATCTGCTGTGCTGCTGCGAGGTGTATGCCGGAGGCGCGGCGGCGCCCGCAAACGTCACGGGCTTGGCAGTCAGCACCAAGCGAGCCGTGCTTTACGGCGGCGACGGCTGTGTGAAGCGCTTTTCAAGCGACTCGGCTGCTCCCATAGACAGCTCCGAGCTCAACTGCTGCGGCTTTGCCGGCACAATGCCTACCGCCACGGTGCAGGTATCGAGCCCCATGGCTCTTGCGGCGGAGCTTCAACCCGTTACCGGCGCCGTCATAGTGCCGTTTGTACCTGCCGAGGTGGAGCAGCTGTTCGGCGGCGAATTCACCGCTCCCACGGCTCAGCAGGTGGTAACTACCATAGGAATGTTCACCATAACCCAGCTTACGCGCGATGTTCAGCTTACGGCGCCCGTTTATGACTTCTGCATGCCGCGCAAGGAGTGCGACGACCGAGCCGAGGATCCCTGCGAAACGTTCAGCCGCATAGAGTTTCCGTCCGAGGCGTTCTTTCCGCCCGCGGCGGAAGGCGGCACGGGAAGCGACAAGCCGTTTGACTGCCGCTGCTCGTGAATGAATAAAAAACAAAAGAGGTCGGAGAGGACACGTTCCGCGTCGTCCCTCCGACCTTTTATTTTAAGGCAACACCGCACAATTCAAGGCGCACGGCTTGCTTGAATATTGTTCCGTCAGCTTGCCCAAAAAATCTCGGCAAGGCGACAGCCTTACCTCGCGGTATTGCCTTAATCCAAAAACCTGTAAGGCTTTATTTTTTCGCCTTTTACGATAAACGCCTTTTCTGCAAGCCTCGCCATGGGCTCGTCGCTGCGGCTGTCGGTGTAAAACTCCTCTATCGGCGCGTCGGCAAACTGCTCGTGAAAGCGGCGCACCTTTTCCTCGCCGTGGCAGTTGGTTCCGGTGTATCTGCCGCTTTGGGGGCTTACCTCGGAGGCTATCAAATGAACCACTCCCAGCGAGTCGCACACGGGCTCAAGCAAAAAACGGGGCGACGCCGAAATAATAACGTCGTCGGGGCGGCGCCGGCTCATATAAAACCGCTTAATATTGCTCTTGTGAGCCTTCCAAAAGTCCGCAACGTCCTTTTCGGTGTCGCAAAAACGCAAAAAGCGGAACATGACCTCTTTAAAATCGGTTTTTGTGCCGCGCTTCAGCAGATAAAATTTGCAAAATGCGCCGAGCAGCGAGGGCGCAAGCTTAAAA
The DNA here is from genome assembly GCA_902798365.1 of uncultured Ruminococcus sp. Classification (GTDB taxonomy): domain Bacteria; phylum Bacillota; class Clostridia; order Oscillospirales; family Acutalibacteraceae; genus Ruminococcoides. The sequence goes on from CADBWP010000016.1 coordinate 5,571, forward strand.
ATCTTTTTGTGCCTTCTCAGGGCAAAAAGGTAAAAATCGGCGGTGGAGTCTCCGTCGTATATGGTTTTGTCAAAATCATAGACATTCATGCCAATTCCTCCCGTAGCTTATGCGTTACCGTATATGTTATCATAATTAGTCAAAAAAATAATTCGGAATAAGAAAAAGCGTCAAACTATTGCGTTAACCCGCAAAATATTGTATAATGTAGTGAATATGGTTATAAGGGGTAGTCTTGTGTTCGGGTATTTGCAGGTTCAAAAAAGCGAGCTGCTTGTTCGTGAATATGAGGCGTACAAGGCGGTTTATTGCAGCCTGTGCCGCCAAATGGGCAGGGATTATTCCCTTTTGAGCCGTTTTTCGCTGAGCTACGACTGCACCTTTTACGCAATGCTGCTAATGTCGCTTTCGCGCGGCTGCAAGGGCTTTGAGGACGGCAGATGCCGTTTTAATCCGCTCAAAAAATGCAAGTACGCCACAGACGAGGCGGACTGCCTTGCAAGGGCTGCGGCGTTTTCGGTCATCTCGGCATATTACAAGCTCAGCGACGATATAAGCGACGAAAAATTCTTTAAAAGAATATTAGCCCGACTGCTCAGACCGTTTTTCGGGCGCTGGCGCAAAAAGGCGGCGGCGCGTTACCCGAGGCTTGACCAAGCCGTGGCTGAAATGATGACCATGCAGGCGGAGGCGGAGCAAAAGGACGGCGTTTCGCTTGACGAAGCCGCTCACCCCACCGCACACATGACGGGCACGGTGTTTTCGCTTGACACCGACGACGAAATGCTGCGGCGCGTGCTGTATGAGTTCGGCTACCACATCGGCAGGTGGATATATCTTATCGACGCCGCCGACGACCTTGAAAAGGACGCCGAGCGCGGCGGCTTCAACCCGTTTAAGGATATCGACGCGGACAGGCTTGTGCAATATGAAACAGAGGTGCTCAACCAGTCGCTTGCCCGCGCTTATGAGGCGTATAATCTGCTTACGCTTATAGATTTTAAGGGGATTCTCGACAACATGCTGCTGTACGGTTTTCCCGCAAAGCAAAACCAGGTAATAAACAAAGACCCGGAGGAAAAAGATGAACAAAAATCCATATGAAGTTTTGGGCGTTTCGCCCAACGCCACCGACGAAGAGATCAAAAATGCATACCGCGAGCTTGTTAAAAAGTATCATCCCGACAACTACGCCAACAGTCCGCTCGCCGACGTTGCCGAGGAAAAAATGAAGGAAGTAAACGAGGCATACGACGAGATCAAAAAGATGCGCAAGGGCGGCGCTCAAGGCGCGGGCGGCTCCTCATACTCCTACAACAACGCGTCAAGCTCACAGTTTTACAGCGTGCGCGTGTATATCCAGCGCAATATGATCACCGAGGCGGAGCAGGTGCTCGACACAACCCCCGAGGGCAACCGCACCGCAGAATGGCATTATCTTAAGGGCATGTGCGCGTTCCGCAAGGGCTGGAGCGATCAGGCGAACACATATTTTCAAACCGCCTGCAACATGGATCCCAACAATCCCGAATACCGCGCGGCGCTCAACAACATGAACGGACAGCGCGCCTACAACTACGGCGGCTACAACACCTCAGGCAACATGGGCACAAACGGCATGGGCTGCTCCTGCTGCGACGTGTGTGCCGGAATGATGTGCGCAGACTGCCTGTGCAGCTGCTGCCGCTCGGGCTGCTGATATGAAGCAGACCAAGACAAGACCTGCCGTAAAGCTCGCCTTTTGCGCGGTTCTCGCCGCGCTTGAAACGGCGCTTATGATGATTGCGTCGTTTGTTCCCGTGGGCACCTACGCCGTGCCCTGCTTTGCAGGAGCCTTTACCGTGGCGGCTGTCATAGAATACGGCGCCAAATGGGCGGCGGGAGTTTATTTTGTAAGCGGAGCGCTTTCGATGTTTCTCTGCGCGGACAAAGAGGCAGCGCTGCTGTTTGCCCTGCTGTTCGGCTACTATCCCATCATCAAAAATGTGATAGAAAGCAAGCTTAAGGGTAAGGCGCTGCAGTACGCCGTCAAGTTTGTCCTGTTCAACGCCGCGGCGGTGGGCTCGTTCTTCATCTCGGTAAATCTTCTGGCGATCCCTGCCGAGGAGTTCTCCGTGGGCGGCGTGTATGTGCCGTACCTGTTTTTGGCGGCGGGAAACGTGTTCTTCCTGCTTTACGACATCATGCTCACGCGTTTTGTGGTGCTGTATGCCGTGAGGATACGCAAGGCGATCTTTTCCAAGCTCCGCTGACAGCATTTTCCATTGCTTTCGGTTTAAAAAAGTATTATCATTTTTATTATAGATCACACGGAATATCCCGAAGTTTAAGGAAGGTGAAAAAATGAAAAACAAATTATTACCGCGAATACTGTGCGTCATTTTGTGCGTTCTGCTCATAGGCTCGGTCTTTCTTATGGCTGTACCTGCCATGAAGGGCGAGGCTGTGGGAGCTCCGGCAGCCGGCAGCAGCGGTATTATCAACGACGACTATGTAAACGTGCGTTCGGGCGCGGGAACAGGCGCCTCCGTCCTTACTACGGTCAACAGAAACACGCCGCTTACCTTTATCAGCGGCACTCTGTACAACTCGGAATGGTACAACGTAAGGCTGGGCTCGGGCACAACGGGCTATGTTCACAAGGCGTTCGTAACCGTCACGGCGGATCCGCCTGCGCTCGCGCTTTCGACCGCCTACGCCTCAACCTACACGGGCTGCCAGTACGCCTTTGGGCTGACGGGAGCTGCCTCTGCCACATGGAAGAGCAGCAATACCGCCGTTGCCACCGTTGACAGCAGCGGCGTTGTGACCGCAAAGGCGGCAGGCACAACCACCATAACGGCAACAGCCTCGGGTCAGACCGCTACCGCCACATTTGCGGTAAGGACAGGCACGGGCACGGGAATATCCTCAAACTATGAGACCCTGTACGTTGGCAAGACCGTAGATCTTACCGCGGCGTCGGGCGTAAGCTGGTATTCCTCAAACTCAAACGTCGCCTCTGTTTCAAACGGAAAGGTTACCGCAAGGGCGAGCGGCTACGCCACAATAAGCGCCTACAATTCGTCGGGCGCGTCAACCTGCCTTGTGCGGGTTGTGGCAGGCTCTACGGGCAGCGTAAAGCTCTCCTCGGGCTATGTTTCCACCTACGCGGGCTGTCAGTACGCCTTCGGGCTTACGGGAGCAGCCTCGGCAAACTGGAGCAGCTCCAACAACTCGGTCGCAACGGTTGACTCAAACGGCGTTGTCACCGCGGTTTCGGCAGGCACAGCCACCATAACGGCAAACGCCGAAAACGACTTTGCCTCTGCCACGGTTGTTGTTTATTCGGGCAGCTCTACGGGCATTTCAAGCTCGTCCGTTACAATAACCACGGGCTCGACCTATAAGCTCACGGCAGCCTCGGGCGTCAACTGGTACTCCTCAAACTCAGGCATTGCCGCGGTGAACGGCGGCACGGTTACCGCAAAAAACCCGGGCTACGCCACCATAAGCGCATATAACTCGGGCGGAGCCTCTACCTGTCTTGTAAAGGTGGTCGCTCCCGCCGAGCCCAAGATAAAGCTGTCATCAACCTATGTATCCACCTATGTGGGCTGCCGCTACGCCTTTACGCTTACGGGAGCCGGTTCGGCGACGTGGTCAACCTCAAACGCCAATATCGCCGAGATAAACTCAAACGGAATCCTTACCGCCAAGGCGGCAGGCACGGTCACCGTGTCGGCGTCTGCTTTGGGCGAGACGGCAACCGCCACGGTTTCGATAAAGACGGGCGTAAATACGGGCATTTCCTCGACAGCGCGCCACATCACCCTCGGCAACTCATATACCCTCACCGCTTCTGCAAGCGGAGTGGGCTGGTACTCCTCAAACTCAAACGTAGCCTCGGTATCAAACGGCAAGGTCACCGCAAAGGCGACGGGGTACGCCACCATAAGCGCCTACACCTCAAACGGCGCATCCACCTGCCTTGTGCGCGTCACTCCCGGGCAGGGCAGCACGCTTAAGCTTTCATCGACAAACGTTTCAACATATACGGGCTGTCAGTACGCGTTTTCGCTTACAGGCTCGACATATGCCGAGTGGAAAACCTATGACAGCGCGATCGCAACGGTTGACCAAAACGGAATAGTCACAGCCAAAAAGGCGGGCACCACGGTTATATCCGCCACCGCAAACGGCGAGACCGCCAGCGCGATATTCTCGGTGAGCTCCGGCAGCTCAACCAATATTTCGGCGACCTCAAAGGAGGTCGTGTTGGGCGAGAGCTTTACGCTTACGGCAAACTCCGGCGTCGGCTGGTATTCGTCCAACTCAAACGTAGCGTCTGTCAGCGGCGGCAAGGTCACCGCCAAGAATGTGGGCTATGCCACCATAAGCGCCTACACCTCGGGCGGAGCCTCCACCTGCCTTGTTAAGGTGGTATCCGCGGGCTCCGGTCCCATCAGCCTGTCGTCATCATACATCACCACCTACAGGGGATGTCAGTATGCGGTAGGGCTTATCGGCGCCGACGCGGCAAGCTGGTCAACCTCCAACAGCGCGGTGTGCTCTATAGACCAAAACGGCGTTATTACCGCCAACGGCACGGGCACCGCCACCATAAAGGCGGCTACAAGATACTACTACGCCACAGCCACGGTAAAGGTCATTTCGGGCTCGTCAACGGGAATATCCGAGACCTCCGAAAAGAGCCTGCCCGTGGGCAAGTCGCTGCTTCTCACGGCAAATTCGGGCGTAAACTGGTTCTCCTCCAACAACGACGTAGCCTCGGTTTCAAGGGGCGTTGTGCTCGGCAAAAAGGAGGGCTACGCCACCATAAGCGCTTATACATCCTACGGCGCTTCGACCTGCCTTGTTCATGTAACGGCGGCGGAAAACGTTCGCTTTGTGTATGCCTCGCCCAACTCATCGCCGAAGGGCGGCACGGTAACCTTTAAGGCTATCACCGACACCAACCGCAGCGCGCTCAGATTCGTTGTGTCAAAGGGCTCGACCTCCTACACGGTCAACGCCTCCGGCTATGTAAGGGACGGCAACACGCTTGTGTGGACAGGCTCCTACAAGCTCAGCGACCCGGGCAAGTGGACGGTAAAGGCGTATTCCGTCCTGCGCTACACGACGGGTTATCAAACCACACCCGAAAGCGGCGAGGGCGAGGTGTTCGTCACCAACTCAACCGACACCACCACTACAGTAACGGGCGAAAGGCGCGCAAGCGACCAGATAATCTCGCTCATAGCGCTGTTTGAGGGCTTTTTGCCCACGCTTACCGCCGACTACATCACCTCAGACCCCACTATCGGTCACGGCAAGGTGATTTGGAAGAACGAGCAGTTTTACAACAACCTGACCAGAAACGAGGCTTACGCCTATCTTTGCCAGACGGTCAACACGGGCGGCTACACCACCAAGACCAACGAGTTTTTGAGCTCGAACGGCATAAAGTTCAACCAGCGCCAGTTTGACGCCCTTGTGTGCTTTGCCTACAACGTCGGTTCATACGCGATATTCAACGATTCCAACCTCAAAAACGCTCTGCTCGACTGCGGCACGGCAGGCACCGCCACCATAAAGGCGGGCGCGGCAGGCTATGTAAACGACGACTATGTAAACCTGCGTTCCACCGCGGGCACGGGCCATCAGCCCATCACGACAATGAGGCAGAACACCGAGTTCACCTTTATCGACGGCAAGCTGTACAACTCGCATTGGTACTATATAAGGCTTACAAACGGCACCGTGGGCTACATTTATTCCGACTATGCCTCGGCAAAGGCGTCGGGCGGCACGCGCGACTTCAACAGCATAAACAAAAACAACTTCATCAGAAACCTGCTTCAGTATCACCACGCTTCGGGAGCCTGCTACTGGGGACTTCTCTACCGCAGAATAGACGAGGCGGAGATATTCTTCTACGGCGACTATGAGTGCGACGGCGAAAACAACAAGTACGGCTTCTATTTCAGATGTTCAAACAACAGCGGCTTTGGCTGCGGATAAAGAAGGACAGACAATGAAAAATATAGGATTCATCGGCGCAGGCAACATGGCCACCGCCATAATCAAGGGGCTGATAGCCCAAAACGGCACAGCCGAAAACATCAGAGTATTTGACGTCAGCGCGGAAAAACTTGACGCAATGAAAAAGCTGGGCGCGGTTGTGTGCGCCTCGGGCGGCGAGGTTGTCAGCCAAAGCGACATCACCGTGCTGGCGGTAAAGCCGCAGAACTACGCCGAGGCGCTTGAGGACCTTAAGCCCTTTGCAAACGAGGGCAAGACCTTTGTTTCCATAGCGGCAGGCATATCCATCGGATATGTTCAAAGGGCGCTCGGCTGCGAATGTCCCGTTGTAAGGGTCATGCCCAACACGCCCCTGCTGCTCAAAAAGGGCGCGTCCGCTCTCTGCCCGTCCGACAATATCTCGGAGGACGACAGGCAGACGGTGTATGAAATGTTTGCCGGCAGCGGTGTGTGCGAGTACATCACAGAGGATCACATGAACGAGATAATCGCGGTCAACGGCAGCAGCCCCGCGTATATCTATCTGTTTGCCAAGGCTATGGCGGACTACGCCCAAAGCAAGGGCATAGACTACGACAAGGCGATGAACCTGGTCTGCGCCACTCTTGAGGGCTCGGCGGCTATGCTCAGAGAGAGCGGAGACTCCGCCGACGTGCTTATCCAAAAGGTCAGCTCAAAGGGCGGCACGACCATAGCCGCGCTTGACAAGCTGAGGGAGCACGGCTTTACAGACGCGATTTTTGACGCCATGGAGGCGTGCACAAAAAGAGCGGAGGAGCTGGGCAGGTAACGACCTTATCCCGACTGCCCGTTTGGTCATTCTATTGTTCACGCATTTCTCATATACTTAAACAGTTTTTTAAGAAAGAGGAATGTGTGATGAAAGGTATCGTATTTTCATTTTCGCCGGGGCGCAGGCGCTTTGCCGCGCCCGATTGGCGTTACATCATCCGCCGCCGCGGGATCACCGCGCTGTTTGCGGCGCTGCTCACGGCGGGACTTGCCGTGGGAGCGGTGTATGCGCAAAACGCCGACGAAGCCACGCTCGGCTCGCTGGACTTTTTGTTCACCACCAACCTCAGCTCAAGGCTGAGCAACGGCGCTGTCGCAACCTTTTGCGCCTGCTTTGCGTCCGACTTTGTTTTTTTGCTCGGCGCTTATCTTTTGGGCACGGCGGCGTGGGGCATACCGTTTTTGTTCGCTCTCACGCTGTTCAAGGGCTTTGGCACAGGCGTTACGGCGGGCTTTCTGTGCCTGTCATATTCGCTTGGCGGCGCAGGTTTTTATCTGCTTGTGCTGCTTCCCGGCACGTTTGTGTTCTGTGCGGCGTTCATTTGCTTTTTGCGCTGCTCGTTCGCGTTTTCAAAGCGAATGTTTCTTTCCTCCGTCAGCAAAACGGAGCCTGCCTTTTCTCTGCGGCAGGAGCTTTTGCGGTACAGCTCGCGGTTTGCCACCGCGCTGATAATCGCGTTTTTTGCGTCCCTGCTCGATACCGTGCTTTGGACGCTGTTTGCAGGGACGTTCAATTTTTCATAAATACACAGGAGGTCAAAATGGCATCGCAAGCACCAACCATACCCATAGTTGCGGTAACGACAAGGCTGTTCAGAAACCTGCCGCGGCTTATCCTTGCCAACCTGCTTTTCGCAATCCCGTTTGCGGCGTTTACGGCGCTGACGTGGGGCTGCACCGCGCTGTTCGGAGTTTCCGACGATTACCGCGTGTTCGTAATGCTGCTCACCCTTATTCCCCTGTTTCCGTTTTATGCGGGAATAGCCTCGGTAACGGTGAAGATGGTTGAGGGAGAGGAAAAGCCAAAGGTATGCAGCCGCTTCTTTTCCGCCGTAAAAGATAACTTCGGAAGATTTCTGGTTCACGGCGTCGTGCTGTATTTTGCGGTGTTTTTCAGCTATTTTTCGATCTCGATGTACATAAGGCTCGTGGGGCAGAACACCATGTTCATTTTGCCGCTTATCATAAGCATTCTGGTATCGCTGGTGTTTTTGTTCGCCTTCTTTTACATACCGGCAATGACCGTGATGTTCGACATTCCCATGCGCTACATATACAAAAACGCCTTTCTTATGAGCTTCGGCGAGCTTAAAAACAACTTTATCGGGCTGTTCGGGCTGTTCTTTTTGTCAATAATCTGCTCCACCTTCCTGATAGCCTGCACGGGCAGCGCCGTTGCGGTCATCATAGTCACCGCCGTGCTTGCCGGAGTTTTGGTTCCGTCGGTGGCGGCGTTCATAATCCATTCGGCGGTTTATAAGCGCATGTATGAGATGCTTTCCGACAGCGCCAACCGCACCGACAGAAGCAGGAAAATCGACGAGAAGATAGACCAAAAGCGCGGAAAGGCAAAGCCCGTGTCCGATGAGGAGAAGCGGCAGCTCAGGGAAAGCATAAAGAATCTGGAGATAGATGAGTCTATCCCCGATGATGAATACATTTATTTCAACGGAAAAATGGTAAAACAATCCGTTATCAAAAAAATGAAGCAGGAAGCTTTGGAAAGTGAGGAATCGTAAAATGGCAGGAAGACACGCAGCGCCGGCAGGCTCAAAAAAACCCGTTATCATCATAGTGGTCGCCGTTATTCTTACAGCGGCGGCGGTGGGAGCGGCTTTGTTCTTTATGAACGGCGGATTCTCAATGTTCGGCGGAGATGACAAGCCCACTCAGCCGGCAACGACGGCGCCCGCAACTACGGCTGCGGCGACAACACAGGCTGCAACGGAGGCAGTAGTTACTCAGACCTCCGACGGCGGCGAAGGCTCTGATGACATCCAGCAAACCACGGCAGAGGCCCCGGCGCCCACCGAGACGGCTCCCCAGCCAACCACCATCGACATAGCAATTCCCACCGAGGACAGCGGCGAGGTGACCTACTTCAACGCCACCTACATCCCCAACGGTCAGGTCATCGACCTTTCCACGGGCGAGAACGTCACGCTCAGAGATGTGTTCGGCGCGACCTATCCCGAGGGAGTGCTCACCTTTAACGACGACGGCACCTTTACCGACACCATCAACGCCTCGGGCATCGACTCGGGCGCATATCTGGTTCAGAACGGACAGATAAAGGCGACGTATGTGTATGACCGCAACATGAACATCACCGTGACCGAGTGGAACGGCAACACGCCCGCCGAGTTTTACATCATTTACGGCGGCAGCGAAAGCGGCTATCAGGTGTTTTTCTCGGAGAACTGATAATTATGGCAAAAAATAAAAAAAAGAAGCCTGCGGCAAAAAAGCCGCAGACGCGTGAAAAAAGCAGGGGAAAGAAGCCGTTCCCCAAAAAAGCGGTAATAATAACCGTCTGCATAGTCGTTGCAGCGGCGGCAGCCGGTCTGGTTTTCGGGATCAGAGCGTGCTCCGACGCGGCAAAGGACGTGCTTAAAAACACAAGCTGGTACTCCGCGTCTGCCACCGACGCAAGCGGCGACGAGGTCGATTTGCAGGAGATCTACAACGTAAAGTACTCCAACTATCGCGGCGGTCTTTCCTTTACCGACGACGGACGCTTTGAGCTTTGGCTCACGCCCGGCGACCCTGCCGAGGGCACCCACTCCGGCACATACGCGGTGGAGGACGACAGCGTAACAGCTGTGTTTGACGAAGGCACGCAGACCGAGTTCCCGGTTAAGCGTGAAAACGGCAGGATAACGCAGATAACCGTCGGCTATGATGGTTATGAGGTAGTGTTCCTGCAAAGCGAATAGTCCTGCAAAGCGAATAATACATAAAAAATGATCCCACCCAAACGCAGAAGAGCGTCGGGTGGGATTTTTGCGTATCATATAATCAGGAAACAAGGTTTCTTTTGCCCTGAAACACCACAGCCAGCATACCGGGGCCGACGTGCGAGCCTATCACAGGGCCGATGTCGCAGATCTGAATCTCCTTGAACATGCCCTTAACAGCCTTTCGCAGCTCCTTGGCTCCCTGAGGATTGTCCGCGTGTCCGACAAATGCTATGCTCTTTTTGGGGTTGACGGCGTCGCGCGCCACATGCTTTTCGATCGCGCCTATAACGTTGCTGCTTCCGCGTATTTTGCCCACGTTGACCAGCTTGCCGTCTTCATCTACGCTGAGCAGCGGCTTTATTTGCAGCGCCTTGCCAAAGGTCGCAGCCACGGAGGAGATCCTTCCGCCGCGCTTAAGCTGATCCAGATCATCAACAACAAACCAGTGCGCTATGCCGCTTCTGGTTTCGGTTATGTATTCCTCAAGCTCCTCAATGCTTGCGCCCGCCTTGTACTTTTTGCCTGCGAGATACACCAGCAGGCCGAGTCCGATGGAGTCGCACAGCGAATCGACAACAACTATTTTGCGCTTGGGATATTTTTCCTTAAGCTCCTGCACCGCCATAAGGCAGGTGTTGTAGGTGCCGCTCAGGCCGGTTGAAATGCCCGTGTAAAGAATATCTCTGCCTGCCTTGAGGTACGGCTCAAAAAAGGTCTTAAAGCTCATAAAGTTTATCTGAGTGGTTTTGGGAGCCGCTCCGTTTCTGAGCAGCCCGTAAAATTCGTCGAGCGGCATCATGCGGCAGTCGGGATAATGCTGATAGCAGTTTTCTTCTATCTCAAACTCCATGGGAAGCACTTCAACGCCCGCTTCTTCAACCTGCTTTGGGGTCATATCGCAGGAGGCGTCGGTCATAAATATATACTTGCCTTTCATGTTAACACTCCTTGTAAGTTTGTTTTACTTATTCTATCAAAACAAACAGCAAAAGTCAACGCATATCTCACAGGTTTTGCACATATATATTTTTCGGGAGGGGTGCGTATGAGCTGCAGGCTGACCGACCTCAGACACAAGGAGGTAATAAGCGCGGTTGACGGCGTGCGAATCGGTTACGTGGATGACATAATTGTGGATACAAAAAGCGCACGTGTTGTAGCAATTGTAATATTTGGACGATTTTTCCTGTTTGGAATATTCGGAAAATGTGAAGATTATATTATTCCATGGGAGAAAATAGAGCTTATCGGCGAGGACGCCGTTATAATCTCCTGCAAAACGCCCAAGCCCGAAAAAAGACCCCGAAAACGGCTTTTTTTCGGGAAAAATCGAAAATTTTTCACTTTCTCTTAAATCGGCGAATTATACTATTCGGAGAATAAAAATTTGTGAAAACTGCACAAGGAATAATTTCATAAAGAAATTAAAAATCGAGAAGTTACAAAAGAATTACAATGATTACAGCCGTTTTCGACAGCCTTCGCTTGCAATTTGCGAAGTTTTATGTTTTAATACAGTTGAAATTGTGTGTTTGATAAAATTTTACTACAAAGACGTGGCCTGACTCGTCAGCGCGATATGCGTATTCCTTATGCATATCGCGTGAATCAGACCGTAATCAGAGGAGGACAAATTTTTGAGAGCTACAAACCATAAACACTACGGAAGTGAAGTACGCAAGGCACATGCACCCAAGACATCCGCCAAGACCCGCAAGGGCTTCAAGGCAGCGTCGTTCACATTTGCCATCGTTGCCGCGGCCGCCGCTCTTATTGTTCCGACAACTACCCTTGCCCCGGGCGTTGACGCCTACGAGGACAGCAGAGTTGCATCGTATTCGGTGGGAGACCTTGAAAAATTCTCCGCCGTTATAACAAATAATTGCGTAGAGGTAACAACCGCTCCCGCGACCGAGGAAGTCGCTTCCGCAGAAGTTACAACCCAGGAAGAAACCGTTAAGGCGGAGGAGACCGTCGAGACTGAGCCCGAGGAGACCAAGCCCGAGGAAACAAAGGCAGAGGAAACCAAGGCAGAGGAAAAGACAGTATCCGAAACAAGCGAAACAAGCGCCGAGCCCGAGGAGACTTCCGCAACCGAGGAAGAGCAGAGTCAGCCCGAAAGCGACCCCGCTCCCGCAGAATCAAGCGACGCACCCGTGTCTTACTCGGGAAGTGCACTCATCAACATCGCAAACCCCGATCCCTCTTACAGCCCGAGCCCTGTCAGTCTTTCGTCTTATGACAGAGCAAAGCTTGAGCGTCTTGTAATGGGCGAGGCAGGTACGATGGGTTATGAGGGTTGCGCGCTCGTGGCTCAATCCATTCGTGACGCCATGAACCGCTCAGGCACATCCTCGATAGACACTATCATTTCGGAGTATCAGTACTACGGCTCCACAGCCATCGAGCCCAACTCGGATGTTAAGAACGCCGTTTCCTTCATCTTTGACCAGAACGGCTCCGCTGTTCAGCACAGAGTACTTTGCTTCTACATCGGTTACAGCTCCTGGCATGAAACTCAGGACTTTATCACCAGCATTGGCGGCGTAAGATTCTTCGACCTCAACTTTTAAGGAAGAATGAAAAGTTAATAGCGAATAGCTTCGGCCGGAAGACAGGCAATCGCCAAATCTTCCGGCTGCTTTTTATTATTTGGAGACTGGTGAATTACTACAAAAAATTCAATTTAACATCAAATATTATTGACACGCCAAAAAGCCGATGATATAATTGATTCATACCAAAACTCAGGAGGGATATTTGTGAAAAAGCTAAAAAAATCGGCGGCGATCCTTTTGTCGCTCATAATTGCGCTGAGTGTGTTTGCTGCAGCTCCGGTAACAACGCAGGCGGCGGATAATACCAACGCCCTTATTGATGCTGTAATGAACAGCCAGAATGTGTGGAACACTTCAACCTGGCGCTCTCAATCTACGATGGGCTACGGCAGATTTCAGTTTCTTGATTTGAATTTTGACGGCACTCCCGAGTTTATCGTTACCATGCCGGGCGGCACCATGCGAAATTCAAGCTCAACGGTCTATTATTTGTCAAACGGAAGTCTGGTCAAGGCGGGCGGCGGCGATCCGTCCGATATTATCAGTCACTTCTCATCCACATCCTTGAACGGCTATTATGACAACAACACTCACGCATACAAGCTTCTCGGCAAGGCGATGATGATGTCGTCCATGTCCAGCTTTTGGCAGGGCAGCTATCAGCTCACCTTCGACGGCAAAAATGTCGGCGTCAATTATTATGCCGCCAATATTCAGACCAACTCGGCGGGAACGCAGTACAAAAGCTATTATAACGGTTCAAAATCTTACGGCGACACAAGCGGCGCCTCAAAAATCAGCGAATCGTCCTTCAATCAGCTTTTGAGCGCGCGCACCTCAAACTGCGAGGATATCGGTCTTTGGTCAAATACCGTGAATGCCGACGCGTGGAACAAGTACGACGCGTTAAGCAGAAGGACTGTGCTCAAGGAATCCATAGACAGCCTTTTTTATAAACACTACACCGCAAAGCCTGCGGCTCCCACGGTCAGCCTGTCAAATCAGGACAGCGGCCTTTTGGCGACATGGAACGCCGTGCCGGGCGCTGTGCGTTACATTGTTTATTACCGTCAAAACAATATTTCGTCATGGAACCAAACGAGCACCACATATACAAGCTTTTCGTTTGCCAAGGTCACTCCCGGAGTGATGTACTGCGTTCAGGTGCAGTCCGTGGGCGCAAACAACTATATGGGCAACTATTCAAACGTGGCAAGGATCGTCCGCCTGCCGCGACCGAATATTACGTTGGGTTATTACAACCAAAGCTCAGGAAATCGGCTGAGCTGGACAGGCAATAACGGAATTACCGCGTATCAGATTGCAAAAAAGCAGGCGGGATCATCATCCTATCAGTACATAAATACCACGGGCACCGCTTACACCGACTCAAACGTAAGTGCGGGAACCTCTTATGTTTATCAGGTAAGGTCATATTACATAGTGAGCGGAGTGTATTACTACAGCCAATGGTCGTCAAGCTATGTTGTCAATACGATCGCAATGCCCGACGTGTCGCTTTCAAACAAGTCCAACGGCATACGAGCCGAGTGGAACAGCATACGGGGTGCGGTAAAGTACATTGTTTATTACAGACGCGCCCAGGATTCCAACTGGTCGTATGCGGAAACGCGCAACACCTACTATCCGCTTCTCAATGTATCGTCCGGTACGATGTACTGCGTTCAGGTGCGCCCCATAGGTTCATCCGTCAACGGGCCGTACTCAAACGTAAAGAGCATGACGTTTGTTGCGCCTGCCTCAAATGTTAAGGCGACGGCTTATCTGGACAAGTACATTACCGTGACGTGGAACGCCGTGCCCGGAGCAAATCAATATGTTGTAGCCAAAAAAGCCGCAGGCGCCTCAAGCTACGAATACTATTACGCAAACGGCACCTACATAAAGGACGTGAACGTTATAAGCGGAACCACATACGTTTATCAGGTTCAGGCTACCTATGCCACGCAAAACAACGGCACCGCCCGTGCGATATGGTCAAGCTCGGCGGTAGCAGCGGCATTGGCTAAGCCCGAGCTGTTCGTGACCAACAGGTCTAACGGCATAAGAGCGGAGTGGACGCCGGTAAGGGGAGCCGCAAAGTACATAGTCTATTACAGACGCGCTCAGGATTCGCGCTGGCAGTCTGTTGAAACAAGAAATACGTACTATCCGTTCTTCAATGTGACCGAAGGAACTGAATATTGCTTCCAGGTTCGTGTTGAAAACTCATACGGCTATGGTTTGTATTCGGATGTGAATAAGCTTATTTTTGTTTTGCCTCCGGAAGTAATATACTATGAAGGATTAGCCGATGGCGTTGGAGTTGGTACGGATTATAAACCGGGTACTCTATTCTATGAGATTGCAATGAAGCGTGTGGGGACAAGCGGTTATATTTATCGAGACGGCATCAGCCCGGAACTGTATTTTAGAAATCTTGAACCGTATGCAACATATGAATTCCAACTTAGATATTACTATTTAGACGGCGATCGAAGAAAATACAGCGATTGGTCTGACGTATTCTATTACACGCAACCGAGAAACTGATTATAATATGCCGCCGCGGGCGTTGCTTCGCGGCGGCTTTGCCATGCCGGAAAAGCCGCAAAAAATGCTTGACAACGGCACAAAACAGAGTTATAATATTACGGTGAATTTCACACGCCGACGCTTGCCGGGTCGGGTGGCGATTGCTTATCCCCGGTAAATTCAGGGCGCGGCGGAGGTTTTAACCTAAGGAGGAAATAACAATGGCAGTAGTTTCTATGAAACAGCTTCTGGAGGCCGGCGTACACTTCGGTCACCAGACCAGAAGATGGAACCCCAAGATGGCGGAATACATCTTTACCGAGCGCAACGGAATCTATATCATCGACCTTCAGAAGAGCGTAAAAAAGCTTGAGGAAGCCTACAGCTTCGTTCGTGAGCTTTCCGCAGAGGGCAAGAACGTTCTTTTCGTCGGCACCAAAAAGCAGGCTCAGGACTCCATTAAGGACGAGGCAGAGCGTGCAGGCGCTTACTATGTAAACGCAAGATGGCTGGGCGGCATGCTCACCAACTTCACCACCATCCGCAAAAGAATCGCCCGCTTAAAGCAGCTTCGCGCAATGCAGGAGGACGGCACCTTTGATCTTCTTCCCAAGAAGGAGGTCATCAAGCTCAACCTCGAGATCGAGAAGCTTGAGAAGTTCATGGGCGGCATCAAGGACATGACCGAAATGCCCGGCGCACTCTTTATTGTAGATCCCAGAAAAGAAAGGATCGCCGTAGCCGAGGCAAAGAAGCTTGACATTCCGATCGTTGCTATCGTTGATACAAACTGCGATCCCGATGAGATCGACTACGTTATTCCCGGCAACGACGACGCTATCCGCGCCGTAAAGCTCATCTCGGGCGCTATCGCAAACGCGGTTATCGAAGGCAGAGAGGGCCGCATGGGCGCTGCTGCAGCCGAGG
Organism: uncultured Ruminococcus sp.; assembly: GCA_902798365.1. Lineage (GTDB taxonomy): Bacteria > Bacillota > Clostridia > Oscillospirales > Acutalibacteraceae > Ruminococcoides. Next base: position 21,367 of record CADBWP010000016.1, read on the forward strand.
AGCCCGCAGAGGAAGCCGAGGAAGCATAATTTTATAAAACAACACTATCTCGAAAGGATGTAATCATAATGGCAGCATTTACAGCTCAGGATGTAAAGGCACTCAGAGAAAAAACAGGCTGCGGCATGATGGACTGCAAAAAGGCTCTCACTCAGGCCGACGGCGACATGGACAAGGCTATCGACTTTCTCAGAGAGCAGGGTCTTGCAAAGCAGGCTAAAAAGGCAAGCAGAATCGCGGCAGAGGGCGTTGCATACGCAACCACTACCGACGACAACAAGGTCGGCGTTGTAATCGAGGTTAACGCCGAGACCGACTTTGTTGCAAAGAACGATTCCTTTATGGACTTTGTAAAGGCATGTGCAAACACAGTTATCAAAGAGAACCCCGCAGACGTTGAGGCTCTTCTGGCTCTTAAGGCCGACGGCTCGGATCAGACCGTTGCCGAGATGCTTCAGGAGAAGGTGCTCACCATCGGCGAAAACATTCAGATCCGCCGTTTTGAGCGCATGGAAGGCGCTTGCGTAGCTTATGTTCACGCCGGCGGCAAGATCGGCGTGCTTGTAAACTTTGACACAGATCTCGACGCTGCAAACGCGGATTTCGTTGCCTACGGCAAGGACGTTGCAATGCAGATCGCGGCTCTCAACACTCTTTACCTCAACAGGAACGAGGTTCCCGCCGAGGTTATCGAGCACGAGAAGGAAGTTATGCGTCAGCAGGTTATCAACGAGGGCAAGCCCGAGGCTATCGCCGACAAGATCGTTATGGGTAAGATCAACAAGTACTACAAGGAGAACTGCCTTGTAGATCAGGAGTTTGTTAAGGACAACAAGCTCACCGTTGCTCAGTACACCAAGAACACAGCCAAGGATCTGGGCGGCAACATCGACATCAAGAGATTTGTACGCTTTGAAAAGGGCGAGGGCATCGAAAAGCGCCAGGACGACTTCGCAGCAGAAGTTGCTTCCATGGTAAAATAATTCTTTAACAGAATAATTGTTCAGCCTCCGTGAAAACGGGGGCTGTTTTTTTGATATTTCAACTCTGCTTTTGGTTGCAATTCGTTTATATGCGGGTTATAATATAAGCAGAAGCAATAAGAATGTGAAGCTCGAAAAACAGACAAGCCCGATACGCTCAATATTACAAATCGAAAGGGAGCTATGTACCATGAATATCAAAAAACACCTTAAGGCGATACTCTGCGCTTCGTTGACGGTTACTCTTTGTGTTCCGCTTTGCGCCTACTCGGGCGCCTCCGACGAAAAGCAAAGCGAAACCAAAGCGACGGAGGCTGCTTCGGCTGTGACCGATACCGCCGCGCAAGAGCACAGAAAGGTCATAATAGATACCGATACGGGCGCGGACGACGCCTCTGCGCTGATACTTGCCGCAAAGCAGGAGAATGTTGAGATTCTCGGCGTCACCGTGCTGGTGGGAAACGTCGATTTGGAGCAGAGTACCAAAAACGCGCTTGCTGCGCTTGAAATAGCCGGCTGTGACGCACCCGTTTATAAGGGCTCTGCCGATACCATAGACGGAACGGTAAAGACCGCGTTCAGCGTGTTCGGCAATGACGGTATGGGCGACGCCGACCTTATCCACCCCCAAAAGCAGGCGGAGGACGGCGACGCGATAGATTTTATTATAGATACCGTAAAAAACAACCCCGGTGAGGTGGAGATAATCGCGGTAGGCCCTGCGACGAATATCGCCAAGGCGATACAAAAAGCCCCCGAGGATATGAAGAAGGTCAAGCGCATATGGTCGATGGGAACAGCCGGTCTCGGTCCCGGCAATGCATCTCCCGTAGCCGAATTCAACGTGTATGCCGACGCCGAGGCGTACAAAATCATGCTCGACTCGGGTCTTCCCGTCACCGTTATCGGTCTTGATATGTGCGGAGGCGAGGCTCAATGGACGGACGCGCAGTTTGAGGAGCTGGCAGCGCTGAACGACACGGGCAGCTTTGTCGCCGCTTCCTTCGGCAAGATCCGCGAGTTTTATAAAAGCAACGGAAGCGAGGATGTTATGAACTGCGACACGCTGGCTATGATGTGCGCGTTGTATCCCGGCTTTGTCAAGAGCACCGTCAACACACACGCAAGCTGCATTATCGAACAGGGCGAAACCTATTCGCAGGTCATTTTTTACAAGGAAGGCTTTACCTATGATATTGTGAAAAACGAATTTGACTGCAACGTTGTTCTGGTTACCGAGGTCGATAAGGCGTCATATTTCAAAAACTTCATGGACGCTATCCGCTGAAATTGAAAATAATTCAGATAAAAAAACGTCGTTCCGCAGCTGCGGAGCGGCGTTTTACAATACAGTTGAAGGACTGTCAATTGTATTTGTTGATGACCTCGCCTATCTGACCCGTGTTGTCAAATTCTGCCAGATAGCGCTGGATGTCGGTTGCGTCGTTTATGTCAAGTCCGTCGCGGTCAACGTCGGCGGCGGTCTCGTCAAAGACGGGCACGGGAATGTCCGTGAGCCTGCGCTGTATCTCGGTCACGTCGCGTATGGTCACCCTGCTGTCGATGTTTGCGTCGCCGAGGATATAGGTCTCGGGCTCTCGTATCAGCTCTGCAAGGTCAAAGGAGCCCCACGCGCCTGCGGCGGCGGTTACCTCGACGCCTACCGTGAGCTCGCCGTTTGTGCAGGGAATGTGCTCAAGCAGCGGAACCTTCCAGCACCGCCAGCCGTCTGTGGCAAAGCTCTGCTCGTACCGCGTGCCGCCGCTAATCGCATAAATCTTAAGCGAGGCGTTTTCTCCGATGTCGTCGCCCTGTGCGGAAACCGAGAAGGAGTAATTGCCCTCGGAAAGCCCCGTAACGGTCTGCTCGGCTGAAAATACTACCTGTCCGCTGCTCCAGAAGTGAAGCGATTTGCCTCCGTCTCTCGCGTCGGTGGCTGTGGATGAAATGCTCACGGTACCTGCGGTCGCTTCGGTGATGCTCCAGGGTGAGGCGTTGCCGCTTTCAAAGGACGGGTTCGCCAAAAGATTCTGCGGCTCATAGGTCGTGCCGTACCGTACATATTTAAAGGTTTTGAGCGATTCAAGCGGATGACCGTCGGGGTCAAAAAGCGAGGACGGTATGCAGGCGGTCGCGCCGTAATACAGCCCTGCGTCGTAGGGGTCATAGGCGGCTGAATAAGAGCTTGCCCAGCCCGCGCCGAATTCCTCGCGCTTTGCGCTGCGCTCCGCCTCGGTCTTGCCGGGAACGTCTATCCATGCGGGCTCCCAGTAGAACATGCCCACGGCGTAGTCGCCCAGCTCTGCCATTGCGCGAACGCAGTCGGCGATCTCGTCCGCCTGACCCTGCACGCTCGTCTTGTACGCGCCGATGAGCTCGGAGTCGTATTTCCACGAGGTTTCGGCTATCATCACCTTTTTGCCCGTGAGGTTGTGCACGGCCTCAAGCTGTTCCTTAAGATTATATATCGTGCCGTGAAATTCGGGGTAGTAAGAGGTGGCAAAAATGTCGTAGTCTATGCCGTAGGTCTGCAAGTCGTTTGCAAAATCGCTGTACAGACCCCTTTCGGGATTCGTAAAATGCGTGGCTATCAAAATGCCGGGGTCGGTGTCGCGCACCGCCTTTGCGGCTGCCTTCATCAGGGCGTAACGGCGCGCCTTTGACGTTTCGCCGCACAGACCGCCCGTGGTTTCGTTGCCGACCTGCACCATGCCCACGGTAACGCCGCTTTGGCGTATGGTGTTCAGGCTTTGAATGGTAAAATCATATATCGCAGTCCTTTTTTCGGCGAGGGTCATGCTCTGCCATGCCTTGGGAGCCTGCTGCTTGCCGGGGTCAGCCCAAAAGTCGGAGTAGTGAAAGTCAACCAGCAATCCCATGCCGTATGCCGCGGCGCGTTTTCCAAGCTCAACTGCGGTGTCAACCGTGCAGTTGCCGCCTCCGTAGCCGTGTCCGTTTTCGTCAAAGGGGTCGTTCCACACGCGGACGCGTATATAGTTGACGCCCGATTCGCTCAGGGTCTTGAGCAGATCCTGCTTTCTGCCGTCAAAGCCGTAAAACTCTCTGCCGCTCGCCTCCAGCGACGGCAGGCTCGAAATATCGGCTCCCGTAATAAAGCTGTCGGACAGCCCCTCTGTCTTTTGCACCGATACGGTCTGCGACTGTGCGCGTTCGGGCGTGGCGGCGCTTGTTACCGTGCCGGGCAGCATAAGAGTAACCGTAAGCAATGAAGCAAGCGCTTTAAAAAACCGTTTCATCTTCAACCCTTCTTTCGTTAAATGTTTTGAACCGGCGCTTTTTCCTTTATTATTATACAGTAATAATCACATTATTATTATACAGTAATAATCACATTATGTCTATAAAGAAAGCCGAAAAAGCAGACAAAAACAATAAAAACAATTAAACACTTGCAAAATCGGGAAAGTATAGTATAATAGAAATGTTATGGAAAAATCCCGCATTTGGAGGAGTTAATATGGCAGAGAACAAAAAAATGGTCGAGGCTATCACAAGCCGCGACGAGGATTTTGCAAAATGGTACACCGACATCGTAAAAAAGGCGGAGCTTGCCGACTATTCGGGCGTTAAGGGGTGCATGGTCATCCGCCCCTACGGCTATGCTATCTGGGAGCTTATGCAGGCGGACATGGACAGGCGCTTTAAGGAGACGGGTCACGAGAACGTCTATATGCCCATGTTCATTCCCGAAAGCCTTTTGCAAAGGGAGAAGGATCACGTTGAGGGCTTTGCCCCCGAGTGCGCGTGGGTCACAATAGGCGGTCAGGAAAAGCTTGCGGAGCGTCTTGCCGTTCGTCCCACCTCGGAGACCCTGTTCTGCGAGCATTACAAAAAGGTGATCAACACCTACCGCGACCTGCCCAAGCTGTACAATCAATGGTGCAGCGTGGTTCGCTGGGAAAAGACCACGCGTCCGTTTTTGCGCACCTCCGAGTTTTTGTGGCAGGAGGGTCACACCATGCACGAAACTGCCGAGGAGGCAAAGGAAGAGACCCTCAAGATGCTGCATGTTTATGACGACTTTTACCGCGAGACCCTCGCTATCCCCGCCGTTATCGGTCAGAAAACCGAAAAGGAAAAGTTTGCGGGAGCCGAGGAGACCTATACAATAGAGCCCATGATGCACAACGGCGTTGCGCTTCAGGGCGGCACCTCTCACTATTTCGGCGACGGCTTTGCAAAGAGCTTCGGCATCACCTTTGCCGGCAAGGACAACAAGCTGCACTATCCGCACCAGACCTCATGGGGCACATCTACCCGCATGATGGGCGCGCTTATTATGGTTCACAGCGACGACGACGGCCTTGTGCTGCCGCCTGCCGTGGCGCCTGTTCAGGTGGTGGTCATCCCCGTCGCCCAGCACAAGGAGGGCGTGCTTGAAAAGGCAAACGAGCTTAAGGCAGAGCTTGCAAAGAGCTTCCGCGTAAAGCTTGACGACTCCGATCACGCGCCCGGCTGGAAGTTTGCCGAGTACGAGATGAAGGGCGTGCCCGTAAGAGTGGAGATAGGCCCCAAGGATATTGAAAAGGGTCATTGCGTGGTTGTGCGCCGCGACACGCGCGAAAAGGCGTTTGTGCCGCTCGGCGAGCTGACCGAATATGTAACAAAGCTGATGAAAACCATTCACGACGATATGTATGACCGCGCTCTTGAAAACACCAAGGCAAAAACCCACACGGCTGCAAGCTATGACGAGTTTGTAAAGACCGCCGCCGAAAAGCCCGGCTTTATCAAGGCTATGTGGTGCGGCGACAGCGCCTGCGAGGACAAGCTCAAGGACGTTACCGGCGGAGTTAAGAGCCGCTGCATCCCCTTTGAGGAGGAGCACATCTCTGATGTATGCGTGTGCTGCGGCAGACCCGCGCGCCACATGGTGTTCTGGGGCAAGCAGTATTAAAAAACCGTTTGCAGATAAATCATTAAAAAGGAAGTGAGACTATGCCGATAAAGGTTCAGAGCAATTTGCCTGCGATAAAGGTACTGGAAAATGAGAATATTTTTGTCATGCCCAACGAGATCGCGCTCAGGCAGGACATCCGTCCGCTCAGGATTTTGATTTTAAACCTCATGCCCACCAAGATCGCCACCGAGACCCAGCTTCTGCGCCTGCTGGGCAACAGTCCGCTTCAGGTGGATATCGAGCTGCTGCAAACCGCCACCCACACCTCAAAAAACACCTCGCCCCATCACCTGACCACCTTTTACAAGACCTTTGAGCAGGTCAGGGAGCAAACCTTTGACGGGCTGATCATAACGGGCGCGCCCGTTGAGCAGCTTGAATTTGAAGAGGTGGATTACTGGGACGAGCTGTGCGAGATAATGGAGTGGTCAAAGCACAACGTCTATTCCACCTTCCACATCTGCTGGGGCGCTCAGGCAGGTCTGTATTACCACTATGGCATACCCAAGTACAGCTTTGAAAAAAAGCTCAGCGGCATTTACACCCACAAGGTGCTCAAGCCCCTGCATCCGCTCATGCGCGGCTTTGACGACACGTTCCGCATCCCGCACTCGCGCTATACGGGCGTATCGGAGGCAGATATAAAAAAGAAGGGCAGCCTCGACATATTGGCTGTGTCGGAAATGGCGGGACCCTCGGTCATCTGCAACCGCACGGGCAGGCAGGTGTTCATCACGGGTCATGCCGAGTACGACCGCGACACCCTTGCAAACGAATACTTCCGCGACATCAGCCGCGGCATAAATCCGGAGATACCATACAATTATTTTCCCAACGACGACGCCTCGCTTACCCCGCCCATGGTGTGGCGGAGCAACGCGACGCTGTTATACACTAACTGGCTCAACTACTTTGTATATCAGGCGACCCCGTATGATTTGGGCGAGCTGCTGCAAAAGTATCCCCGGAAAAACAAAACCAATCTATCTCAATACCCGGGACGGTGACAAAATGAAAACGGTTTATTCGGGCGACGCCCTTATAAAAAAGCTTGCCGGCAGGCATACGATCCACCCCGACAAGACATATAAAATGTCCTGCTTTGCCTATCCCTTTACACACCGCGGCAGGCGCTATCTGTTCAATACGGTCACAAGGGAGTGTGTCCGCCTTGAGGAGGGCGAGCTTCCCGAGACCGACGGCTTTTCGGTAAGCGGAGCAGAGGCGGCGCAAAGCGGCGTGCTCTCACAGCTCGCCGAAAGATTCTTTTTGGCGCCGTGCGACAGGGACGAGGACGCGTTTTACCTCAACCTGTTTCGCCTTTCACGCAGAATGACGCTCAAAAAGGGCTATATCCTATACACCATTCTGCCCACCACCGCCTGCAATGCGCGCTGCATTTACTGCTACGAAAGCGGCATAAAGTACGAAACGATGAACGACGCGACCGCAAAGCAGACGGTAAGGTTTATTCTTGACACCTGCCGCCCCGGAAAAAAGATCCAAATAAACTGGTTCGGCGGCGAACCGCTTGTGGGCGAGGCTGTTATAGACGAGATCACCCGCGGTCTGAACGAGGCAGGGCTCGATTACCGATCAATGATAATCACAAACGGCAGTCTTATTACCCCCGAGCTTGTGGATAAAATGAAAAAAGACTGGCGCCTGACCTCTGCGCAGGTTTCTATGGATGGCAACGAGGCGGACTACAACTACCGCAAGTGTTATGTGCACAGCTATGAATCCGCTTACCGCGTCGTGCTGCAAAACGTAAAGCTGCTTGCCGACAGCGGAATAAGAACCGATCTGCGCTGCAATGTCGATAACGACAACATCGACGGCGTAAGAACGCTTGCAGATGACATAAAAGCGCTTGCGCCCGACAAAAAATATATTTCGTTTTACCTCACCCTTCTTTTTGACGTGCTCAAAAGCGAGGCGGGGCTCGAGGTTTGGCAAAAGTCCTTTGAGGTGTCGCGCTATATCGAGAGCCTCGGCTACAGCGTGGTATATCGCTCAAATCCGCTCGAGATGAAACGCCGCTCCTGCATGGCAGACGACCCCGTAGAGTGCACGGTCATCGCGCCCGACGGCAGAACCTTCAACTGCGAAAACATCATGGCGTTTGACCCCACGGGAAACGTTTTTGACGGCGTGACGAACGACGCGCTCGTCCGCAGCTTTGACGAGGCAGAGCCCGTCAGGGAAAAGTGCAGCGGCTGTCTGTATCTTCCCGAGTGCACAACATTTTCGCGCTGCGGTCACATAGCCGCCAACTGCAAATACTACCGCGGCAAGCGCCTCGACATTATGGTTCGTATGCTCGTTGACAGAAAAGACGACATATCCGCACCCGAACAGGGCGGCTGCTGATAAGGCGAATGAATGAATTAAAAAGGGGCTGACTCGCGTCAGTCCCTTAAAAATTACAGCGAAAAGGGCTGTTGAGAATGATCGGGCTCAAAGCTTTGGCAGTCGGTGCAGGGCGGCTTGTTGGGGTTTGATTCGTGCGTGCCCACGCGTATCGACTCAAGCGAGCAGTAGTCCTTTTTGCGGCTGTGGTTTTTGCAGCTTGCAACGCTGCACATTATGCAATGGTTGACGTAACGGTTGTCTGTCATTTGTATTCACCTCGAAATAATAATTCCCCAAAAGAACAATGTTATTCACAAACCGCCGTGGTCAAAATAATATATACCGAGGTGAAGCTTATGAACGTTTTTTCGGCTGTAATAATGGTTGTGCTTGCGGTTGCGGGCATGGCGGCGATAGTAAGGGAGCTTTCATGGCTGCTGTTCTGCCGCCGTGACGACCACACGGTTTTGCTCATCACGCCGATAAACAAGGACGAGCAAAACGCCGAGCTTGTGCTGCGCAGCGCTCTCGCAAAGCAGCGCAGACTTTGGGGCAGGGGCTGCGGCTCGGCGGTGTGCCTTGACGCCGAGCTTGACGAAGCCACGCTTAAAATCTGCAAAAGCCTGTGCAAGGAATTCGGATGTCAGAGCTTTATCACAAAGGAAGAACTCTTAAATCGTCTTGAATCCCGATAAACATATTGTTATTCGCAAAAAAATGGAGTATAATGACATAAGGGCACCTCTGAACAACATTGAATTATCAGAGGTGCCCGTAAGAACTCACAAATAGGTGTCATCTATGCAGGACGAAGCTTTGCTGCGCCTTGAGGGCGTTGTTGAAAACATAGTATATAGAAACGAAGAAAACGGCTACACCGTGCTTGAGATCGCCGACGGAGATGACTACATCACCGCTGTCGGCATAATGCCGCTCGCGGGTGCAGGCGATACGGTCGTGCTTACGGGCAGCTACACCGAGCACCGCAGCTACGGGCGGCAGTTTGCGGCAAAGGCGTGCGAGATCTGCCGCCCCACCGAGACCGCCGACATCCTGCGCTACCTTTCCTCGGGGGCTGTAAGGGGCATAGGTCCCGCAACGGCGGCGCGGCTTGTCGAGGCGTTCGGTGAAAGCACGCTCGAGGTCATGGAAAACGACCCCGACCGCGTGATGGCTGTTCGCGGCATTTCGCGCGAAAAGGCGCTCGATTTTTCCGCTCAGCTAAAGGCGAACACCGGCATACGCACGCTCATGCTCTATCTGGGCGAATACGGCATATCAAACGCCGCGGCGGTAAAGATATTCAGCGCCCTGGGACCCGGCTGCGCAGAGCAGATAAAAAAGAATCCCTACATACTTTGTCAGGGCGATATGGGCGTCAGCTTTGAGCGCGCCGATTTTATTGCCAAGCGCGAAAGCTTTGAGCCCGACAACGAAATCAGGCTGCGCGCAGGCATAACCTATGTGCTCAGGCACAACGAGGGCAACGGTCACACCTGCCTGCCGAGGGAAAAGCTGTGCGACATCGCCGCCGATTTTTTGGGAGTCAGCCGCGAAAAAATCACAGACTGTATGGATGATATGATATTCGACCGCAGCCTTATCAAGGACAGTCTCGACGGCTCCGACTTCGTGTTCACGCCGTCGCTGCACCTCAACGAAATGTACATAGCCTCGCGCGTCAAGCTGCTGCTGTCTTTTCCCGCCGAAAAGATCGACGGCATAGGCGAGGCGATAGAAAAGCGCGAAGCCACAGACGGGATAAGCTACGCAGAGCTGCAAAAGCAGGCGATCACCACAGCCCTCACCGAGGGCATGACGGTGCTGACGGGCGGACCCGGCACGGGCAAAACCACCACCCTCAACGCCGTTATCAAAATATTGCAGAGCAAGGGCAAAAAGGTTTTGCTCGCCGCTCCCACGGGACGCGCCGCCCAGCGCATGAGCGAGGTCACGGGCGACGAGGCAAAAACCCTGCACCGCCTGCTGGAGGTAAGCTGGGACAAAAGCGATAATCCCGTTTTCAACAAAAACGAGCGCAATCAGCTAAAGTGCGACGCCCTTATCATCGACGAGGTCTCTATGGTGGATTGTTGCATATTCGAGAGCGTTATGCGAGCCCTTCCGATAGGCTGCAGGCTCATATTGGTGGGCGACTCCGACCAGCTTCCGTCCGTGGGTCCGGGCAATATCCTCGGCGACATTATTTCAAGCGGACTTGTGCCGGTCATAAGGCTGAACGAGATCTTCCGCCAGGCGCAGGAAAGCCTTATCATCACCAACGCCCACAAAATAGTAGGCGGTCAGATGCCCGTGCTCAACAAGGCGGACAAGGATTTCTTTTTTCTGTACAGGAATAATAAAGGCGATGTTACCGAGGTCATCACCGACCTCTGCGTCAACAGGCTGCCAAGGGCATACGGCTATTCGCCCTTTGAAAACATTCAGGTGCTTTCGCCGTCCAAAAAAGGCGAGCTTGGCACAGCCGAGCTCAACCACAAGCTTCAGGCGCGGCTCAATCCAAAAAGCGACGCTAAGGCAGAGGTGACCATCGGCTCCAAAACCTTTCGTGAGGGCGACAAGGTCATGCAGGTCAAAAACAACTACGACATCCGCTGGTTCCGCGAAAACGGCGAAACCGGCGAGGGCATATTCAACGGCGACATAGGCATTATCGAGAGCATAGACAGGCGCAACAAGACAATAAAGGTGAATTTTTACGACAAAACCGCCTCTCTCGGCTTTGAAGCCGCGTCCGAGCTCGACTACGCTTACGCGATAACCGTTCACAAAAGCCAGGGCAACGAGTTTGACGCGGTGATAATCCCAATGTTTCCGGGGCCGCCGCAGCTGTACTACCGCAATCTGCTCTACACCGCGGTAACAAGGGCAAAGAAAACGCTCATTTTGGTGGGCACTCCGCAAACGGTGGAGTACATGGTCAACAACAACCGCCGCACAAAACGCTACAGCGCGCTCAAATTCTTTTTGCAGCGCGACGACAGTTTGTATTGATGGAGAACGACATGAACATAGCTATAGATTTGGGTTCGGACAGAACCAGAGTATTTGCAGAAAACAAGGGAAAGGTGCTCGACGAGGCGAGCGTAATCACCTACGACGTCGATACCAACCGGATTTTTGCCGTGGGCGACGAAGCGTACGCCATGATAGGAAAAACGCCCGTGGGAATCCGCGCGGCTCACCCGATGGACGGCGGCGTTATAGCCCGTTCCGATTTGGTTGAGAATATGGTAGATATCCTGCTCGGCGAGGTGTGCACAACAAGGATCACCAACCCGCGTGTGGTAACGGCGATCCCATGCGAGCTCACCGAGGTTGAAAAGCGCGCGGTCGTCAACGCTGTAAGCAGCTTCGGCGCGCGCAAGGTGTATCTTATAGAAACTCCCAAGGCGGCGGCGCTCGGCTGCGGACTCAACATAAATTCTCCGCACGGCGTTTTTGTGGCGGACATCGGCAGCGGCACGGCAGACATAGGCGTTATTTCGCTTGGCGGCATATCGGTTTCAAAGACCGTCAAAAAGGCGGGCGGCGCAATGGACGAGGAAATCGTTAAATACATACGCAAGCAGCACAACCTTATTATAGGCACAAACATGGCGGAAAGCTGCAAAAAGGCGATAGGCTGTGTGGCTCAGCCGACAGAGAACAAAACGTATCGCGTAAAGGGCAGAGACGCCGTCAGCGGACTGCCGCGCTATGCCGACGTTACCTCCGCAGAGCTTTTGCCCGCTATAGAGGAAATTGCAAGAGAGATAGTTGCCGCCATACGCGAGGTGCTTGAAAAAACTCCGCCCGAGCTGCTCGGCGACATAGATGCCGACGGAATCTTCCTTACGGGCGGTCTTGCAAGGCTCGGCGGACTGGCACAGCTGATAAGCGAATCGACCAAGCTGCGTGTCCGCGTGCACAAGCAGGCGTCGGATTGCGTGATAATGGGCTGCGGAAAGGCGATAGAATTCATCGACTATGCCGACAAGGAGCAGTACGCCGGAGTGTCTCCTCTGTTGACTGCGTATTAGGCTGAGATTTTTCAAAAAATTTCAAAAAAAGGCTTGACAAACCATTTCTGTTATTATATAATAAGTCTTGCGCTGTTGCGGTGCAAGGCTTTGAAAATAAGCAGAAAAACCCAACAAAGCGCACAAAGGACCTTGAAAATTAAACAACGATAACAAAGAAACCCGTAATGACTTTGAGTTGAAAGATTCAAAGAATTACAGAAAGTGCAAACTTAAAATGCACAGTAAAATCACGAACGTGTCAGCAATGATAGTTCTGGATTAAAGAGATTAAAGCTCTAAATGATGTTAATGCCGAAAGGTGTTAAGATACAAATTTTAGAGAGTTTGATCCTGGCTCAGGACGAACGCTGGCGGCGTGCCTAACACATGCAAGTCGAACGGAGTTATAT